>DASVWP010000258.1:0-21804 GCA_036393155.1 Solirubrobacterales bacterium | reverse complement strand
GGGGGGGCACCCCCGGCGCTCCTGCTGGGCTTCGAGCTGGGGTTGCCCGCAGGTCCTCCTAAACTCCGGTAGATGCTCAGCGAGCGACAGGAGCTGATTCTTCGGCTGGTGGTCGATGCCTATTTGGCTTCGGCCAGGCCGGTGCCTTCGAAGGAGGTCGCGGAGCGGCCGGAGGTGGAGTGGGGGCCCTCGACGGTGCGGGCGGAGCTGGCTTTGCTGGAGGCTGAGGGGTACCTGACGCATCCTCATACCTCGGCGGGGCGGGTGCCGACGGAGGTCGGGTATCGCCATTACGTGGACCTGCTGCTCGCCTCGGGCTCGCTGCCGGCGGAGACGCGGGTCGAGCTGGAGCTCTCGCGGCTGCGGCGCGAGGTCGACCAGGCGATGCGGGAGACGACCGCGGCCCTCGCGCAGGTCACCGACCTGGTGGCGATGGCGGCGGCGCCGCCGCTGGCGACGGCGACGATCCACCGGGTCGAGGTGCTGCGGCTGCAGCCGACCAAGGTGGTGGTGATCGCGATCGCCTCGACCGGCGACGTCGTGCGGCGGGTCTTCGAGTTCGACCGGCCGGTGGACAGCGGGCTGGTCGCCTGGGCCTCCAGCTACCTGAACGAGCGGCTGAGCGGGCTCGGCGTCGGGGCCCGGATGATCGCCGACCGCCTCGCCGACCCCGGCCTGGGCCCGGTCGAGGCCGACTTCGTCGTCACCCTCGGGGCCGCCTTCACCGAGCTTGAGCGCGAGGCTGGAACCGACCTCTACGTCGAAGGCGCCGCCCGCCTGCTCTCCGAACAGCACCGGGCCGACCTGCCGCGGGCCGACGAGCTGATGACCGCGCTGGAGCGCCGCGCCGACGTGCTGCAGATGCTCCGCTCCTCGCTGGATCAGCGCTCGGTGTTCCTCTGGATCGGCGAGGAGAACCCGCAACCGGAGCTGCGCTCGGTCAGCGTGGTCGGCGCCAACTACGGCCTCGGCCACCGCAACCTCGGCGCCGTCGGCGTGGTCGGGCCGCTGCGGATGGACTACGCGACGGCGATCGCCTGCGTGCGCGGTGCCGCGCGGGAGCTCTCCCGGTACTTCGAGAGCGTCTACGAGAGCTGAGCGATGCCGAGCGACTACTACGAGGTGCTCGGCGTCGGCCGGGACGCCGGCGAGGCTGAGATCAAGAAAGCCTTCCGCCGCCTGGCGCGTGAGCTGCACCCCGACGTCAACAAAGACGACCCCGAAGCCGAGGAGAAGTTCAAGGCCGCGGCCGAGGCCTACGAGGTGCTCTCCGACCCCGAGCGGCGCCGCACCTACGACGCCTACGGCCACGAGGGCCTGCGCTCCGGCGGCTTCGACCCCCGCAGCGCCTCCTTCGGCTCGATCGACGACATCCTCCAGGCCTTCTTCGGCGGCGAAGCGTTCGGCTTCGGCGGCCGCGGCGCCGGTCCGGCAGCCGGAGCCGACGTCCTCCTCTCGGTGGAGATCGAGCTGGCCGAGGTGGCGACGGGGGCGCGGCGGGACGTCGAATACGACGCCGTCGGACCCTGCGAGCACTGCCACGGCAACGGCGCCGAGCCCGGCACGCCGATCAGCACCTGCGAGCAGTGCGGCGGCGCCGGCCAGCTGCGGCAGGTCTCCCAGACGCCGTTCGGCCAGATGGTCCGCGCGGTCACCTGCAGCGCCTGCCACGGCGCCGGCAAGGTGGCGGAGACCCCCTGCGGCGAGTGCGGCGGCAGCGGCCGCACCCGCGGCCGGCGCAAGCAGGCGATCGAGGTCCCGGCGGGGATCGAGCACGGGCAGCGCCTGCGGGTCTCCGGCGCCGGCCACGCCGGCGAGCCCGGGGCGCCGGCCGGCGACCTCTACATCGAGGTCGCGGTCGCCGAGGACGAGCGGTTCCGCCGCGACGGCACCGACCTGATCAGCATCGTCTCGATCCCCGCCACCGAGGCGATGCTCGGCACCACCGTCACGGTCCCGACGCTCGACGGCGAGCAGGAGGTCGAGGTCTCGGCGGGGACCCAGCCCGGGCACGAAGAGCTGCTGCGGGGGATCGGCCTGCCACGGCTCGGCGGGCGGCGCCGCGGGAACCAGAGGGTGATCCTCAACGTCGTCGTCCCGACCAACCTCTCCGAGGAACAGCGGGAGATCGTCGAGCGCCTCGACTCCACGCTGGAGGACGAGAACCTCGGGCCCCAGCATGGCGAGGGGTTCTTCAGCCGCGTCCGCCGCGCCTTCGGCTGAGGCATCCTTGATCCGCCTCGCGGTCAGGTGCACGCCGGAGCTGGCCGACCTGGTGCTGGCCGAGCTGACCGTGCTGGCGCCGAACGGAGTGGAGGAGGAGCGGGGCCCCGGCTTCGTCGAGTACGCGATGTACGGCGGCGAGGGCGAGCTGCCGGAGCTGGGGGACCTCGACGCCGTGGTCGGCGCGGGGCGGATCGAGGTCAGCTCCAGCGAGGTCCCCGACGACTGGGCCGACCGCTGGAAGGACTTCCACAAGCCGCTGCTGGTCGGAGGCCGGCTCTGGCTGCGGCCTTCCTGGGAGTCGCCCCGCGAGGGCGCGATCGACGTCGTCGTCGACCCCGGCCAGGCGTTCGGCACCGGTGCCCACCCGACCACCCGCCTCTGTCTCGAGCTCCTCTGCGAGCTGGCGGCCTCGGGCGAGGCAAGCGGGCCGCTGACCGACCTCGGGACCGGCTCCGGCGTCCTGGCGATCTCCGCCGCCAAGCTCGGTTGGTCCCCGATCGCCGCCTTCGACCACGAGCCCGCCGCCCTCGAGGTCAGCGCCGCCAACGCCGAGCTGAACGGCGTCGAGCTCTCCCTGGAGCGCATGAACCTCCGCGAACGCCTCCCCGATCTCGCCCCGACCACCGTCGCCAACATGACCGCCCCGATCCTGCAAGCGGTCGCTGTCCAGCTGGCGAACGAGGACGGGAGTCCGGGGAGGGCCCGGCGGAGCCTCCCCGCTGTTGCTCCGACGGGCCCTCCCCGGACTCCCACCACCCTTGTGTGCTCGGGATTGCTCCCATCCGAGCTCGACGCGACGGCAGCCGCCTTCGCCGAGTCGGGCCTGATCGAGCAGGAGCGCCGCCGGGAGGGCGACTGGGCCGCCCTGTTGCTTCGTCGTCCCTAGGGGATAGGGTTTTCGCCAGATGCTGCCGCTGGCGAACGTCACCGACTACAGCGTCGGGCTCTTCATCCACATCCTCGCGGTGGTCCTCGCCTTCGGGCCGACCTTCAGCTACGGCCTCCTCTTCTCGATCAGCTCGAAATACCCGCGAGCGACGCCGGCGATCTTCGAGGGAGTCCGCAAGGTCGACCGCTTCCTGCTCGAACCGGGGATGATCGTCCTCCTGCTGGCCGGGATCTACCTGATGGCCGAAGGCAGCTGGGACGCCAGCGAAGCGTTCATCAGCGTCGGCTTCGTCGCGATCATCGTCCTCTTCGGGCTGCAGCACGCGTTCTTCCGGCCCCAGGGCAAGAGGGCGCAGGAGATCGCCGAACGGGACCTGAAGGCGGGCGACACGCTGAGCGAGGAGTTCAACGAAATCGCCCGCCGGCTCGGCACCGTCGGGCCGATCGCCGGGCTGATCGTCGTGGTGACGATCTTCTTCATGGTCACCAAACCCTGACCGCCCTGACGGCGAGCGGCGACCAGCTCGACCGGTCCCTGCCGGTGGCGATGTTCGACTCCGGCGTCGGCGGCCTGACGGTCCTGCACGAGTGCCTGGTCTCGCTGCCGCAGGAGGACTTCCTCTACCTCGGCGACACGGCGATGTTCCCCTACGGCACCCGCGATCCGGCCTGGCTGCGGGGCCGGATCGCCAGGATCGCCGAGTTGCTGCTCGACCGCGGCGCCAAGCTGCTGGTGATCGCCTGCAACACCGCGACCTCGATCGGCGAGGACGTGGCCCGCGAGGTGGCGGCGGCGCGCGGCGTCGAGGTCGTGCCGGTGGTCGAGCCGCAGGCCGAGATTGCCGCCGCGATCACCGCCAACTCCCGGGTCGGCGTGCTGGCGACGCCGAACACCGTCGAGAGCGGGGCCTACCGCCGCGCCCTGGAAGCCCAGGGAAGGGGGCTGGAGGTGACCGAGGTTGAGGCGCCGAAGCTCGCGCCGTTCATCCAGGACGGCTCCCTGTTCGACGAGGAGACGATGGCGATGGCCCGCTCCTACTGCGCGCCCCTGAAGGCGGCCGAGGTAGACACCCTGATCCTCGGCTGCACGCACTACCCGTTGGTCTCGCCGATGCTGCAGCGGATCCTCGGGCGCGACGTGCGCCTGGTCAGCGGCGGCCACGCCGTCGCCGCCGCGGTCCAGCGGACCCTGGAGAGCGCCGGCCTGGCCTCCGAGTCGGTCGGCGAGGGCAGCTACGACTTCCTCTGCACGGGTGATCCGGACGCCTTCCACGCGGTCGGCACCCGCTTCCTGCAGATGCCGCTGGGTGAGGTGGAGCGGGTCGAGATCCCCGCCTGACTCAATCTCGACCGAGATTTTGCGGATTCGGCGCAGAGTGCGCGCCACTCATGCGCCGAGTCCGTGGAGGATCGGCCCATGTCCGCGGTCGCACCCCTGAAGCTCCACGGCAATACCGTATATACTCACCCCGTGGCCAAGGTGATGATCTCCATTCCCGACGACCTCCTGCAGCGTGTCGATGCCCACGCCAGCGCGGCCGGTGAGACGCGCAGCGGCTTCCTGCAGCGTCTGGCCGAAAGGGAGCTGGAGCGGATCGATGTCAAGGAGCGGGAGGAGTTCGAACGGCTCCTGGACTCGGTCCAGATCGACCTTGGCGGCCGCAGTGCGGCGGAATTGATCCGTGAAGACCGCGAAACCCACTGAGGTTTTCCTCATCGATGCCGGCGTGTGGGTTGCGGCAACCACGCCTGGCGAGGCCCTTCACTATTCATCGAACGAGCTGCTGAGGCGCAACTGGTCCACCATCGCGGCGCTTGATCTGACCTTCTACGAGATCGCCAATGTGGTTGGGCGCAAGAGGGGTCAGCCGCGAGACGCGGCACAGCTTGCGAGAGCGATCGCCAAATCCTGCCGGGGGGAGAGGCTCGTGAGGGTGGATGCCGAATTCGCCGTCGCGGCGATCGATATCGCCGCCGAACATGGCATCACCGCCTACGACGCGGCATATGTGGCGGCGGCCCGGCGTAAGGGCATGACTCTGGTCAGCACCGACATCCGAGACCTCGTCCCCAAGGGCCTCGCCGTAACTCCGGACGCTGCCCTCTACCCTTAGGCCGATGAGCGTTCTCGAGCAGGTGCAGAGCGATGTGCGGACGGCGATGAAAGCGCGCGACCGCGAGCGCGCGGCGGCGCTGCGGATGGTCGTCGACGTCCTCCAGCAGGACGCCAAGCTGGGCAAGGGCGACGAGGTCGCGGTGCTGCAGCGCGAGCGCAAGAAACGGGTCGAGGCCGCCGAGGCCTACGCGAAGGCCGGCCGTGACGATCAGGCGGCAGCGGAGCGCTTCGAGGCGGAGCTGATCGAGGGCTACCTGCCGCAGCAGCTCTCCGACGAGGAGCTGGGCGAGCTGGTCGACGCCACGGTGGCGGAGACCGGGGCGAGCGAGCCGCGGCAGATGGGCCAGGTGATGTCGGCGCTGATGCCGAAGGTCGGCGGCCGCGCCGACGGCAAGCGGGTGAGCGCAGCCGTGCGACAGAGGCTGGGTGCCTGAGCTTGGCGCGTAGGCAGCTGACGCTGGACAACACGGTGGCCGCCGAGCTGGCGGGCTCGGAGGACACGGTGCTGCGGGCCCTGCGGGGCAGGCTCGGCGCCGATCTGCACCTGCGGGGCAACGTGCTGACCCTGGAGGGCGACCCCGGCGAGGTCGAGCAGGCGGCGACCGTGGTCGACGAGATGGTCGAGCTGATCGAACAGGGGCACGAGGTGGCGCCGGGGACGATCGAGGCGGTGACCGGGGCCCTGGACGCGCACGAGAGCCCGGCGGCGATCCTCGACGACGTGGTCTGGCGCCACCGCAACACCAAGGTGGCGCCGAAGACCGTCAACCAGAAGCGCTACGTCGACTCGATCCGCCGCAACACGATCACCTTCGGAATCGGGCCGGCGGGCACCGGCAAGACCTTCCTCGCGGTGGCGATGGCGGCGGCGGCCCTGACCGAGCGCCAGGTGCAGCGGATCATCCTCACCCGGCCGGCGGTCGAGGCGGGCGAGCGGCTCGGCTTCCTGCCCGGCGACATCCAGGCCAAGGTCGACCCCTACCTGCGTCCGCTCTTCGACGCCCTGTTCGACATGCTCGACCCCGACCGGGTCAACGGCTACTTCGAACGCAACGTGATCGAGGTGGCGCCGCTGGCCTTTATGAGGGGCCGGGCTCAGCCGCTGACTTCTCAGGTCCTGACGCCCTCCGGATTTGAGCGTATCGGGAGCCTTCGCGTCGGGGATCTGGTCGTCGGATCAAACGGCTTGCCGACCCCTGTCCTCGGCGTCTTCCCGCAGGGCCGCAAGGAGGTCTTCCGCGTGCGGGCGCAGGACGGCGCCTCGACCTTGTGCTGCGGCGAGCACCTGTGGCACGTCTTCACCGCGTCGGACCGACGTCGCGGCAAGCCCGGTCGCGTCCTGGAGACGCAGGAGATGATCGGCCGGCTCCGCAGCGCGCACCAACGAAGGTACGAGCTGCCACTTCTCGGCGCCCCGGTTGAGTTTCCGCACCGGGACGTGCCGCTTGACCCCTACGCCCTGGGCCTGTTGCTGGGGGATGGGTGCATCACCGGGAAGACCACCCCGACCTTCGCAACGGCGGATCGAGAGCTGGCGGTAGCACTCGAGGAGAACCTCGATGGGATCGAGCTGAGGCGCAAGGGAAGGGTGGACTATGTGCTTCGGAATCGGGAGGGGCACCGTGGTGGGGCGATCGTCGCCAATCCAGTCATGGCGACTCTCCGCGAGCTGGGGCTGGCGGGAACCCGGTCGTCGACGAAGTTCGTCCCACGGCTTTACCTGGAGAACGCATCGACTGTTCGCCTGGCTGTATTGCAGGGCCTTCTCGACAGCGATGGCGGACCGGTGCCGCAGCCGGCCAGGAGCTGCCGGATCCAGTACACGACCTGTTCCGAACGCTTGCGCGATGACGTCGCGTTTCTCGTTCGCTCTTTGGGCGGCGTCGCCTACACGCGGCGGCGAGAGGCGTCTGGACGGCCACCCGGCCGTGCGAAGGGACGCCCTGTCCACCATCGCTCGGATTCGTTCGTCATGGACATCCGGCTGCCTTCCGGGGTTCAGCCGTTCCGCCTGAGCCGCAAGCGGGCCATCTACGACCGGGACGGCGGCGGGCGACCGATGCGCTTCATCGACGCGATCGAGCCGGCGGGAGAGGCGGACACGGTGTGCATCCAGGTGGCCGCGGCGGATTCCCTCTACGTGACCGACGATTTCCTGCTCACCCATAACACCCTCAACGACTCTTTCGTGATCCTCGACGAGGCGCAGAACACGAGCCCGGAGCAGATGAAGATGTTCCTCACCCGGCTCGGGTTCAACTCGCGGATGGTGGTGACCGGCGACGTCACCCAGATCGACCTGCCGCAGGACCAGCGCTCGGGCCTGATCGCGGTCAGCGACATCCTCAACGACGTCCAGGACATCTCCTTCGTCAAATTCGGCGGCGAGGACGTCGTCCGCCACAAGCTCGTGCAGCGGATCGTTGCCGCCTACGACGCGCACGGCGACCGCCAGCGCGCCGCGCAGGCCGAACACGGGCCGACCCCGGGCTCTTGACCGTCGACCTCAGCGACGTTCCCGACGACCTGCGCGAGCCGGTCGCCGCGGCTCTGGCGGCCACCGGGGTCCAAGAGGGCCACCTGGCGGTGGAGATCGTCGACGCCAAGCGGATCCGCGAGCTCAACCGGGCGCACCGGGGCAACGACGCGCCGACCGACGTGCTCGCTTTCCCGATCGACGAACTGGGCCCGGCGGCGGGCCCGCGAGAGCTCGGCGACGTGGCGATCTGCCCGGAGCACTGCAGCGACGTCACCGAGGCCGCCGTGCACGGGGTGCTCCACCTCTGCGGCTATGACCACGAGACCGACGACGGCGAGATGCTGGCCCTGCAGGCCGAGGTCCTGGGCGGCTTGACCGGCGAGCCCGCCGCGCCCGGAGAGGTGGCGGTGAGCGCTGGGGTGAGGTCCGGCTTCGTCGGCCTGGCGGGGCGGCCGAACGTCGGCAAGTCGACCCTGGTCAACGCCCTGGTCGGCTCCCACGTGGCGATCGTCTCGACCCGGCCGCAGACCACCCGGCGGGCGATCCGAGGCGTTGCCACCGACCTCGACGCCGGCCGTCAGCTGGTGCTGGTCGACCTGCCGGGCGTGCAGCGCCCCCGCGACGCGCTGACCGAGCGGATGCAGCAGCGGGTCGAGCGGGAGCTGGCCGACTCCGACGTCGTCCTGTTCGTCGTCAACGGCGAGGAGGGCGTGGGGCCGGGTGACCGCTTCATCGCCCGGGCGCTGCTGGCGGCCCGGGCCGACATCCCGGTGATCTGCGCCGTCAACAAGATCGACCGCCTGGGGCCCGGCCAGGTCGTCGAGACGCTGGCGGCGGCGGCCGAGCTCGAGGGGGTCGACGAGGTCTTTCCGATCAGCGCCCGCTCCGGCGAGGGGCTGGCGCCGCTGCTCGAGCGGCTCGGGGAGCTGGTTCCCGAGGGGCCGTACATGTACCCGCCCGAGGACTCCAGCGACCAGTCCAGCGAGCTGCTGCTGGCCGAGCTGATCCGCGAGCAGGTCCTGAACCGGACCCGGCAGGAGATCCCGCACTCGGTCGAGGTGGCGGTCGCCGAGGTGGCACCTCGCGAGGACGGGCTGGTCGTCGTGCGGGCCGAGGTCTGGGCGGAGACGGAGTCCCAGAAGGGCATCCTGATCGGCAGGCGGGGCGTGAAGATCGGCGAGATCGGCGCCGCGGCTCGCCGCTCGCTGGAACGCGAGCTGGGCGCCAAGGTCCATCTCGACCTCACCGTCCGCGTGCGCCGGCACTGGCGCCGCGACGAGGACATGCTCGACCGGCTGGGAATCGAGTAGGCGACGGTTCGCGCGCAACGAAGTACCCGTCGGCCGGGGCGATCGTTCCTCCTGCCACTACGATTCAGCGGATGTTCGGGGAAATCGAATTCGACCAGCGTGGCCTGGCGCCCTGCGTCGTCCAGGACTTCGCCACCGGCGAGGTGCTGATGCTCGCCTACGTCAGCGCGCAGTCCCTGGAAATGACGCTCGAGACCGGGGACCTTCACTTCCACAGCCGCTCGCGCGACGAACTGTGGAAAAAAGGCGAAACCTCGGGTGCCTTCATGCACCTGCGCCAGCTCCGCTACGACTGCGACGGCGACGCCCTGGTGGCGATGGTCGACCCGGCGGGTCCCGCCTGCCACACCGGCCAGCGCAGCTGCTTCTACCGCGAGGTGCTCGGCTCGGCCTCGATCCGCAAGGACGCACCGCCGGCGCCGGGTGAGCCGTTCCCGGTCACCCACGAAGCGCTGCCGGCGCTGGAGCGGACGATCCGCAGCCGCGCCGTCGAACGGCCCGACGGCAGCTACACGGTGAAGCTGCTCGACGACCCGAAGCTGATCGGGGAGAAGATCGAGGAGGAGGCGGAGGAGGTGGTCCGCGCCGCGCGCGAAGAGACCGACGCCCGGGTGGCCGAAGAGGCGGCCGACGTGCTCTACCACCTCAGCGTGCTGCTGTTCTCGCGCGGCGTCTCCCAGGCGGACGTGATGGAAGTGCTGAATGCCCGTAGCGGCTGATTCGGAGCTGCGCCTGGAGCCGACGCTCGAGCGGGCCCGCGAGCTGGCCCGCGAGGGCAACGTCGTGCCGGTGCGCGCCCGCTTCGTCGACGACTGCGAGACGCCGGTCTCGGCCTTCCTGAAGCTGCGCGCAGGAGAGCCCGAAGGGGCGCCCTGCTTCCTCCTGGAGTCGGCCGAGCAGGGCCAGGTCGGCCGCTACTCCTTCGTCGGGTTGCGCCCGCGCGCGGTGCTGCGCTGGAGCGACGGGGTGCTCTCGGAATGGAGCGGGGAGGAGGCCGCCGCGGGCGAGCCGCCGAGCCGCAGCGAGCCGGCCGCCGACCCCTACGGCGCGGTCGCCGAGCGCCTCGGGGCCTACCGGCCGGCGCCGGTCATCGACCTGCCGCCGTTCGCCGGCGGCGCCGTCGGCTTCTTCGGCTACGACCTGGTGCGGACCGTCGAGCCGCTCGGGGAGCCCAATCCGGACCCCCTCGGCTTGCCCGACATGGCGCTGATGGTGACCGACGCGATGCTGGTCTTCGACCACCTGCGCCACGAGCTGACGATCCTCGCCTGCGCCTTCGCCGAGGACGAGGGGGGCATCGACGCCGCCTACGCGCGCGCGGCGGAGACAATCGAGCTGATGCGGGAGCGCCTGCGCGGCGCCGTGCCGGTCCCCGAGCGCCCGATGGTCTGCGAGCCGCCGGAGTTCGTCTCCAACATGGAGCGGCAGCGCTTCGAAGCGGCCGTAGAGCGGATCGTCCAGTACGTCCACGCCGGCGACGCCTTCCAGGTCGTCCCCTCCCAGCGCTTCAGCGCCCCGGCGGCGGTCGAGGCCTTCTCGGTCTACCGCGGCCTGCGCGCGGTCAACCCCTCGCCCTACATGTACTTCCTCGAGTTCGGCGACTTCCAGCTCGCCGGCGCCTCGCCCGAGCCGCTGGTCAAGGTCAGCGCCCGGCGGGTGGAGACGCGGCCGATCGCCGGCACCTATCCGCGGGGGCGCAGCGAGGACGAGGACCGGCGCCTAGCCGAGCGGCTGGTCAACGACCCCAAGGAGCGGGCCGAGCACGTGATGCTGGTCGACCTCGGCCGCAACGACCTCGGCCGGGTCTGCGAGTACGGCAGCGTCAACGTCGACGAGCTGATGGTGGTCGAGACCTACTCGCACGTCCTCCACATCGTCAGCCAGGTCTCCGGGACGCTGCGCGAGGGCGTCAGCGCGATGGACGTCCTGCGCTCGGCGCTGCCCGCGGGGACCCTGTCCGGCGCCCCGAAGGTGCGGGCGATGCAGATCATCGACGAGCTGGAGCCGGTCAAGCGCTGCTCCTACGGCGGCGCGGTCGGCTACCTCTCCTGGGACGGCGACCTCGACACGGCGATCCACATCCGCACGGTCGTCGTCAAGGACGGCCGGCTGCACGTGCAGGCGGGGGGCGGCACGGTCGCCGACGCCAAGCCGTCCTACGAGTACACGGAGTCCGTCAACAAGGCGCGGGCGGTCTTCAAGGCCGTCCAGGTCGCCTGCGAACAGCCCGACTGGGCCTAGGCGGCGGTCCGATGCGCGTGCTGGTGATCGACAACTACGACTCCTTCACCTACAACCTGGTCCAGTACCTGGGCGAGCTGGGGGCGCAGATCGAGGTCGTGCGCAACGACAAGGCCGAGGTCGGCGAGCTGCTGGAGCGGCGCCCCGACCGGCTCGTCGTCTCGCCCGGCCCCTGCACGCCGGCCGAGGCCGGGATCTCCGGCGAGGCGATCCGGGCGTTCGCCGAAGCCGGGACGCCCGTGCTCGGGGTCTGCCTCGGTCACCAGGCGATGGTCGAGGCCTTCGGCGGCCGAGTGGTCCAGGGCGAGCCGATCCACGGCAAGGACGCCGAGGTCGAGCACGACGGCAAGACGATCTTCGCGGGGCTGCCGAGCCCGATGGTCGCCGGGCGCTACCACTCGCTGGTCGCCGACCCGGACCTGCCCGAGGAGCTGGAGCTGAGCGCCCACCTCGGCGAGGTGGTGATGGGGGCGCGGCACCGCGAGCTGCCAGCGGAGGGCGTCCAGTTCCACCCCGAGTCGGTGCTGACGCCGCAGGGCAAGCACCTGCTGAAGAACTTCCTCGGGGAGGGCTAGCGGTGCCCAACGATGTCGTCAGCCGGGCGATCGACGCGGTCTGCGCCGGCGACCACCTGACCGCCGACCACGCCTCGGCGGTACTGAGCGAGATCATGGAGGGCCGGACCGACCCGGTCCAGACCGGCGCCTTCCTGATCGCCCTGCGGGCCAAGGGCGAGACCGTTCCCGAGCTGGTCGGCCTGGCGCGGACGATGCGGGCACTCGCGGCGCCGGTGGCGACTTCGCGGGACGACCTGATCGACACCTGCGGCACCGGCGGCGGGCCCTCGACCTTCAACGTCTCGACCACCGCCGCCCTGGTCGCCGCGGCGGCAGGCTGTGCGGTGGCCAAGCACGGCAACCGCTCCAACACCAGCAAGTGCGGCTCCGCCGACCTGCTGGAGGCCCTGGGAGTGAACATCGAGCTCGAGCCGGCGCAGGTCGGGCGCTGCATCGACGAAGTCGGCTTCGGCTTCCTCTTCGCGCCCCGCCACCACGCCGCGATGAAGCACGTCGGCCCCGCGAGAGCGGCGCTCGGCGTGCGGACGATCTTCAACTTCCTCGGCCCGCTGACCAACCCAGCCGGCGCCAGCCGGCAGCTGCTCGGGGTGGCCGACCGCCACTATCAGGAGACGATGGCCGAGGCGCTGATCGGGCTCGGCAGCCTGCGCGCTCTGATCGTCTCGGCCGAGGATGGCCTCGACGAGCTTTCGCTTTCGGCCCGCACGCGGGTGATCGAGGTCGCCGACGGGCGCACCGCGGAGTGGTTCGTCGAGCCGGGCCAGTTCGGCCTCGCGCCGGCCCGCCTGGAGGACGTGGCGGGGGGGTCGCCGGAGGAGAACGCCGCCGCATCGAGGGCGGTGCTGAGTGGCGAGTCCGGGCCTCGGCGCGACCTGGTGGTCCTCAACGCCGCGGCGGCGATCTACGTCGGCGGCCTGGCCGCCGATCTCGAGGAGGGCGCGGCCAAGGCGGCCGCGGCGATCGACTCCGGCGCGGCAGCGGACGTGCTGGAGCGCCTGATCGCCGCAACGGTCTCGCCCGCCGTCTAGGCTTAACCCGTCAAGTGGGCATGATCGAGCAGCTGATCGACGGGGCCAGGCAGGGTGTCGACGCGCGTCGGCGCGACCTTCCGCAGGCCGAGCTGGAATCGCGCCTCGCCGTCCGCGGCGAGGGTCGCCCGTTCAACGAGGCGCTGACCCGGCCCGGTCTCTCGCTGATCGCCGAGTTCAAGCGCCGATCGCCGAGCGCCGGCCAGATCGCCGCCGAGGGCATCGACATCGTCCGCCAGGTCGGCGCCTATGAGCGCGGCGGCGCGGCAGCGCTCTCCGTGCTCACCGACGGCCCGCACTTCGGAGGGTCCCTGGAGGACCTGCGGGTCGCCCGCGCGGCCTGCGACCTGCCGATCATCCGCAAGGACTTCATCGTCGACCCCTACCAGCTCTACGAGGCGGCGGTGAACGGCGCCGACGCCGTGCTGCTGATCGTCCGCGCCCTCGGGGACCGGGACCTGCGCCGCCTCTACGAGGAGGCCCGGGCGGTCGACCTCGACTGCCTGGTGGAGGTGCACGATGACGAGGAGCTGGAGCGGGCGCTGGCCGCCGACGTCGAGGTGATCGGGATCAACAACCGCAACCTCGACGAGCAGGTTGTGGACGTCGCCACGACCTACGAGCTGATGCCCGACGTGCCGGCCGGCAAGACCGTGGTCGCCGAGAGCGGCATCTCCTCCCGCGAGGAGTTGCAGGAGCTGGAGCGGGTCGGCGTCGACGCGGTCCTGATCGGCGGCGCCCTGATGTCGGCTCCCGATCCCGAAGCGAAGACGCGGGAGTTGACGGGGCTGGACGAAGGGACTCGGGAGCACCTGTACTGACGGACTACGCGCCGCTCCGTGTGCGCTGTGCAGTGAGAGCTGGGTTGGGACCCTGCTCATAAACAGCTATCTTTGAGCAATGAGTGGTGCTCAAGGGCGCCGCCTGAGGCTCGCGGGCATCGCATTGCTTCTCGCGGCAGTGGGTGGATGCGGGGGGAGTGGTGGGCAGAGCGATCGGGGTGCCCTGTCGATTCGCTCGGACAAGCCACCCGCGTTGCTGACTGATCGGCAATGGCCGGTCAGTGCTTTTCGCCTCCAGGGGGTGGGTTCGATCGGCTGTGCGGAAGACAGGTACCGGGCCGTCTTAAAACACCCGTCGACGTCGCTTCGCTTGCATCTCCTGTTCCGCGGCTGTCATCTGCACAGGCAGGCAATTGTGCTTGACACCCGTGAATGCGCTCTGGTGCTGGCCCCGCAGGCGCGGAGTGTCTCGCCGGTGCCAATTGAGTGCCAGGGAGGCGGGGCCATCGGGATCGCCTTCGCCGGCGGATGTGATCTCAGAATTCCCCCCCAGACTGCCAGGGGCGGAGCGCATTTCTTCAACACAGGCAAGGCTTCGAATCGCACGTTCGATGTGACCTCGGCGTTGCGAGGGGTCGCCTATAACGGCTCGCTTCACAGCCGCTGCGGCGTCCCGGCGGGTACCGATGTCTCGCTGGCGTTCCACATTGAGCTCTTCGGATCCGAATTCGGCTCAGGCGCCCACGGCAAATCCGTTGGGGTCTGGGTGGGTGCCCCTCTTTAGAAAAAAATTCGCATGGATTTAGCTGACAATGACGGCGAGACACCATTCTTCGCCAATGCCCACCGAGAACAAAAAGAGCTTCCTCCGCACCCCGTTCGTTTCCGCCCTCGTGGGCGGGGCAGTCGTCGCCGTCTTCGGCTGGATCGCAATCGCCGCCGGTTGGATCCAGTCCGAAGGCGGGTCGACGACGACGGTCTCCCAACCGCTGACGGCGCCCGTCTCCGCCAAGAACGGCAAGGACGAAGGCAACGTCGTCAACCAGATCTACAAGGCCGACGGCAACGGCGTCGCCTTCATCGAATCGCAGATCCCGCCGGAAGAAAGCCAATCGCTCTCGCCGTTCGGCGAACCGGAATCCTCCGGCGGCGGCACCGCCACCGGCTCGGGCTTCGTGATCGACGGCGCCGGTCACATCCTCACCAACAACCACGTGATCGAAGGCGCCAGCAAGGTCACGGTCAAACTCGGCGAATCGAACAAGACCTACACCGCCGAAGTCGTCGGCGCCGACCCCGGCTCCGACCTGGCGCTGCTGAAGGTCAACGCACCGTCCAGCGAACTGCACCCGCTGACCCTCGGGCATTCCTCCGAAGTGGAAGTCGGCGACCCGGTGGTCGCGATCGGCAACCCCTTCGGGCTTGACCGCACCGTGACCAGCGGCATCGTCTCGGCCCTGCAGAGGCAGATCCAGTCGCCGAACGGGTTCTCGATCGACAACGTGATCCAGACCGACGCGGCGATCAACCCCGGCAACTCCGGCGGCCCGCTGATCAACTCCGAAGGCGAGGTGATCGGCATCAACTCCCAGATCGAGACCGGCGGCGGCGGCAACGGCAACGTCGGCATCGGCTTCTCGATCCCGATCGACACCGCCCGCGCCGAGATCCAGGAACTCGAGAGCAAGGGCGAAGTCGAACACGCCTTCCTCGGGATCAGCGGCGGCTCGGTTACCCCGACCCTCGCCAAGGCGCTCAACCTGCCGGTCGAAGAAGGAGTGCTCGTGCAGTCGGTCGTCAAGGGCGGCCCGGCCGACAAGGCGGGCGTCGAAGGCGGCAACACCACCGCGACGATCGGCGGCGCCGAAGTCAGCCTCGGCGGGGACATCATCACCGCCATCAACGGCAAGAAGATCTCGGGAATGGACGAACTGATCGAAACCATCAGCAAGGCCAAACCCGGCGAAGAAATGGAACTGACCCTGCTCCGGGCCGGCAACGAAAAGACCGCCCACGTGACTCTCGGGCATCAGCCCAAATCGGCCGGCCCCGAAGCAGCGCGACCCGAATAGAGCCGGAAAGGACGGTCCCGACTCCGGGGTTGGGACCGTCCTTCCCGTAGGCTGGGCTGGTGCGCGTCAAGTTCTGCGGAATCACCACTCTCGACGACGCCGCGGAGGCCGTGCGTCTCGGGGCCTGGGCGATCGGCCTGATCCATTACGACGGCAGTCCCCGCTTCTGCGAGCCGGAGGTCGCGGCCGAGATCGGCGCGGCCTTCCGGCGCAAGTGCGAGGTCGTCGGCGTCTTCGTCAACCCGACCCTGGAGGAGGTCGACCGGGCGGTCGAGAACGCCAGCCTGACGATCGTGCAGCTGAACGGCGCCGAGGGAGCTTCCTTCTGCTCCGAGGTGGCGCGGCGCACCGGGGTCAAGGTGGTCAAGGCGATCCACGTCGCCAGCGCCGCCGACGTCCACGCCGCCGAGGCCTACCGGACGGACTTCCACCTCTTCGACCGCCGCGGCAAGGGGCTCTGGGGCGGGACGGGGGAGAGCTTCGACTGGGAGCTGCTGCGTAATCACCGCTCCGAGGTCCCGGCGATCCTCGCCGGCGGCCTGCGACCCCAGAACGTCACCGCGGCGATCGAGGTCGTCCACCCGTACGCGGTCGACGTCGCCAGCGGCGTCGAGGCCGAGCCCGGACGCAAGGACCATGCGGCGATGGCCGCCTTCTTCGAGGCCGCCCAAGCGGCTACCGTCCCCGCTTCATGAGCGCGATCGAGGAGCGGTTCGGCCCCTACGGGGGGCGTTACGTGCCGGAGACGCTGATCGGCGCCCTCGACGAGCTGACCGCGGCCTGGGCCGAGGCTCGCGAGGACGAGATCTTCCGCGCAGAGCTGGACCTGCTGCGCCGCGACTTCATCGGCCGGCCGACGCCCCTCTATCTCGCCGAGCGACTTTCCGAGCGGGTCGGCTCGCGGGTCTACCTGAAGCGCGAGGACCTCGCCCACACCGGCTCGCACAAGATCAACAACGCGCTCGGGCAGACGCTGCTGGCGGCGCGGATGGGCAAGCCGCGGGTTATCGCCGAGACCGGCGCCGGCCAGCACGGCGTCGCCACCGCGACGGCCTGCGCGCTGCTCGGCCTGGAGTGCGTCGTCTACATGGGGACCGAGGACATCCGGCGGCAGGCGCCCAACGTCGAGCGGATGAAGCTGCTCGGCGCCGAGGTGGCGCCGGTCGACGCCGGCGCCCGGACTCTGAAGGAGGCGGTCAGCGCGGCGATCCGCGATTGGGTCGCCAACGTCGAGACGACCCACTACGTGATCGGCTCGGCGGTTGGTCCCGCCCCCTACCCGGCGCTGGTCCGCGACCTGCAGCGGGTGATCGGCGAGGAGGCGCGCGCGCAGGCGCTGGCCGCCGAGGGGGCGCTGCCGAACCGGGTGATCGCCTGCGTCGGCGGCGGCTCCAACTCGATCGGCATCTTCACGCCCTTCGTGCCCGACGAGGGGGTGGCGCTGATCGGCGTCGAGGCGGCCGGCGAGGGGATCGAGAGCGGCCGCCACGGGGCCTCGCTCGGCGCCGGCGCCACCGGCGTCCTGCACGGCTCCCTCTCCTCGGTCCTCGCCGACGAGGAGGGGCAGATCCTCGAGGCGCACTCGATCTCCGCCGGGCTCGACTATCCCGGCTCGGGCCCCGAGCACGCCTTCCTTCGCGACACCGGCCGGGCCAGCTACGTCGCCGTCACCGACCGGCAGGCGCTGGCGGCGCTGCAGGAGCTCTCGCGCCTGGAGGGGATCATCCCGGCGCTGGAGTCCTCGCACGCGATCGCCTGGCTGATGGAGAACCCCGGGGGCGAGGGATACGACGTCCTCTGCCTCTCCGGCCGGGGGGACAAGGACCTGGCCGAGGTGATCAGGAGGATCGGTGGCTGAGGCGACAGCGGTTGGCGAGACCCGCATCGCCGGTGCTTTCCAGGCCGCGAAGGAGGAGGGCCGGGCGGCGCTGATGCCCTACATGATGGCCGGCTTCCCGAGCCGCGAGGCCTCGCTCGAGGTCGCCGCCGCCTACGCGGATTCGGGCGCCGACCTGATCGAGCTCGGGGTGCCGTTCTCCGACCCCCTCGCCGACGGCCCGACGATCCACGCCGCCGCCACCGCGGCGCTGGAAGCGGGGGCGACGCTGAGCACCGCGCTGGAGGTCTGTCGCTCGGTCGCCGACCGGGTGCCGGTGGTGCTGATGGTCTACACCAACATGGTCCTGGCCCACGGCGGAGCCGCCGAGTTCGCCCGCCTGGCGCTGGCCGCCGGCGCCTGCGGGGCGATCGTGCCTGACCTGCCGCTCGGCGAGGCCGAGGACGTCCGCGCCACCTTCACCGAGGCGGGGCTCGCCCTGGTGCCGCTGGTCGCGCCGACGACGCCCCCGGGGCGGCGGGCGGAGATCTGCGCCGTCGCCCACGGCTTCGTCTACGTCGTCTCGACCGTCGGGACGACCGGCGAGCGGGCGGAGGTCTCGCCCGAGCTGTCACAGCTGGTCGCCGCGACGAAGGCCGAGGCCGAGGTTCCGGTCGCCGTCGGGTTCGGCATCGGCACCGCCGAGCAGGCGGCGCAGGTGGGGGAGATCGCCGACGGGGTGATCATCGGCAGCCGCCTGGTTCGCGCCGTCGCCGAGGCGCCCTCGGCTCCGGAGGCGGCCGACGCGGTGGCCGCCTTCCTCAGCGAGGCGCGGCTCGCCCTGCAGGCTTGACGCCCGCTCGCCGGGCGAGCCGATAAGCTCCCGGCCGCAATGGGAATGGTCGTCACTCTCTTCCTGGCGCTCGGCGCCACCGTGACCATCTACGGCTGGCTCGGCCAGGGCGGCGGCGTCTCCGGCCTGGTCTTCTTCGGGATTCTGCTGGTCGGCGCGATCGTCCGCATCTTGAACCCCACGCGCTCCTAGGCCGGCGCATCTCGGCGTCCTCGGTCGCTCGCGTGCGAAGCACGCCACGCGACCTGCGTCCACCGACCTGCTTGACCTATGCGCGCGTGGCGACTACCTGGAGGTAGTCGGGTTCGATGACCAACCCGCGATCGCCGCCCGTGTTGGCCTCTTCGAGGAAGACCCGCAGATCCGCTTCCAGGGCGGCCTCGCCGTCCGGGCCGACCCGCTCGAAGGCCATCTTGATCGGGCCGAAGTAGGTCCGGAAGAACTCGATGTAGTGGTCGGCCGAGCGGAACGCCTGTCGTGAGCCCCGGCGCTCCACGCGAAGCTCGGAGATACCGTCCCCGAAGAGCTCCCGCAGGCGCTCTTCGGTGCCCCAGAGGACGGGCGGGACCATCCCGGGCGGTGGGGGCGCGTGTTTGGCCACCACGAGGAAGAGGCCGGCGATGCCGCCGTCCGGGGTCCAGTTGGCCATCCCGATCCGGCCACCGGGTTTGACGACGCGCAACAGCTCGGCGGCCGTGCGCTCCTGGTCGGGCGCGAACATCGCCCCGAAGGTCGACATCGCGACGTCGAAGCTGCCGTCCTCGAAGGGCAGGCGCTGCGCGTCCGCCTCGACGAACTCGATGTTCAGGCGCTCAACCGCGGCGCGTTCGCGCGCCCGCTCCAGCAGCGCCGGTACGAAGTCGCAGCCGACCGTGTTGCCCCAGGCGCGCCGGGCCGCCGCGATCGCCCCGTTGCCGCTGCCGCAGGCCACGTCGAGCACCCGCTCGTCGGGAAAGATCTGCAGCGCCTCCGCCAGCTCGTCGGCCACGAGGGTGATCAGCCCGCCGACCATCGCGAAGTCGCCCTCTGCCCAGGTCTTCTGCTGAGCCTGCGTGAGTGCCTGGAAATCGACCGTGTCGCTCATGCCGCCCACCCTCTCAGGAGTAGAAGCGTTTGGCAATCTCGAGCATCCCCAGGTCCAGCGACTTGACCTCGGTGGCCAGCGCCAGCGGGATGCCGATCATCTCGGTCCCGTGCAGCGCCGCCATCTTGCCGAATTCCCCGGCTTTGGCCAGCTCGTAGGCGCAGACGCCGAAGCGGGTGGCGAGAATGCGGTCGGTGGAGGTCGGGGTGCCGCCGCGCTGGACGTGCCCGAGGACGGTGACCCGCGTCTCGTAGCCGGTCAGCCTCTCCAGCTCGGCGCCGAGGGCGACGCCGATGCCGCCGAGCCGCGGATAGCCGTACTCGTCGGTCTCCTTGACCGGCTGGATCAGGCGCTCCTCGCCGCTGGCGAAGGCCAGCTTCGCCCCCTCGGCGACGACCACGATCGAGAAGTCCTTGTGGCGGTCATGCCGGCGTTCGATGCCGGCGGCGATCTCCTCGACCGTCGTCGTCGCCTCGGGGATGACGATCGCGTCGGCGCCGCCGGAGATGCCCGCGTAAGCGGCGATCCAGCCGGTGCTGCGCCCCATCACCTCGACCACCATCACCCGGTCGTGGGACTGGGCGGTGGTATGGAGGCGGTCGATCGCGTCGGTGACGATCTGCACCGCGGTGTCGAAGCCGAAGGTGTAGTCGGTGCCGCCGACGTCGTTGTCGATCGTCTTCGGCACCCCGACCAGCGGCAGGCCGTGGTCGGCGTGCAGCTGGCGGGTGATCTCCATCGTGTGCTCGCCGCCGATCGCCACCACCGCATCGAGCTCCTGGTCGACGAAGGCCTGCTTGACCTTGTCGACCGCGCCCTCGCGCAGCGGCTCGAAGCTCGAGGTGCTGAGGATGGTGCCGCCGAGCGGCAGGATGCCGGAGACGGTGTGCATGTCGAGCGGCATGTAGTCGCTCTCGGCCAGGCCGCGGTAGCCGCGGCGGATCCCCACCGCCTCGTCGCCGCGGAACATCGCCGCCCGCGAGACGGCCCGGATCGCGGCGTTCAGGCCAGGGCAGTCGCCCCCTGCCGTGAGGACTCCGATGCGCATGCCCCGCGAGTTTAGGATCGCCGTCAAATTAGGATCGACGTCCAATGCGCCGCGCCGCCCTAATCTCCGCGTCCTGCGCCGCGCTGCTGGCCCTGGCGGGCTGCGGCGGCGCGGAAGGGGTCTCCAGCGGCGCCACGGTCTCGGTCTACGCGGCGGCCTCGCTCTGCGCCGGGGCGCAGCGGGGGCTCGCCGAAGCGGGGAGCGCTGCCGGCTCGGTGCGCGTGCGGGTCCTCTGCCTGGAGCCCGAGCGCTCCGGGGGCCGCCTGCGCCTGGCGACGGTCGGCGCCAACGCCCGGCGGGCGACCGAGGACTCCAGCGCGGTTGCCTATCTCGAGGCGAGCGACCCGGCGGCCAACCGGTTCGCCGAGCCGATCCTCGAATCCGCCGATCTCGGCTGGAGCGAAGCGCGCTCCGGCGCCGCGGGGGTCCGCCGGGTGCTGCGGGCGATCGCCGCCGCCGGCACCGGCTCGGTACGCGAGGCGGTGCGCGAAGCGCTGGAAGCTTCCTAGAGCAGGTCGGCGAGCGCGGCGTCGAGCTGCGGGAACTTGAAGCGGTAGCCCAGGTCCTGCGTCCGCCGCGGCACCGCGCGCTGCCCGCCGCGCAGGACCTTGCCGAACTCCGGGCCGAATTTGAGGTCGAGGACGAAGCCGGGGACCGGCAGCACGGCCGGGCGCCCGAGCGCCTTCCCCAGCGCCTTCGCGAACTCGCCGTTGGTCGCCGGGTTGGGCGCGGTGGCGTTGAGGACGCCGGAGACGTTCGGCTCGTCGAGGGCCCAGAGCAGGATCCCCACCTCGTCCTCAATGTGGATCCAGGAGAGGTACTGGCGCCCGCCGGCGATCGGCCCGCCGAGGCCAAGCTTGAACGGGGGCAGCAGCTCCTTCAGCATGCCGCCGCGCGGGTCGAGCACCTGGCCGGTGCGGACGATCGCCAGCCGCACACCGGTGGGGTCGATTTCGTGCGCCGCCTTCTCCCATTCGCGGGTCACCTCGGAGTCGAAGCTGTTGCCGTTGCCGCCGGACTCGTCGACGATCGCCTCGCCGCTGTCCCCGTAGTAGCCAACCGCCGACTGGCTGACCAGCACCGCGGGCCGCTGCTCCAGACCCTCGATCGCCTGCACCAGGTTGTGCGTGCCGGTGCGGCGGGTCTCCATGATCTTCCGCTTCGCCTCCTCGGTCCAGCGCTGGTCGATCCGCTCGCCGAGCAGGTTGACGACCGCGTCGACGTTCTCGAAGGCGTCGGCGGGCGGCCGTTCCAGCATCGGCTCCCAGCGATGCCAGAGGACG
>DASVWP010000257.1:0-18194 GCA_036393155.1 Solirubrobacterales bacterium | reverse complement strand
ACACGCTCTCGGTGATCGCCTTCCCCGGCGCCGCCGGGGCGACCCTGGCCGGGCTGCCCCTGGCGCTCGGCTACTTCGGCGCCTGCGGGCTCGGCGCCCTCGTGCTCGGCGCCGTGACCGGCTCGGAGCGCGGCGACAGCGGCGAGTCGGCGGCGACCGGGACCGTGCAGGCCTTCGGCCTCGGCCTCGGCTTCCTCTTCGTCAGCCTCTACGGCGGCCAGCTGACCGGCCTGCAGTCGCTGCTCTTCGGCACCTTCCTCGGGATCACCGCCGGGCAGGTGCAGACGCTGCTGTGGGTCGCCCTCGCGGCGCTGGCGGCGCTGGCGGCGATCGGCCGGCCGCTGCTCTTCGCCTCGGTCGACGAGGCGGTCGCCCGCGCCGCCGGCGCCCCGACCCGGGCGCTCGGGCTGGCCTTCCTGCTGCTGTTGGGACTGGCGGTCGCGGCGACGGCGGAGATCACCGGCGCCCTGCTGGTCTTCGCCCTGCTGGTCACCCCGGCGGCGACCGCGCAGCAGCTGACCGCGCGGCCCTGGCCCGGCCTCGCGCTCTCGGTCGGCCTCGCCCTGCTGGTCACCTGGCTCGGCCTGGCGATCGCCTACTTCTCGCCCTACCCGGTCGGCTTCTGGGTGACCAGCCTCTCCTTCGGCCTCTACCTGGCGGTGCGCCTGGGGCGCGCCGCCCGCGCCCGCCGGCTTCCCGCGCCGCTGGAGGCGAGCGCCTGATGCTGGCCCACGAGTTCATGCGCAACGCCTACCTGGCCGGCGGCTTCGTCGCCCTGGCCTGCGGCCTGGTCGGCTACTTCGTCGTCCTGCGCGGCCAGGTCTTCGCCGGCGACGCGCTCAGCCACGTCGCCTTCACCGGCGCCCTCGCCGCCGCCGCGGCCGGGGTCGACGTGCGGCTCGGCATCTTCGTGGCGACGATCGCCGGCGCGGCGGCGATGGGCCTGCTGGGCGAGCGGGCGCGGCCCGACGACGTCGTCATCGGCTCGGTCTTCGCCTGGGTGCTGGGCCTCGGGGCGCTCTTCCTGGCGCTCTTCATCAGCGGCTCCTCGGGCGCCGACGGCACCGCCGCGGTGCGCGTTCTCTTCGGCTCGATCCTCGGCCTCTCGGCGGCCGAGGCCCGGCTCGCCGCGGCGATCGGCCTGCTCGCCGTACTCGGCACCCTGGCGCTCGCCCGGCCGCTGCTCTTCGCCTCGCTGGACCCCGAGGTGGCGGGCAGCCTCGGGCTGCCGGTGCGGGCGGTCGGGGCCGGCTTCCTCGTCCTCCTCGCGCTGGTCGCCGCCGAGGCGACCCAGGCGGTCGGCGCCCTGCTGCTGCTGGGCCTGCTGGCGGCCCCGGGCGGCGCCGCCCGGCTGTTGACCGACAACCCCTGGCGCGGCCTGGCGCTCTCCGCGGCGCTGGCGCTGGCGGCGATGTGGGGAGGGCTGGCGCTCAGCTACCTGGTGCCCTCGGTGCCGGCCAGCTTCGCGGTGATCGGGCTCGCCACGGCCGGCTTCGCGACGGCGGCGATCGTCGCCTGGCGGCGCTCCGGCGGACCCTCCCGGACCCCCGTCTGGCCGGCCGGCGCCGGCGAGGGAGCGCACTAGGATCAGCCCATGGGGAGCGCGACCGACAGCGGCTGGGCCGAGCACGCCCTGGACGCGGTGCGGGCGGCCGGCCTGCGCCGCGGCGGCGCCCGCACGGCGGTGATCGAGGCGCTCGCCGGCCACGACTGCGCGGTCACCGCGCTGGAGCTCGACGACGAGCTGCGGGCCCGCAAACCGGCTCCGGGACGGGCCAGCATCTACCGGGCGCTGGAGCAGCTCGAGCAGCTGGGGCTGGTGCAGCGGATCGAGGTCTGCCGCGGCACCGCCGGCTACGAGCGGGTCGAGCCCGGCGGCGAGCACCACCACCACGCGATCTGCACCGTCTGCGGGCGGATGATCCCCTTCGAGGACCCCGCCCTGGAGCGGGCGATCGCCGCCCTCGGCAAGCGGATGCGCTTCGAGGCCGCCGAGCACGAGGTCGTCCTCCGCGGCCGCTGCGCGCGCTGCGCGCGCTGAGCCGCTCGGGCGGGCACGGCGGCCGCGGCGCCGCCGCGATGCAGGGCTGGGCGAGTCGACGCCGAAGGGGCTGGCAGACGTGCACCGATTCGACCGCAAGAGCCTCGAGGAAGTCGCCGAGATCCTGGCGGGGCTCTTCTACGCCTTCATGGCGGTGACCCTGCTGGCCGTCCTCACCGCCTCCCCGGGCACGGCGCTGGGCCTGCTGATCGTCGGCTGCTGCGCCCACGTGGCCCGGGTCGGGGTCGAAGGCTGGGCGCTGATCCGCGAGATGGACCGGCCGCCGGTCGAGGACTCGCTGCGCCGGGCGGAGGCGTCCGGCCCCGCGGCCCGGGTCCTGCGCCGCTCGCGCGGCAAGAAGCGCGCCCGGGTTTGAGCGCTCGGCGCTTCGGGGTACAGCACCACCGTGGCGAGGAGGGGAAAAGCGAGGAAGCAGGGACGGTCCCCACGCCGGGCGCCGACCCTCTCGCGCACCCTCGAAGCGCTGCGGGCCGTCGAGGGCTCCCGGCCGCGGGCCGGCGCCGGTCCGGCGGTGACGCAGCTGCGCCGTCTCAGCCGCGCCGCCTGATAGGCGTTCGCCCGGGCGCGGGATTCAGCCGGACGCGGGAACCCGATCGGGGTCGGGGAAGACCTCGCCCCTGACGAAGCGCTCGCCCTCCAGGCGCCAGGTCCAGGCGACCGGGATGTCGCGGATCCCGAGCAGGCGGCTGCGGGCGTAGACCCGCCCGAGGACCAGCAGCGAGCCGGTCAGCCGCTCGACCGAGCTGGGGGTGATCAGCAGCTCGTCCCAGGCCTGCTCGACGTCGCTCAGGTACTGCTGCAGCCCCGCCGGGCCGACGTAGGGGCCGTCGCGCCCGATCGCCTCCGCGGTGCCAGTGGCGAAGAACTCCATCCGGTCGTCGCAGAGGGCGTCGATCTCATCCCCGTCGCGGCGGTTGAAGGCGACGAACAGGCGCTCGACCAGTGCCCGCTCCGGCGCGCTCGCCGGCGCCCGGGCCGAGGGGGCGGGGGCGATCGCGAGAATCGCCGCGTCGTCGTCGTTGCTGCCGTGGCTGAACCGCTGCAGGGCGATTTCCAGCTTCTGGGTGGCCGGCGCGACGCCCCCGACGCCGGCCAGCTCGGCCCGCAGCCGCGGCTCGCCGAAGCGCTCCTCGTCCCCCTGCGCCTCGGTCACCCCGTCGGTGACCACGACCAGTACCTCGCCCTGGTTCAGCCGGGTGCGGCTGATCGGCCAGCGCCCGTCGGGGAAGGCGCCGAGCACCGGCCCCGAGGGGGCCGCCTCGCGGGCCGGCCCCGGGCCGGCGACCAGCGGCGGCGGGTGCCCGGCGACGGCCAGGCGCACCGAGCCTTCCCCTCCTTCGTCGATCGCCAGCGCCGCGACGCTGCACAGCGCCGCCCCGCGCCGGGCCAGCAGTTCGCGGTTCAGGGTCTGCAGGGCGATCACCGGGTCGCCGGTCAGCGCCGCGGCGGTGCGCAGCGCGTAGCGCGCCTGGGCGGTCACCGCGGCCGCCTGGGCGCCGCGCCCGGTCACGTCGCCGACCACGACCATCCAGCCGCCGGCGATCCGGAAGGCGTCGTAGAAGTCGCCGCCGAGCTCGTTCTCCTCCCCGGCGGGGCGGTAGCTGGCGGCCAGCGCCCAGCCGGGGATGTGGGGGAGCGGCGGCGGCAGCAGGCCGTGCTGCAGCGTTTCGGCGATCTCGCTGCGTTCGCGCTCGCGCCGCTCCAGGGCCGAGAAGAGCCCGGCGTTGTCGAGCGCCAGGGCGACGCGGCCGGCGAGGATGGTGACGAAGCGCGCGGCGTCGGGCCCGAAGCTGCGCCGGCCCGTGACGCCGAGGGTCAGCATCCCGGTCGGCCGGCCGCGGCTGCGCAGTTCGACGCTGACGCCGGAGCGCACGTCGAGGCCGAGGAGGAACTCGAGGTCCGCGGAGTCGGCGGCGACGTCGCGCAGGTCCTCGGCCGAGACGCGCTCGAAGAAGCGGGGCGGCTGGACCTCGCGCGCGGCGGCGTCGGCCATTTGCGCCTGCAGGACCGGTGGCCGGGCGGCGAGGCCCGCTTCGACCTCCGCCGCCCTCGGTCCGTAAGCGCGCACCGCCCCGCGGCGCAGCTCCTCGCCATGGATCAGGTCGATGACGCAGAAGTCCGCCAGGGCGGGGACGAGGATCGCCGTGATCGCGTCCATCGTCTCCCGCAGCGAGTCGCCCGCCTCGGCGGCGTGGGCGACCTCGTCGAGGATCCCCAGGCGCAGGTCGCCCCGCCGCGCCCGCACGGCAAAGATCGCGGCAGCGGCCGCGGTCAGCATCAGCGCCGTGCCAAGAACCGCTATCGCGACAATCGACATCTCCCCGAGCGAGCCTCCAGCGACAGCCTAGTCCGTTTACTGACAACTGGTGAAAGGGCTACTGAGAAGTGATGAAAGTGTGCAAAAGCGGTTTCCCGAAGTGCCTTTCCGGGAACTGCGCCCATCATCATGAGGCGCGATGAAGAAGACCAGAGCAGCGATCGAGAGCGTCTGCAGCAGGCGGTCGTCGCCGAGATTCGCGGCCGCCAGGTCAACGAGGCGATCCAGCGCGGCGAGGACGCGGGCTCCGCGGTGTTCCTCTGCGAGTGCGGGAGCCTGGGCTGCAGCACGACGATCGAGCTGCCGATCGACGACTACGAGGCGATCCGCACCGACTTCGAGCGCTTCCTGGTCGCCCCCGGCCACGAGATCGAGGCGGTCGACGAGATCGTCGAGCGCCATCGCGACCATCTCGTCGTGGTCAAGCGGGACGGCCACCCGGTGACCGAGGGCGAGCCTTGAAGGTGCGCGCCGACGGCGCCGCCCGGATCGAGCTCACCGAGCCGGCCCGCCCGCCGGCGATCCCGATCCTGCGCCGTGCCGCCCGCGAGCTGGCGCTCGCCAACGACTCCGGCGAGCAGCTGGCCGACGACGTCGCCCTGGCCGTCTCCGAGGCGGCGACCAACGCTGTCAAGTACGCCTACCGGACGGCGGCGACCGGCACGGTCCGGCTGTTCGGCGAGGTCTCCGACGGCTGGCTGGAGATCACGATCGCCGACCGCGGCGAGGGCTTCGGCGTCGGACCGTCCGAAGGGCTCGGGCTCGGCCTGATCATCATCGCCAGGCTCTGCAACGACCTGCGGATCGTCCAGGAGGGCACCGGCACTACGGTGCGGATGCGGTTCCTGCTCCCCTAGGGACGTCGGTCGCCAGGCGGCCGCACCAGAGGGCGAAGAGCGCGATCGCGACGACCGAGCCCTCCCAGTGCAGGTTCAGCACCACTGCCAGCAGGCTCGGCAGGCCGGCCAGCACCGCGCCGGTCAGGGTCGGGACCAGCGGCAGCCCGAGGACGCGGGCGGTGAAGGCCGCGCAGAGCATCCAGGCGAGCGGGCCGACGAGCCAGCCCCAGTCGACGAAGAAGCTGTGGGGCAGCGCGAGCGCGAGCGCGATCGAGAGGACGGCGACGGCGAGGAGCTGCAGCAGCGCCGAGCGCCAGAGAGTGCGGACGTCCATGCCCGGGCGAGGTTAGAGGATCGCTACCGGACGACGATCTTGCCGTGCATGAAGGGGTGGATCGAGCAGTGGTAGGAGAAGCTGCCGCGGTGGTTGAAGCGGACCGTGACCGAGGCTCCGGGCTGGATGTGGCCGGTGTCGAAGCTGCCGGCGCGGGTCGCCGTGTGGGCGATGCGGCTGGAGTTGACGAAGGTGACCTTGCTGCCGGCGGCGACGGTCAGGGTGGGCGGGTGGAAGGCGAAGTGGGCGATGTCGACCGACTGCGAGCGCATGGTCAGCGCCGCGCCCGGCTGGGCCACGGCGCTGCTGTCCTCGAGCACGACCAGCGCCAGGGCGATCACGCCCACGGCAAGTCCCGCCAGGAACCACCGCCAGAAGGAGCTCGCGATCGTGTTCATCGGACCGGGTTACGGAGCGACGGGCCGCCGGGTTCAATCCCGGCGCCGGTCAACAGCCGACGCCGAATTCTTCGCAGAGCCGTTCGCGGCTGATCCCGCCGCCTTCGAAGCCGCCCCCTTCTTCTTCCAGCGCTTCGACCCGTTCTTCCAGTTCCGCCGAGCCTTCGACCGCCCCGCGCAGTTCTTCGACTTCCGCTTCCAGCCCGCCCAGTTCCGCCTTCGCCGATTCCCCCTGCGGCCCGCGCGGCCCCCGCGGCCCGGCGGGCCCCCGCTTCCCGGCCGGCCCGGCCGGCCCGGTCTGGGCGACCAGCGCCAAGCCCGACCCGATCGCCGCGCTGAGCACGCAGACGCCGACCAGGATGGCGACGAAGTGTTTCTGAGGCAGCGAGACCACCGGCGGCCCGCATCATCGCAGCCCCCGCCTTCCCAACCGAGCAATAATGCTTGTCCCAATCCGGGGCGGTTAGCTCAGTTGGGAGAGCACTTCCCTTACAAGGAAGGGGTCACTGGTTCGAGCCCAGTACCGCCCATTTCCCAGTGTCCGAGCGCGCGACGGGGTGCTAGCTTTGGGTACGGGTCGATCTGGGGAGGTTGGGGTGTGAGGAGCGGAATCGGGCGCAGGTTGGTGGTCGCACAGGTCGGGGCGGTCCTGGCCGTGCTCTCGTTCGGGCTCGGCGGGCCGGCCGCGTCGCCCGCGCGGGCGGACACGTACTGCACGCCGGGGCCCTGCAGCGAAGGCACGCCGGTGGCGACGATTCACGAAGCGGTCGCGATGGCCCACGCGCATGCCGGTCCCGACACGGTGGCGATCCAGCCCGGGACCTACGAAACGCAGGCGGAAGCCTGCGGCGGGCTCTACGTCGAAGACGAAAGCACTTCCATCCGGGGCGCCGGGATCGACCAGACGATCCTCACCTTCCCGGCGATGGAACCGACGGCGGGGTTCGGACGCAATGTGATCTGCGGCTTCATGCACCTGTCCAACCTGACCCTGCGATTGCCTTCGGACGTCACGCCTGGCCAGAACTCCAGCGTCGAGGGGCTCGACCTCTACGGCGGCGCGGTCGAACACGTCAAGGTCGACGCGGTGGGCGCGAGTATCGGGCCCGGCGTCAACGACGGCCGGGCTCAGGGCATGTTGCTGCGCGGGGGCACCGCCCATGACATCGAAGTCGACTTCGCCCCGACGCAGGACTCCGACGGGATCCAGACGGGCTACCTGACCGAAATCAGCAACGTCACCGTGCACTGCCTGCACAGCGCGTTCTCCAGCCGGGTCAACGAGGAAGCGAGCAAGCCGCCGATGCGGGTGAGCCACGTGATCCTCCACGGCAGCCGGCCGCTCACGGTCCTGAACGAGACCGGGTTCGATTCCAGGATGGAACTGAGCGACGCCGTGCTCGACGCCTCGGCGGCGACGCCGACGCAGCCGAGCGTCGGCGTCGCCGTGGAGAACGGCCTGCCGCCGCACACCATCGAACTGGCGATGGACCGGGTGACCGTCGTCGGCGACGGGGGTCCGGAAAGCCTGGCGATGGAAGTCGCCGGCCTGGGGGGTACGAGGCCGACGGTCCTCGAAGCCAGGCACCTGATCGCGACGGGCTTCGCCAAGACCATGCTCCTGGGCCTGCACGGCAGCGGGGTGACCGCCAAGGTCGATTACTCCAACCTCGACCTGAGCCCGGGGGCGGTCACCCAGGAAGGCACCGAAGGGACCGCCACCACCACCTTCGGCCCGGGCAACCGGGCGGGCAACCCGCTGCTGGTCGCGCCGGCAAGCGGCGATTACCGCCTCTCCGCCGGCTCGCCGGCGATCGACATCGGCGGCCCCGACCTGATCGGCCGCGGCCCGACCGACCTCGGCGGTAATCCGCGCCCGGTGGACGGCGACGGAGACGGCGTCGCGCTCATCGACGCGGGCGCGTTCGAGTACCAGCCGCAGCCGTCGCCCCCGCCCCCGCCCTCGCCGCCCGCGGACCGGGAAGCCCGGATTGAAATCCTCGGCAAGCGCCTGCCCCTCAGTTCCGGCGGGGTGGTCTCGGTATCGGTTCGCTGCCCGAGCGAGGAGGTCTCTCCTCCGTGCCGGGGCAGCGTGACGCTGCGCACCGCCGCCAAGCTGGGGCTCGGGCACAAGCGGCACCGTCTGTTCCTCGGCAACGGGACCTACAGCGTCGGCGCCGGGCAGGTCGCCGCGGTGCGAATCAAGCTGCCCGGTTCCAGGGCCGACCTCCTGCGCGGCGAGCCCGCCGCACGGCGGGTGGTGGCGAGCGCCCAGGTCAGCGACGCCCTCGGCAACCAGGGAACCGCCCAGAAGCAGATGAAGATCGCGCCGGCGCACCGGCGGCACGGCTAGAGCGGCTCGAAGTCCCGGTCCGGGCTTGCCGCGTTCGCGACGTACCGCTCGCGACGGGCTGAACCCGCGGCCTCGGTCGGCCGTATGCCCCGATCGACGCCCAGTCCAGACCCGGGCCGCCGCTACCTACAAGGAGATGTGCCTTGCGCAGAACTTTCGTGTGCCTCATGGGGATCGCAGCACTGGTGACGGCGCTCGCCGGATGCGGAGGGGGGAGCGGCAGCGCGTCTTCCACTGCCTCCGCGACGACCAGCCAGGCGAGCGCGACGACGACGGAACCGGCCTCCGGGAAGTCCGCCTCCGCCCCGTTCCTCGCCTCGCTGAAGACGGTCAAGACGCTGGCCTCGACCGTCCCGCCCAACGGCGACATCAATCCCTACGGCATCGCCTCCGTTCCCGTCAGTGTCGGCAAGCTCAAGGCCGGGCAGATGCTGATCAGCAACTTCAACGCCAAGGAAGGGGCGAAGCAGAGCGGCCAGGGCACCGGCAAGACGATCGTGCAGGTCTCGCCCGCCGGGAAGGTCTCGCTGTTCGCGACGGTCGACCCGAAGGCGCTCCCCGGCCGGTGCCCGGGCGGCGTCGGGCTGACGACCGCCCTGAACGTCCTGCCGGGCGGCTACGTCGTGGTGGGCAGCCTGCCGACGACCAACGGCAAGACGGCGACCGCGAAATACGGCTGCCTGATCGTGCTCGACAGCGAAGGCAAGCCGGTCGAGACGATCGCCGGCAAGAACATCCAGGGGCCGTGGGATTCGACCGCGAAGAGCGAAGGTTCGAAGACCACCCTGTTCGTCAGCAACGCGCTCAACGGCGGGGCGGCCAAGGGCAGGCACACGGTCGACAACTCGACCGTGCTGCGAATCGAACTCGAATCGGGTGAAGGGCGCATGCCCAAGGTGCTGGGCGAAACCGTGATCGCCGACGGCATACCCTGGGTCAACTCCGCGGAAGCCCTCGTGCTGGGTCCGACCGGACTTGCCCTCGGCTCCGGCGGGACGCTGTACGTGGCCTCGACCGAGGACAACAAGATCCTCGCGGTGCCGGAAGCGATGACGCGCACGACGGCGGCCGCCAAAGGCGGCACCGTCCTCACCGAAGGAGGCCATCTCAAGGAACCGCTCGGCATGGCGCTCGCGCCGAACGGCAACATCGTCACCACCAACGGGGGCGACGGCAACATGGTCGAGACGACGCCGGAAGGCAGGCAGCTCGCCGTGCGGACCGCCGACAAGGAAACCGGAGCCGGATCCCTCTTCGGACTGCTGATCAAGCACGGCGCGATCTACTACGTCGACGACGGTGAAAACACGGTGCGGCGCCTGAACTAGCGCCCGTCAGCCTTCGGACGAGGCCGCCCGCAGCTCGCCGGCGCGGATGCGGGCGGCCATGTCCTTCGACTCGGCGCGGTAGGTCTCGCCGTCCTCGAACTCGATCACCGGGTATTTGCGCTGGCCGGAGAGGCGCTCCAGGTCGTCGCGCTTGCCGGGGCGCAGGGGGCCCTTGACGACTTCGTACTCGATCCCCTGCTCGTCGAGCGCCTGCTGGACTCGCCAGCAGGGGTGCCCCTCGATCTTCAGCCAGGAGACGGGACAGGTATGCAGCTTGATCGGCATCAGAGCAGTTCGAAGACGACGCTGACTTCGGCGGTCACGGTCGAGGTGCCGGGCTTGGTGGGAGGCGGCGGGGCGCCCTTCGGTGCGCTGCCTACTTCGTTTTCGGCGCCGGTGGGAGGGAAGACGTGTTCGGCGCCGCCTTCGACGATGCTGATCGCCGGGCCGAGGGTCGCGCCGGCCTCGCTCGCTAGCGTGGTCGCCCTGGCCTTCGCCAAATCGAAGGCGGCGGCGAGGGCTTTGGCGTAGGCGGCTTCGCTGTCGCCGACGAAGTAGCTGGGGCCGTTGACGCCGCTGGCGCCGGCGGCGATCGCCGCCTGGACCAGTTCGCCGGCGCGTTCGGGCTGGTGCAGGGTGACGCCGATGCCCTCGCCGGCGCGGTAGAGGGCCGTGGTCCCCTTCTGGACCCTGCGCAGCGAAACGCGCCCGGTGTGGACATCGCCGGGCCCGACGCCGGGCACCGCCTGGACGGCGGCGACCACCTTGCGCAGCCCGGCCGAGGCCGCCCGCAGCGCGGCGCCGCGGCTCCGCCGTTCGCGGCTCACCCCGAGGCCCACCCGTGCGGTGTCGTTGGGCACCTGCAGGGTCGCGCTCGCGTGGACCGAGACCGTGCGCCCGCTGGCGGCCAGGCCGGCGGCCGGCGCCACGAGGGCGAGCGCCAAGGCCAGGCCCAGGGCGCCGAGTGCGGTTGCGCGGATCCTCGCCATCGCCCCCGACCTTACCCGGCGCTCGCGACATCGTCCCTGCCCTGGTGGGGACAATGTCGCAAGCGATCCACCGGCTCCCCTCCTCAGCCGAAGGCGCGCCAGGCGAGGATCGCCGCGACGACGAGCCCGACCAGGGCGATCGCCACCCGCAGCACGTCGCCGGAGATCCGCCGCGCCACCGTCGCGCCGAACCGCCCTCCGACCAGCGAGCCGACCATCAGGCAGAGCGCGTAGCGCCAGTCGACCGCGGCGAGCAAGGCGTAGGCGATCGCCGCCAGCAGGTTGGCGATCCCGGCGAGCAGGATCTTGATCGCGTTCAGGTGCTGCATCGAGTCGGCGACGAAGAGCGCCAGCAGCCCCAGCAGGAGGATCCCGACGGCGGAGCCGAAGTAGGCGGCGTAGGCGCCGGCGAGGACGAGGCCGACGTTGAGGAAGGGCGAGCGCTCGTTGCCGGCGTGGGCGATTCGCGGGGTCAGGCGCGGCTGGAAGAGCAGCAGCAGGCAGGAGCCGGCGACCAGGAAGGGGACGATCGCCTCGAAGGTGTCGTTGGAGGTGATCAGCAGCAGCGTCGTCCCGGCGATCGAGCCGACCAGCATCGGCACCGCCAGGCGGAAGATCCGCGCCCGCTGCTCCCGCAGCAGGTCGGCGTAGCCGACCGAGCCGCCGACGGCGCCGGGGATCAGCCCCACCGTGCTGGTCACGTTGGCCGAGAGCGGCGAGAGGCCGAGGGCGACCAGGGTCGGGAAGGTGATCAGCGAGCCGGCGCCGGCGATCGAGTTCGAGACACCCGCCGCGGCGCCGGCCGCCAGGGCGGCGAGCAGCTCGAGCATGCGGGAACCAATACCCGTTCGCCGCCGCGAGCGCGCACCGCCCGCCGGCTTATTGCAGGGCGGCGAAGAGGATGAGGGCGATCGCGACGCCGGCGACCATCGCCACGGCGACCGCCCATTCCGCGTCGGCGCTGAAGGAGCTCTGTCTCATGGGCGCAACCTACGGTCGGCGCCCGGCCTCGCCATCGGGGCAGAACCCGATCTCTCGCTGCGCGGTACTACTGGTCGGAGCCGGAGTCGGCCCCGCGGCCATCTTCGGTGCCGCGCGCGCCGAGCAGGCGCCGCCACCAGGAGGGTGGGCGCGGCTGGGTCGCCCGCCACTCTTCCGCGGTCGGCAGCCGCCCGGCTTTGCGGGCCTGCACGACGCACTCGGTGTGGGCGTGGCGACGGCGGGACTTGTCGCCTTCGGGCGAGAGCAGGACGTGCTCGCTGAGCGCCGGCAGGTGCTGGCCGCAGAGCGGGCAGCGGTAGGTCGCCGGCTTCAGGTTGTGGGCCGGGCGCATCTCCCACCAGCGGACGTCGCGCAGCCCGGGGTCGCGGCGGCGCCGGGCGCCGCCGGAGCGGCGGCGGGGTCCCCGGCCCGCCATCGCTCACGGCCTTTCCGGCGGGCCGATCAGCGGCGTTTTGACCGGCGCCGCCGCGCCGATGAACTCGACCAGGCCGTTGCCGCCGACGAACTGCGCCAGCGAGGAGCCGGTGCTCCAGTTGTTGGCGACCCAGACGTTGCCCGACTGGTCGACCTGGACCGCGGTCAGGTGCTGCAGGGCGCGGCTCTGGAACCCGGTTTCGGCCGGCGAGATCGCATCGCCGGTGCGCTTGCCGCGGGGGCAGTTGCCCGGCTTGCGGCCGCAGAGCTCGGTCAGGCTGGGCCCGCGGAAGCCGGCCACCCAGACGTTGTCTTCGCCGTCCACCGCGATCCCCCACGGCCCGGTGAGGCTCTTGACCTTGATCGGCGAGCGCTTGTAGACCTTGCCGTTGCCGGCGATCTCGGTGACGCTGCTGGAGAGCAGGTTGGCGACCCAGAGGTTGCCGCCGCTGTCGACCGCGATCCCCTGCGGCGAGCGCAGGCCGCCGCCGGTGATCGGCGAGCCGGGGGCGACGGTCCCGTTGGGCAGGATCTTGGTCACCCCACCAGGGGTGCCCGAGGTCGATTCGTCGGTCACCCAGGCGTTGCCCGAGCGGTCGACCGCGATGTCGAACGGTTTCGAGATCCCGCCGCCCCTGACGACCGTGTGGGTTGCCGGGTTGCCGCCCCAGTAGACGGTGACGCTTTCGCCGCCGAAGTTGGGGATCCAGACGTTGCCGTGCTGGTCGACCGCCAGCCCCTGCGCCTTGGCGATTTCGCCTTCGGTGAAGCCGCCGTTGGCGGTGGCGGTGCGGGCCGGCGAGAGCGGGTCGCCGCTGGAGTCGAAGAGCGAGACGCTGTTGCCGGCGTAGTTGCCGACCCAGACCCGGTCGGACTGGTCGATCGCGATCCCGAAGCCGGCGCCGAAGACGCCGCCGCCGTAGAGCGGGCTGTGGAGGATCGGCTGTCCGGTCGGGCTGAGCACCGTGACCTGCTGGCCGCCGAGCGTGGTCGGCGGTTCCCAGTTGTTGGTCACCCAGATCCGTCCCTTGGAGTCGAAGGCGAGCCGCCCCGGCGCGTCGAAGCCGCCGCCGGTGTAGGCGAGGGCGATCGTCCAGGCTGCCGGCGACGATTCCAGCGCCGGTTCGTACAGCGGCCGGCGCCCCTGCATTTCCAGGATCAGCCTGGTGCGGCGGGTCGGGTATTTCGCCAGGTCGACCATCGCGTCGAGGGTGTTGTTCGGCTTGGGGCCGCCGGGCGGGCGGGTCAGCTCGAACAGCCGGTCGCAGGCGCGGTTCCTGAGCGAGCAGGCGGCGACCGCGTTGGCCAGCGTGTTGAAGGTCGGCAGCGCTTCGGTCGCGTTGCCGTTCGGCGAGTTGGCGAGGACGAAGCTGACCTTGCCGGTCCGCGGCTCGACCAGGTTGGAGACGGTGGCGGCGGCGTTCTGCAGGCCCGGCGCGGGGCCGCTCAGCTGGCGGCCGTGGAGGAAGCGCGAGAGCGCGTAGCCGGAGGCGACGGTGGTCTGGTCGTTGACCTGGACTTCGCCCAGCGGCGAGGTGCCGAGGCCGGCGACGCTCATCAGCAGCCGCCGCGATTCGGGACCGCCGCCCGCGACGAACCCGCCCTGGGCGACCACGTAGAGGACCGCTTCGCCGCCCGGGTTTTCGTAGCTGAGCGCGAATTCGCCCTTCTTGCCGGCGCGCGTGCCGGCGAGCCAGGCGGCGGGGCCGGGCCCCGCCGCGTAGAGCGCAACGCGGGCGCCGCGCACCGGCTTGCCGGCGCTCGTCACCTTGCCGGCGAGCGTCGAGGCGGCCAGCGCCGAGCCGGCGAGGACGAGGAGGGAGGCGAGAACGCCAAGGGTCGTGAGGGCGAGGAGGGCCGCGGCCCTCCGGGGGCGGAGAGACGTGTTCATCTAATGGAGGCCTATCGTCAGTTGGGGGGTGGCAGTGCCGCCGCGCAGCCGCTCGGAGCGGGTGACGGCGTCGAAGAAGAGGTCGTTGCGGCCGCGCCGCAGGGAGCGGGGGAAGAGGTGGCGGGCGCGGCGGTGGCTCGCGGCGACGGCGCGGAAGGCGGCCTCCTGGGACGCGCCCCAGCGGACCCCGAAGATCTCCCGCACCCGGGCCGGCAGGGTGCCCTTGACCACCAGGTTCTGGACCGCGATGTTGCCGCGGGCGGCGCGCGGGACCGGCTGCTCGAAGGCGACCAGCGGGGCCATCTCCAGGGCGTGCGCGGTGGCGTGCAGGTCGGGTGAGGCGAGCCGCTCCTCCCACCAGGCCTGGAACTCGGGGAAGCTGGCGGGCGCCACCTCGCGCGGCATCCCGAACAGCTCCCCGAAGCGCAGGTAGTCCTGCCACAGCGCCTCGCGCTCGGCGGGGCTGAGCGGCCGGACCATCGTCTCGTAGATCTCGCGGCCGGAGTCGGCGATCACCGCCAGCGTCCACAGCATCAGCTCCGGGTCGAAGGCGGAGAAGGCGCTGCCGGCGGGATGGGAGCCGGCCGCCTCGGGCAGCGTCCCCCTGACCCGCTCGTGCAGGCGGTGGACGGCGGCGAGCGCCCTGTCGGCCTCCGCGCGGGTGCCGAGGAGGACCGTCTCCTGGACCTTGGCGGTGTGGGCGAGACGGGCGAATGGGAACTCGCCGGCCTTGGTGGTCAGCATCGTGCCGGTGTAGGTGAGCGGTTCCAGGGCGCCGATCAGCAGCGCCCGCTGGCCGTAGAGCAGGCCGACCGCGCGGTCGCCGTGGACGCGGCGAGCCAGCGAGCGGCCCGGCGGGAAGTAGTGCGTCTCCTCAGCGGGCCCGTTCACGGTCCCGCAATGCTAGGAGGGATTGGCGAAACCCGCGTGGGCGACTGGCGAGCGCCGGACCAAGCGGGGCAAGGACGCAGGGAGGCCGAATAGCAGCGCTATTCGGCCGATCGAGGACGCCGCACCGCGTCGTCGTCCGCCGCCGTCAGGCGGGCGTGGGGGTTTCGACAATCCCTCCTAGTCGCGTCGCGGCGGCGAATCCGGCGCTTCGGGGTCCTTCGACATCGCCACCAGGGCGGCGCCGGAGGCGTGGCGGGTTGAGAGCCCGTGCAGCTCGTGGGCGGCGAAGATGTCGTCCAGCTCCTCGCGGGTCAGCGTCTCGCGCTCCAGCGCCGCGGTCGCCAGGTCGTCGAGGCACTGGCGGTTGGCGGAGAGCAGGGTGCGGGCCCGGCGGCCCGCTTCGCGGGCCAGGGTCATCGAGGCGACGTCGACCTCGCGCCGGGTGGCGTCGGAGAGCGCGTAGTCGCCGGTCGGCAGGGCGATTGGCGGCGGCCCGTCGTGGTCGACCGCCACCCCCATCCCGAACTCGGCGACCATCTGCCGCCCCAGCGCCTGCACGCGGTTGAGGTCGTCGACGGCGCCGGAGAACGACTCGCCGAGCACCACCTCCTCGGCGGCGCGGCCGCCCAGCAGGGTGACCATCTCGTCGAGCAGCTCCTCGCGGGACTTCAGGTAGCTGTCCTCCTCCGGCGAGTGGCCGACGAAGCCGAGCGCGGGGCCGCGGGGGATGATGCTGAGGATCTCCGGCGGGTCGAGCCCGAGCAGGTGGCGGCAGAGCGCGTGGCCGGCCTCGTGGTAGGCGACGATCCGGCGCTCCTTCGGGCTCAGGCGGTGCGCCTGCTGGGAGCCGACCGACTGGCGCAGCAGCGCCTCGTCGAGGTCCTCGCGGCCGATCGCCTCGTGCCCGGCGCGGCCGGCGATGATCGCCGCCTCGTTGAGCGCGTTGGCCAGCTGGGCGCCGGTCATCCCGGTGGTCTTGCGGGCGACGTCGGTGAGGTCGAGGTCGGCGGCCAGCGGCTTGCCCTTGGCGTGGGAGCGGAGGATCGCCTCGCGCCCCTCGCGGCCCGGCGGCGCGACCAGCACCTGGCGGTCGAAGCGGCCCGGCCGCAGCAGCGCCCTGTCGAGCTTGTCGACGTGGTTGGAGGCGGCGATCACGATCACCGTCCCCGGGTCACGCTCGAAGCCGTCGAGCTCGACCAGCAGCTGGTTAAGCGCCTGCTCGCGCTCGCTGGTGCCGCCGTCCCCGCCGCTGCTGCTGCGGGCGCCGCCGACCGCGTCGAGCTCGTCGATGAAGATCACCGCGCGGCCGGACTTGCGCGCCTCCTTGAAGAGGCGGCGGATGCGGGCGGCGCCGCGGCCGACGAACATCTCCACGAAGCTCGAGCCGGAGGCGGCGAAGAAGTCGACCTTGGCCTGGGCGGCGACGGCGCGGGCGAGCATCGTCTTGCCGGTCCCCGGCGGGCCGTAGAGCAGGACGCCGCGCGGCGCCTTGGCGCCGAGGGCGGCGAAGCGGTCGGGTTCGCGCAGCCAGGCGGCGACGTCCATCAGCTCGTCCTTGGCGGCGTCGACCCCCTGCACTTCCTCCCAGAGGACCGGCGCGGTGCGGCTGGCCTTGATCGTCTCCGGCTTGGTCGAGCCCATGGTGCTGCTCAGCAGCCGCACGAAGACGAGCAGCAGGCAGGCCATGAAGAAGACCCCGAAGACGGGGTACCAGTTGAAGAAGAAGCTGGTGATGCTCCCGGCAGGCATCTTCCAAGTGTGTCGGCATCAGGGGAGAAACCTGGTCACACATATGTCCATGCACTTTTAGGATCAGGCGGGTGAACGGACCACGCGCGGGGAGCGCAGCGGAGCTGAAGGCGCAGATCGAGGCCGAACGGACCGGCCGGCCGTTCCTCGTCTACCGCGACGGTTCCGACGAGCAGCTGATCGTTCTCGTCGAGCCGGGGACCAGCGAGCTCTGGGTCGGGCGCGGCGGCTCGGCGGACCTGCAGCTCAGCTGGGACGAGGAGGTCTCCGGCCTGCACGCCCAGATCGAGGTGGTGCGCGACGAGTGCACGCTCGTCGACGACGGCCTCTCGCGCAACGGCTCCTTCGTCAACGAGGAGCGGGTGCACGGGCGCCGGCGCCTGCTCGACGGCGACCGCCTGCGCTTCGGCCGCACCGCGGTCCTCTACCGGCGGCCCGGCGCGACGGCGCCGGAAGCGACCGTGATCGCCACCGAGGCGCCAGCCGCGGCGAGCGTCTCGCCGGCCCAGCGCCGGGTCCTGGTCGCGCTGTGCCGGCCCTTCAAGGACGGCTCCTCGTTCGCCACCCCGGCGACCAACCAGGAGATCGGCGCCGAGCTGCACCTCAGCGTCGACGCCGTGAAGACCCACATGCGGGCGCTGTTCGAGAAGCTCGAGGTCGGCGAGCTGCCGCAGAACCAGAAACGCGCGGCGCTGGTCGAGCGGGCCTTCCAGACCGGGATCGTCAACCGCCGCGAGCTGTAGGCGCGGGCGGGCCGCCGGGGCCGGGGCCCGCCCGCCGGGACCGCGAGGGCGCTGCCGAGGGGTGGCGAGGTTCACCCCTGGGGTCCCTGGGAGCGGCGCGCTCGCGGGGCGAAGCTGGGTCCAGACGCAAAGTCAACGACCCAATCCCAGGAGGAACACCATGAACACCAGCACCCACACCAAGACCCGCCCCGCCCGCAGGCTCACCCGCCGCCTCGGCCTCTTCGCCGCGCTGGCCGCGCTGGCCGCGCTGATGGTCGCCCCGGCCTCGAGCCTCGCCGCCGTCCGCTTCGGCTCGCTGCTCAACCCGACCGTGCAGCCGTCCAACTCGCTGCCCGGCCTGGGTTGCGAAGCCAACCAGGAAGTCCCCAGCTCCACCTGCACGATGGTCCAGGAGGAAGCCTACGGCCGCCCCGACGGCGGCGAGCTCGCCCCGAAGACCGGGACGATCAAGCGGATCCGGCTGATCGCCGGCGGTCCCGGCAGCTTCCAGCTGCAGATCGCCAAGGTGAAGCGCTCGACCCTGTTCGGCACCAACGAAGCGAAGGTCGTCCGCAACGGCCCGCGGATCAGCTACACGGGCCAGACCGAAGCCAACGAAGAAGAAGGCCGCTACAACGTCGAGTCCTTCCCGGTCAGCGTGCCGGTGAAGAAGGGCCAGCAGCTCGCCCTGCAGGGCAACATCACCTCGATGATCCGCTGCTCCTCGGGCGGCGACAACACCCTGATCTACACCCCGCCGCTTTCCGCCGGGAGCTCCTTCCGCCCGGCCACCAACACCGACGGGTGCTGGATCCTGATGGAAGCCGTCATCAAGTAGCTCCGCTCCATCTCCCCCGCACTCCGACGAGGCCCCGCCGCGGCGGGGCCTCGTCGGAGTGCGG
>DASVWP010000256.1:0-19017 GCA_036393155.1 Solirubrobacterales bacterium | reverse complement strand
TAGCGTTGCGGCGTGCAAATCCTCGATCGCATCGATCGCCAGGAGATCAGCGGCCTGCTCGCGCGCGACGAGTACTTCTGGCTCGACCTCCTCGACCCCGGCAAGGAGGAGGCGGAGGCGCTGAGCGAGCTCTTCTCCTTCCACCCGCTGGCGCTCGAGGACATGCTGAAACGCAACCAGCGCCCCAAGCTCGAGGACTACGGGGACTTCATGTTCCTCGTCTACTACGCGGCTGGGGGCGGCGAGGGGCCGGAGGGCGGCGTCTGGACTGGGATCGACCTCAACGAGATCCACGCCTTCCTCAGCGGCGGCTATCTGGTCACCGTCCACCAGGGGGCCTGCAGGGCGCTCGACGAAGTCCGCCAGCGCCTCACCGCGCAGCCGCCGCGCTCCGAGCAGTTCGTCGTCTACCGGGTCCTGGACGGGCTCACCGACACCTTCTTCCCTGTTCTCGACGAGATCGACGAGCAGATCGAGCGGCTGGAAGGCGAGATCTTCGCCCGGCCCACCTCCGAGCACCTGGAGCAGATCACCGAGCTGCGCCGCGACCTCGTCTCGTTGCGCCGGATCGTCACCCCGCAGCGCGACCTGCTGGCCCGCGGAATCGACGACATTCTCGAAATCCCGGGACTGGAGGCCGATTCCCGCAACTACTTCCGCGACATCTACGACCACGCGATCCGCATCTCCGACCAGATCGACGCCTACCGCGACCTGCTGTCGGGAACCCGCGACGCCTACCTCTCGGTCGTCTCCAACCGGCTCAACCAGATCACCAAGCAGCTGACCGTCGTCGCCACCGTCTTCCTGCCGCTCTCCTTCCTGGTCGGGTTCTTCGGCCAGAACTTCAAGTGGCTGGTCGTCAACATCAGCAGCGAGGGGGCCTTCTGGGTGCTCGGGATCGGCAGCCTGGTGCTCTCGGTGGTCGGATTGCTGGCCTGGTTCCGCCGCGGCTCCTACATCTGACCGGCGCTCTCCCGCCCCCTTCGAGCAAGCACCGCGATTCTTCCCCGCCCGGGGTTTCCACTGACAGGGCTTTGGATCCGTCGTTCTTTCGCCGATGAAACCCCTATGGAGATGAGGATGAGGTCGAGACGCCGCCGTCTGGCCGGCGTGGCGGCCGCGCTCGCCGCCAGCTGCCTGGCCTGCACCCCCGCCTGGGCGATGGAAACCGGCGGAGCTCTCTCGCCCGCGCTGGCGAAGCTGAGCAGCCCCGCGGTCCGCTCGCTCTCGCCGCAGAGGCAGGCGAGGGTGCTCGGCATTGCCGCCGAAGGACCCGGCAGCCTGATTCGCCAGCACGGAAAGATCCTCGTCCAGGTGCGGTTCGTACAGGGGGCGGTGGCGAGTCGCGACGACCTCGGCGCCGCCGGCGCCTCCGTCCTGGCTGACAGCCGCCGCTACCAGACGGCGACCGCGGCGGTGCCTGCGGGCGACCTTCACGAAGTCGCCGGCGTCGCCGGCGTCGCGGCGGTGGTCCCCGTGCGCGAGCCCATGCTCTACGCGGTCAACTGCGAGGGGGGGTCGGTGATCTCCGAGGGGGTCGGCCAGCTGCACGTGGCAAAAGCCGGCACGTTCACCGGCGAAGGCGCGCGAGAAAAGTTCTCGCTCAGCGGGGCGGGGACGACTGTGGGCGTGCTCTCGGACTCCTTCGATCAGGCCACCGAAGCGATCAGCGGCGGCCCGGTCGCCAGCACCGCGCCGAAGGACGAAGAAACTGGCGACCTGCCGGGCCCCAAGGTGCCGGGAAGCGGCGAATGTCCGGGCGAGGAAACGTCGGTCAACCGGCTGCTTCCCGAATTCACCGGCTCCGAAGCAACCGACGAGGGACGCGGGATGCTGCAGATCGTCCACGACGTGGCGCCAAAAGCTTCGCTTGCCTTTGCCACCGCCTTCCTCGGGGAAGAATCGTTCGCCGAAAACATCGAACGGCTGCATCAGGTGGCGGGCGCCCAGGTGATCGTCGACGACGTCGGCTACTTCGAAGAGCCGTTCTTCCAGGACGGCCCGGTCGCCGACGCGATCAACAAGGTCACCTCGGAAGGCGTCACCTATCTCTCAGCCGCCGGCAACGACAACCTCTTCGATGGCGAAGGCAACGAAATCGCCTCCTGGGAAGCACCGGCGTTTCGCGATTCGGGGGGCTGCCCCCCGGCGGTCAGCGCGGTGGAAGGGCTGAACGGGACCCACTGCATGGACTTCAACCCCGGGCCCGCGGTCGACCGCACCTTCGGGATCAAGGTGGACGCGGGGGAGACCCTGACCGTGGATCTGCAATGGGCCGAACCCTGGAAAGGGGTCGGCACCGACATCGACGCCCTGCTGCTCGGCCCCAGCGGCGAACTGCTGACCGGGGCGACGGAAAACAACCTGAAAACCCAGCGTCCGGTCGAGGTCCTGCAGTGGACCAACAAAAGCTCCTCGGAAGCGACCGTGCAGCTCGTCCTCAACCGCTTCGCCGGCACCAACCCGCGGCTCAAGATCATCCTCCTGCAGAACGGCGGCGGAGTGCCCGGCACCGAGTACCCGCGCTCGGGCGGCGGCGACGTGGTCGGCCCGGCGATCTTCGGCCATGCCGGGGCGGCGAGCGCCATCGCGGTCGGCGCGATCAACTACGGGGCCACCGGCTCGCCGGAGCGTTACTCCTCGCGCGGGCCCGTCACGCACTACTTCGGCCCGGTCAAAGGGGCGACGCCGGCCGCCGAAATCCCTCCGGAAGTCCTCTCCAAGCCCGACGTAACGGCTACCGACTGCGGCGCCACGACCTTCTTCGCCAGCTTCCGCGAAGGGTTCTGGCGATTCTGCGGGACCTCGGCGGCGGCGCCGCACGCCGCCGGCGTGGTGGCCCTCCTGCGACAGGCCAAGCCCGCGGCGACGAATGGCGAACTGCGCGAAGCGCTCCTCGACACCGGTTCCCCGATCGGGCTCAACGGCCCCTGCGCGATCGGCGGGGGGCTGGTCGAAGCGGTCGCGGCGACGGAAGCGATCCTCGGCGCGGCGACGGAACCTCCGGAAGCGTGCGCTCCTCCCAACGCCTCCGGCGAAGTCTTCCTCGCCCCCGGCTTCTGGGGCTCGGAAGGGAGCACTCCCCAGCCCCCAACGCCCACCCCGACCCCAACCCCAACTCCCACTCCTACCCCTACTCCCACTCCCACGCCGACGCCGCCGCAGACCCGCATCGCCAAGCACCCTCGCGCGGTGGTGTGGACGCGCTCGGCGACCGCGCGGGTGGTTTTCCGCTTCGCCTCCGACCAGGCCGGGGTCGTCTTCCTCTGCGGGATCGACGGGCAGGCGTTCCACCGCTGCAACGCCAAGCTGACGCGGCGGTTCGGGCTCGGTCGGCACGTCGTCAAGGTGGAGGCGCGCAGCGCCGAAGGCGTCCTCGACGGCAGTCCGGCGGTCTTCCGCTTCCGGGTCAAGCGGGTGGGCTGACGCGCGGGCGCGGCCGCCGCGTCAGGGGCGGGAGCGGCTCTGCCACCGCATCACCCACTGGCCGACTCCGAGCAGCGCCAGCAGGGCGGCGGCGCTCAGCAGGACCACCGGGTCGGTGAGCGAGAGGCCCTCCAGGCGGGTGCCGAAGTAGACGGCGATGACGGTGATCGGCAGGTAGCCGACCGCGGTGGTCCAGACGAAGCGCCAGACCGGCACGCGGGCGGCGCCCGCGGCGTAGGAGAGGATGCTGAAGGGGACGATCGGCAGCAGACGCATCGCCAGCAGCAGGCCGGGGCCGCCGCGCTCGATCATCGCCTCGATCCGCTCGAAGCGCTCGGCGCCCAGCCAGCGGTCGAGCAGCGGCCGCGCGACCCGGTGGCCGACCGCGAAGCAGAGCAGGCCGGAGCCGACCCAGCCGACCATCATCAGCGCCATCGCGGGGAAGAACCCGAAGGCGAAGCCGGCCGCGGCGTCGACGATCTCGGCCGGGTAGAAGACCACGGCGTGGATCAGGGTCAGGGCGAGGATCAGCAGCGGGCCGGTGGCGCCGAGCCGGTCGATCTGGTGGCGGACCTCGGCGTTGTCGCCGTGGATCGCGGCGCTGACCGCTTCGCGCAGGGGGTCGACCGCCAGGACCAGCAGGCCGAGCAGGGCGATGCCCGCGAGCGTGACCCCGATCTCCAGCAGCGGCACGCGCGGCGCCTCGCGACGTTCCGCGCCCTCGACCGCAACCTCCGCTGCTTTGGACCCACCGTTCACCTGGCGCGAGCCAGGGTCTCACACCCTCGGCGGCGGGCTCGCTACCGGGCCAGGAGCGAGGCGGCGCGGGCCAGCGCCAGCACGTTCGGTGAGCCCCAGCCGCTCGCCCAGTCGTAGCCCGGCCGCGCCGAGCAGCAGCCGAGCGGGCTGCCGCCGCCGACGTCGGCCGGCAGCATCGCCCCGAGGTCGTCGTTGCCCTCGGTGACGTCGGTGAAGACCTGGCGCCGGGTCCGCGGGTCGGCGCCGAGCTGGTAGAGCAGCGGGTTGGCGAAGCCGATCGGCCGCTGGCGGTGCCGCGCCGCGTACTGGTCGCCGAGCGCGATGCCGGCCGCCATCAGGGGCGTCGCCGCGCTGGTGCCGCCGATCGAGGTCCAGCCGGGGACGGCCTGCGCGAGGCTCGCGCATTCCGGCGAGGTGCAGAAGTAGGCGTAGCCCGGGAAGACGTCGGCGAGGCCGGCGATGTCGGGGACGATGCGGCCGATCCCGAAGCGGTCGAGCTGGTGCAGCTGCTGGTACCAGGGGCGGTGGGGAAGCAGCAGGCTGACGCCGCCACCGCCACCGCCGATCAGTGCCGGCCAGTCGTTCCAGACGATCTCCGAGCGGATCCGGTTCTTGGCGGTGAGGCGCAGGTTGGTGCCGCCGACCGCGGTGACGAACGGCGAGCTGGAGGGAAGGCTGACGGTGCGGATCGGCAGCGCCGTGGTTTCGCCTTCCGCGTTGTCGATGCGGCAACCGCTTGAGCCGGTGTCGCCGGCGGCGACCAGGACCGAGATCCCGGCCCCGGCGGCGATCGCGAAGACGTTGTCGAGCGCCCGCCGGTAGACCAGCTGCTCGGAGTACGCGGGCTCGCAGACCCCCAGGGAGATCGAGATCACGTCCGGGTGGTGGCCCCTGGAGCCGAGCGCCGCCGCCGCGGTGAGGGCGATGCCGCCTTCGCTGCCGGGCCCCTCGAAGACGTCGACGCGGTGCAGGCGCGGCGCCGCCGCCGAGAGGACCTCGAGGTCGAGGGTCGTCTCGGTGCCGCCGCTGAACGGCTTGCGGACCGGCGCCACGGGGACCACCCGGATCGCGGGCGTGCGCACGCCGAAGCAGTGGTCGAAGGTCGCGATGTCGCGGTGCCGGAACCCGTCCACCTCGACCAGGGCGACGGTCTGTCCCTGGCCTTCGTAGCCACGGTCGTGCAGGGCGGTGTGGCCGTATGCCTTCAGGTACTGGTTCGGGGTGAACGGCGGGAGCGCGGGGGCGCCCGGGCCGGCGCGACCGGCCGCGCAGCCGGCGGCGGTCCCGGTGTGGGGGAGGATCGAGCTGTAGTGCTGCTTCTTCCTCGCCGCCCCGGGAAGCGGGTTGCCGCCGTTCGCCTCGAGGCTCTTGAAGACCTTGCCCCCCGGCAGCAGTTCGACCCCGCTCACCGCCCCGCGCAGCCCCGCCGGCACCACCGAGCCGAGGGCCGGGCCGGACCGGCCGGCCAGGGCGCCGCCGCCGAGCAGCCGCTCGCCCTGCCGGGCGGGCAGCCGCGCGGTGACGAAGGTGCCGGTGGCGTCGACCGTCCCCCGCAGGCCCCGCGCCGCCAGCCAGGCCAGCGTCTGGCTGCGGACCTCCTTCGGCGCCGCGAAGCGGGCGATCAGGCTCTCGACGCTGGCGTAGTGCCGGTAGCTGGGGGAGGAGGGGTCGGAGACCGAGCGCACGAAGCGTTCCAGGCCGCCCGGGTGGCGCAGCAGGAAGATCGCTTCCGTCGACTTCTCCGGCAGCGCCGGGCTGGCCGAGGCGGCCGCGGGCAGCGCCAGGACGGCGGCGAGGGCCAGCAGGGCGGCGAGGGGGAGCGGTCTCCTCATGGGCGCGCAGTCTGAGTCCGCGGGCCGACGGAACCGGACGCCGCGGGGTCGATCCGCTGGGCCGCGCGGGGAACGGCCTACGCGGCCAGCCTGTCGGCCAGGCCGGAGTGGCGCTCGCCGCCGTCGCCGCGCCGCACCGCGGCGGCCAGCGAGGCCTGGTCCCCGACCAGGACGCAGCTGGTGCGAGCGCGGGTGATCGCGGTGTACAGGAGCGGGCGGGAGAGCATCCGCGAGTGCGAGCGGTGGCAGACCCCGACCACCACCGGCACCTCGCATCCCTGGGCCTTGTGGACGGAGATCGCGTAGGCCAGCCGCAGGTTCGCGGTCTCCTCGTAGGGGATGACCAGGGAGCCGCCGTCGTCGGTCTCGACGACGATCGCTTCCTCGTCGGCCCGGTCCTCGACGAGGAAGACGATCGAGCCGTTCATCAGCCCCAGCTCGTGGGAGTTGCGGGTCTGGATCAGCCGGTCGCCGATCCGGAAGCGGTCCTTCAGCGCCGTCTTGCCGTCCGGGTTGAGCTCCGCCTGCAGCCGCTCGTTTAGGGCATCGATCCCGACCGCTCCCCGGTACATCGGCGCCAGCACCTGGACGTCGCGCACCGGGTCGAGCTCGAAGCGCTTGGGCACCCGCTCGGCGACCACCTCGACCACCGTCTCCAGCGCCCGCTCGGGAGTGGCGCGGTCGATGAAGAAGAAGTCGCGTTCCTGGTCGGGCTCGGGCTCGAGGTGCGGCGGGCGGCCGTGGTTGATCTCGTGGGCGGCGGTGGTGATCATCGAGCGCGCCGCCTGGCGGAAGATCTGGGTCAGCCGCACGACCGGCGCGGACCCCGAGGCGATCAGGTCCTCGAACGGCTTGCCGGCCCCGATCGGCGGCAGCTGGTCGGCGTCGCCGACGAAGACGACGTGCGTCGTCTCGGCCAGGCCGGCGAGCAGCACCTCGGCGAGGCGCAGGTTGAGCATCGAGGACTCGTCGACGATCACCAGGTCGGCCGGCAGCGGGTGCCCCGGCTTGTAGGCCGGCTCGCGGCCGGGCATCCACTCGAGCAGGCGGTGGATCGTCATCGCCTCGTGGCCGGTCGCCTCCTCCATTCGCCGCGCCGCCCGCCCGGTCGGCGCGCAGAGGGCGATCGTCGCCTGAGCGGCCTGCGCCTCGGCGACGATCTCCCGCGTGCAGACGGTCTTGCCGACCCCCGGACCGCCGGTCAGCACCGAGATCCGCGAGGCGAAGGCGCCGCGCACCGCCGACCACTGCTCGTCGGTTAGCCCGGCGCGGGGCGCCGCGCCCGGGTCGTGGTCGAGGTGGGGCGGGGCGGCCAGCCGGGCGGCCAGGGTCGCGGCCACCGCCAGCTCGCTCTCGCGGGTCAGCTCGCGGTACACGCGCCCCTCCTCGAGGACGACGCCGCGGGCCTCCGCCAGCACGTCGGGGTCGGGGGCGAGGCCGATCAGCCGCGCGGTGCGCCGCGTCAGCTCCTCCAGCGGCAGGAAGCTGTTGCCCTGCTGCTCGGCCTCCTGCAGCGCGTAGAGGGCCGCCGCCTGGGCGCGGCTGCTGGACTCCGCCGGCACGTCGGCGGCCAGCGCGATCTTGTCGGCGCGGGCGAAGCCGACCCCCTCGACCTCGGTCAGCCGGTAGGGGTCCTCGTGCAGGATCGCCATCGAGCGCTCGCCGTAGCGGGCGTGGATCGCCGCCGCCAGGTGGGCGAGGCCGTGCGGGGCCAGCTGCACGTGGAGGTCGCGGACGGCGCGGCTGGCGTGCCACGATTCGGTCGCCGCCGCGGCCTGGTCGGCGCTGACCCCGCGCAGCGCGGCGAAGGTCCGCTGGGGGTCGGCGGCGATCACCTGCAGGACGCCCTCGCCGTGCTCGTCGACCAGCCTCTCCGCCCGCGCCTTGCCGATGTGGCGCAGCGTGGTCAGGTAGGCGATCTGCCCCTCGCGGTCGGCGGGGTCCAGCGGCAGCGCCCCCTGGGCCCGCAGCTGGCGCCCGTAGCGGGAGTGGGTCTGCCACTCGCCGCTGACTTCGGCCCGGTCACCGGGGCCCAGGTGGGCGACCGGGCCGACCAGGGCGAAGCCCAGACCGCCCTCGGCGTCCTGGACCTCCAGCACCGCGTAACCGTCGTCCTCGGCGCGGAAGATCACCCCGAGCACCTCGACGGTGCCGGTGTAGGAGGCGGCATCGGCGTCGAAGAGGGTCGCGGATCGGTGCACGCATCAAAGCTAGCCGCGAACGAGGCGGCATAGTCTCGGCCCTATGAGTCGGCCAGCTTCTCGTCGAGCTGTTTGCGCAGGTTGTCGCAGACGGCTTCCACGTCGGCGTTGTGGCGCTCGGCCGCCAGCACTCCCAGCAGCACCTCGGCGTCGGGCCTCGACATGGTCAGCGTGATCTCCGTGGCGGGCATCGCTCCTCCTCTTCGTCGGGTGGGTCCATGATGGCGCCTCCGGCGCTCGCGCGCGGCCTCTGCGACGCCTGCGCCCACCAGCGGCTGGTGCCCAACACCCGCGGCTCGGTCTTCTCGCTCTGCGAGCGCTCGCGCAGCGACCCTGCCTATCCGCGCTATCCGCGCCTGCCGGTGCTCAGCTGCCCGGGATTCGAGGCGGCGCGGGAGCCGGGGGTGGGGGAGGGGGCTCCGAGCCCCGGGCCGCCCCGATAGCGGCGCCGATCAGGCCGAGGCCGAAGACCACCGCGGCGAGGTCGACCAGCAGGCCGAGGATCGGGACGATCGCCACCGCGCGCACGATCGCGATCCCGACCAGGAGGGAGAGGATGCGCTCGCGGGGCGGCTTGACGATCGCCCGCCCGAGCGCCCAGGCGGAGGCGACGTAGGCGATCGCGCCCAGCGGCAGCAGGGCGAGGAAGAGGCAGACGGCCAGGGGCAGGCCGACCACCGTCACCGCCGCGATCACGCTCCCGACCGGGAGGACGATGAAGACCGCGATGCCGATCGCGATCAGCGGCCCGATCCGCTCCCGCGAGCGAGCGTGGAGCGAGTCCGCGGCGCGCGGCGCGATCAGCAGGGCGAGGACCCCCAGGACCGCGAGCGAGATCGTCACCGCCAGCCACAGCAGGAGGCCGCTGACGAACGACAGCGCGCCGCTGAAGTCCGGCCAGCCCTTCTTCTGGACGTTGCCGTGGACCCTGGCGGCGGCGGAGACGTCGGGGTGGTGGCTGGCGTAGTCGACGTCGCCGGTGACCAGTGCCGAGGGGAGCAGGCGGGCCGTCCCGGAGGCGGTGAAGAGGTCGCCTTCGATCGTACCGGAGACGACGACGTCACCGCTGAGGACCACCACGTCGCCGTCGACCCGGCCGGCGATCCGCGCATCGCCGCTGGCGACGTAGACGCCGTCGACGGTTTCGCCGCGCGGGACCGTGACGTCGCCGGCGATGACGACGATCGGGTCCTTGCTTTCGCCGGGCCCGGCTCCGGCCGGGGCAGCCGCAGCTGCGCCGGGGGCGATCAGCGCGCAGCAGCCCAGCAGGAGCGCTGGGAGGCAGGCGCGGAGGGACACCCGCCCAGCGTAGCTCCTGCCTCCCGGTCCTCCTAGCTCGCCGCCATCGGGTCCGGTTCGCCGAGCTTGCTGATGTCCGGCGCCGCGTAGAGGGAGCCGGGGACGCCGCCGACGATCAGCATCCGGATGCCCTGGGGCCCGGGCCACACCTTGCGCCTGGTCCCGGGGCCGACCCGGACGAGGTGGTCGGGATCGAGCGGGTGGCGCTCGCCCGCGATCTCGATCTCGCCGCCGCCGCGCAGCGCCACGTAGACCTCCTCCTGGCCGTCCTCGGAATGGTCGTGCTCGGGATAGCCGTCGAAGCTGGGCGGCATGTCGATCACCTGCATCCCGAACGACTCGACGCCGAGCTCGGCCCGTGCTCTTTTGAAGGCCCCGCCGTAGACGGCCTCCATCTCGTCGATGCTCTTCACCTCGTAGCTGCTCATCGCTTCCTCCTCGTGAATTTGGCCCTGGCGCTGTCGCATCCTACGGGAAGAACGAACGTTCGTGCTTTTCTGTAGCCTTTGACGCGTGAGCGCAGGCGTAAAGGGAGCCGAGACGCGGGCCGCGATTCTCGATCGCGCGGTCGAGGTTGCCTCGGCGGAGGGCCTGGAGGGGCTGACGATCGGCCGCCTCGCGGCCGAGCTGCGGATGAGCAAGAGCGGCCTCTTCGCCCACTTCGGCTCCAAGCAGGAGCTGCAGCTGGCCACCGTCGCGGCCGCCGCCGAGCGCTTCCGGCAGACGGTGATCGAGCCGGCGCTGAGCGCCCCCGACGGCGCCCCGCGGCTGCGGGCGATGGCCGAGCACTACCTGGAGTACCTCGACCTGCACGCGGGCGGCTGCTTCTGGTCGGCGACCGTCGCCGAGTACGACGACCGGCCGGGCCCGGTGCGCGACGCGATCGCCGCCACGCTTCGCCTCTGGACGGCGGAGCTGGAACGGCACGCTCGGCTGGCCGGGGTCGGGCGGCCGGAGCGCTACGCCTTCGAGGTGCAGGCGGTGATGATGGGCGCCAACCTGCGCCACCGGCTGAGCGGCGACCGGCGGGTCTTCGAGTACGCCCGGGAATCGCTCGACCGCCTCTCGGCCGAGCTCTCCACCTCGGCGAGCCCCGATTGAGAACCGTGGAGTTCGCATCAAATACCATTACGGGCGTAGTGTCTCCTCCGTCAGAGAGCAAAGCGGCGCCCTCGCGGCCCAGGGCCAGGGAAATCGACCGCTCGCTGCTCAAGGTGATGGGTCACCCGGTGAAGGTGCGGGCGCTGAGCGTGCTCAGCGACCGCTCCGCCAGCCCGAAGGAAATCGCCGACCAGCTCGACCTGCCGATCGGTCAGGTCAGCTACCACGTGCGCGCGCTGGAGGAGCTGGGGATGATCGAGCTGGTCGGGACGCGCCAGGTCCGGGGCGCGGTCGAGCACTTCTACAAGGCGGTCAGCCGGCTCTACTGGGACGACGAGGAGTGGGCCGAGCTCAGCCTCGAGGAGCGCGAACAGGTCTCGCTGTGGATCAAGCAGCAGGAGATGGTCGACGTCGCCCTCGCCTTCGACGCCGGCACCTTCGACCGCCGCCTGGACCGCCACCTCAGCCGGGTGCCGCTGGTCCTCGACGAGGAGGGCTGGAAGGAACTGAGCGACCTGATGGCCGCCGGCCTGGAGGCGATCTTCGAGATCCAGGCCCGCAGCTCCGAACGGATCGCCCGCGAGGGCGGCGGGGGTGGCTTCCCGGCCGCCGCCTCGATGTCCTGCTTCGAGATGCCGGAGCAGAAGGAGCCCTCCCGGGAGTGAGCGGGACGGAGGCGCGGATCGAGGTCCGGCTGCGGCCGCGGGGTCACGCCGACGAGCTGATCGGGATCGAGGGCGGCGTCCTGCAGGCGCGCGTCTCGGCGCCGCCGGTCGACGGCCGCGCCAACAAGGCCCTCTGCAAGCTGATCGCCAAGCGGGTGGGCGTGGCGCCCTCGCGGGTCAGCGTCCTGCGCGGCGAGAAGAGCCGCGACAAGCTGGTCCGGGTGGAGGGGATCGACGAGCGGGAGCTGCGGGCCGCGCTGAGCCGGGGATGAGGCAAGATTGGCGGGTGGCCGACGAGCTCCCGATCCTCCTCTTCGCGGCGCCCGGAGAGGTCGAGGACTGGCTCGAGGCAAACCACGACTCCTCCCCGGGGATCTGGCTGAAGATCGTCAAGAAGGGCTCCGGCGAGCGCAGCGTCACCTACGCCGAGGCCCTGGAGCTGGCGCTCGCCTTCGGCTGGATCGACAGCCAGAAGCGGGCGCTCGACGAGACGCACTTCCTGCAGCGCTTCACGCCGCGGCGCCCGCGCGGCCGCTGGTCGCGGGTCAACCGCGAGAAGGTCGAGGCCCTGATCGCTGCCGGGCGGATGCGGCCCGCGGGTCTGGCCGAGGTGGAGGCGGCGCAGGCCGACGGCCGCTGGGAGGCCGCCTACGACGGCCAGGCCAGGGCCGCCGTGCCCGAGGACCTGCGCCGCGAGCTCGACTCCAGGCCGGCGGCGAAGCGGTTCTTCGAAGAGCTCGACGGCGCCAACCGCTACTCGATCCTCTACCGGCTCGACGACGCGAAGAAACCGCAGACGCGGGAGCGGCGGCTGCGGAAGTTCGTCGAGATGCTGGAGCGGGGCGAAAAGGTCCACGGCTAGCGGGGCGGGCCGGAGTCGGGTCCTCGCTACGTTTCACTCAACGACACCACGGATTCGAGGAGGAGCGGCATGGACGTTGCGATTGGGCTGCCGAACGCGGTGCCCGGGACCACCGGAGAGCAGCTGGTCGAGTGGGCGCGGCGGGCCGAGGCGCGCGGCTTCTCCAGCCTGGGGACGATCGATCGCGTGGTCTACGACAACTGGGAGCCGCTGCTGGCGCTGGCGGCGGCCGCCGCGGTGACCGAGCGGATCGGCCTGCGCACCTCGGTCCTGCTGGGGCCGCTGCGGACCAACGTCGCCGAGCTGGCCAAGCAGGCGCGCACCCTGAACGGCATCGCGGGCGGCCGCTTCAAGCTGGGGATCGCGCTCGGGGCGCGCGAGGACGACTACGAGATCAGCGGCGTCGAGTACGCCGGCCGCGGCAAGCGCTTCGACGAGGAGCTGGCGCGGCTGAAGGAGATCTGGGCGAGCGAGGAGGTCGGTCCCGCGAGCGCCGCGCCACCGCAGCTGATCGTCGGCGGCCATGCCGACGCCTCCTTCCGGCGCGCCGCGCGGTTCGGCGACGGCTGGGTCGCGGGCGGCGCCTCGCCGGAAGAATTCGCCGCGATGGTCGGCAAGCTGAAGGACGCCTGGTCGCAGGCCGGCCGCGAGGGCGCGCCCTCGACCATGGGCCTCGCCTACTACGGCCTCGGCGAGAACGCGGTCGAGAACGCCCGCGAGGAGCTGACCGGCTACTACGCCTGGCTCGGCGAGGAGATCGCCAACTACATCGCCGACTCCGCCGCCACCGACGCCGAGACCGTCAGGCAGTACATCGCCGCCTTCGCGGGGGCGGGCTGCGAGGAGCTGATCCTCTTCCCGACCAGCAGCGATCCCGAGCAGGTCGACCTGCTCGCCGACGCGGCCGGCCTGTAGGCCCTCCCTAAACTCGCCGCATGGACCGCGAGCTTCTCAGCCGGACCCTCGCCGAGGCCGGCGAGCCCTCCTACCGCGCCGCGCAGGTGTGGGAGTGGGTGGCGCGCGGGGCCCGCGGCTACGGCGAGATGACCAACCTGCCGACGGCGCTGCGCGAGCGGCTCGCCGAGGCGGTGCCGCTGTCCACCCTCACCGTGCGGGCCGAGGCGAAGTCCGACGACGGGACGGTGAAGACGCTGTTCGAGACCGCCGACGGGCGGCCGCTGGAGGCGGTGCTGATGCGCTACCGGGACGGCCGCCGCTCGGTCTGCCTCTCCTCGCAGTCGGGATGCCCGCTGACCTGCACCTTCTGCGCCACCGGGCGGATGAAGTTCGGCCGCAACCTCAGCGCCGAGGAGATTCTTGACCAGGCGCTGCACTTCCGCCGCCTGGAGGAGATCGACCACGTGGTCTTCATGGGGATGGGTGAGCCGACGATGAACGTCGACAACGTGCTCGCCGCCTGCGAGGCGCTGCCCGACCTCGGCGTCACCAACCGCCGCACGGCGATCTCGACCGTCGGCTGGGTCCCCGGGATCGACCGCCTGGCCGGGTGCGGGATGCCGATCGGCCTCGCGCTCTCGCTGCACGCGCCCAACGACGGCCTGCGCTCGCGGCTGATGCCGGTCAACGACCGCTACCCCCTGTCGGAGGTGCTGGCCGCCTGCGAACGCTGGCGCGCCGCCCGGCGCCAGCGCGTCTTTGTCGAGTACGTGATGCTCGACGGCGTCAACGACCTCCCCGAGCAGGCCCGCGAACTGGCCGCGCTGCTCGACCCGCGCGTCTACAAGGTCAACCTGATCCCCTACAACCCGACCGGCGCCTACGACGGCTCCTCGCCGGAGCGGATCGAGCGCTTCCGGGCGATCCTCGCCGAGCACCGCCTCGCCGCCACCGTCCGGCTCACCCGCGGCCGCGACATCGACGCCGCCTGCGGCCAGCTGGCCGCCAGCGCCGCCGCCTCGTAGCGCTTCGGCGACAGAGAAGTTGCGAAATCGGCACCTTTGCGCCTTGTCTCGTTGCAGACGGAAGCTTACGGTGCCACCATGCTGAACATGCGGGAGAGCTGGACCGACGAGCGCCTCGACGACCTCAACGCGAAGGTCGACCGCGGCTTCGAGCAGGTGGACAGGCGCTTCGAGCAGGTCGACAGACGCTTCGAGCGCCTGGAAGCCAATCTCGAGGCGCTGCGGGTCGACACCAAAGCCGGCTTCGAATCGCTGCACCGCCTGATGGTCGTGGCGATCGTCGCCCTCACCGGCTCGATCGTCACCGGGTTCGCGGCGATCGTCGGCTTCCTCGCCACCCAGGCTTAGTTCCGGCCCAGGGCGCCCGGAAGACTGGCCAGCCAGCCAGTTATGCTCCGGGCATGGCGACGATGGACACGTCGAGGCCGGCGACCAGGCCCCCGCAGATGTCCGCGAACCCGGTCCGGCGGGTGGTCGGGGACATCGTCGACGAGTGGAAGGGGCGGGGGAAGTTCCCGCCCGGGCCCAACGACTTCAGCTTCGCCCGCACCCACCAGATCGCCCACGACCCGCTGCCGATCCTGCTCGGCGCCTACGAACGCTACGGGCCGATCTTCAGCATGCGGCTGCTGCACAGCCGGGTCGTCTTCATGCTCGGCCCGGAGGCCAACAACTTCGTCACCGTCGCCCACCCCGAGAACTTCCACTGGCGCGAGTCGAGCTTCGGCGACCTGATCCCGCTGCTCGGCGACGGCCTGCTGACGATCGACGATGACTACCACGACCGCGCCCGGGCGATCATGCTGCCGGCCTTCCACCGCCGCCAGCTCGCGGCCGCGGTGGCGACGATGGCCGAGGAGGCGGGGACGGCCATCGCGCCGCTGGCGAGCGGCGAGGTCTTCGACCTCTACGACTGGATGCGCAACCTGGCGATGCGGATCGCGATGCGGGCGCTGCTGGGGCTCGACCCCGACGAGGCCGGCAAGGGCGCGGCCGCCGCGCACCACTTCGAGCGCGCCCTCGGCTACTACGGGATCGACTTCCAGTGGCGGCTGGTGCGGGGCCCCGGCTCGCCGTGGCGGAAGCTGCTCTCCTCGCGCCGGGTGCTCGACGAGATCGTCTTCGGCGAGATCGCCGCCGCCCGCGCAAATCCCGACCCCGAGCGGATGGACATCCTCGGCCTTTTGACCGACGCCCGCGGCGAGGGCGGCGAGGCCTTCAGCGACCGCGAGATCCGCGACCAGGTGATGACCCTGATGTTCGCCGGCCACGACACCTCGACCTCGACCCTGACCTTCATGATGCACGAGCTGGCCCGCCACCCTGAGGTGGTCGCCAAGCTCCTCGAGGAGCAGGACCGGGTGCTCGGCGGTGCCGTGCCGACGGTCGAGCAGCTGGAAAAAGAGATGCCCTATCTCGAGATGGTCCTCGACGAGGTGCTGCGGCTCTACCCGCCGGCCTGGATCGGTCCCCGCCGGGCGGTGCGGGAGTTCGAGTTCGGCGGCTGCACGGTCCCTCGCGGCGCCTACGTCAACTACTGCTCCTGGGCCAGCCACCGGATCCCCGAGGTCTTCCCCGAGCCGGAGGCGTTCATCCCCGAGCGCTTCACCCGCGAGCGCAAGGCGGCGCTGCCGCGCGGGGCCTACGTGCCGTTCGGCGGCGGCCAGCGGGTCTGCATCGGCAAACGCTTCGGCCAGACCGAGGTGAAGCTGGTGGCGACGATGCTGCTGCAGCGCCTGCGCCTCGACGCCCTCCCCGGTCGCACGATGACCGTGCGCCAGATGCCGACGCTCTCGCCCAAGGGCGGCCTGCGGATGCGGGTCCGCGAGCGCGACGCCGCCCCGGCCACCCCCTGAGGCGCGGCGACGACCTGCCGACGGCATAGCCTGCCGCCGGTGACCGCGGGTGAGAGCCAGGGACTGAGCCGCTGGGCGCTGTGGTTCGGCGGCTTCGCCTTCTTCACCTGCTATTTCGGGCAGACCGCGCTCGGCGTCGTGCAGCCGACGATCGCCGCCGACCTCGGGCTCAGCGTCTCCGAGGCGCAGTGGGTGGTCAACGCCTTCTTCCTCACGCTGGCGCTGTTCGCCGCGCCCGGCGGGCGGCTCGGCGACTACTACGGGCACCGGGAGGTCCTGCTGTTCGCCTTCGCGATCTTCGGCCTCGGCGCCGCGGTGGCCGCCGCCTCGCAGAGCTTCGTCTGGCTGGTCGTCGGGATCGCGATCTCCGGCGCCGGCGCCTCGACGCTCTACCCGACCAGCGCCGCGATGATCGCCAACCGGGTGCCCAAGGAGAGCCGCGGGCGGGCGCTCGGCGCCTACTCGGCGATCGGGGTGACGGTGCTGACCCTCGGCCCCCTGCTCGCCGGCCTGCTCACCGAGACGATCGACTGGCGGGCGCTCTTCGCCCTGCAGGCGGCGCTCGCGTTCGCGCTGGTCGCCGTCGGCTGGCTGCGGGTCGACAACCGCCCGGTCGGCGAGCCCGAGCCGTTCGACTTCCGCGGGCTGACCCTGCTGCTCGCCTCGATGACCGCGCTGCTCGTCGCCCTGATGCAGGCCCTGGCCTGGGGCTGGCGCTCGGCGCCCACGCTCGTCCTCCTCGCGGTCGGTCTCGCGGGCCTCGCCGGCTTCGGGGGGCTGGAGCTGCGCACCCGCTACCCGCTGCTCGACGTCGGCCTGCTGGAGCGGCGGGTGCTGCGGGGGATCGTCCTGGCGATGTTCGCCGCCCAGTTCGTGATCACCAGCTTCATCGTCTACATGGCGACCTACTTCCAGCACGTCCTCGGCTACGGCCCGTTCCTCGCCTCGCTGGCCCTGGTGCCCGCTGTCGTCACCCAGCCGCTCTTCAACGTCCTCGCCGGCCGCGCCACCGACCGGACCGGGATGCGCAAGCCGGCCCTCGTCGGCTACCTGGCGACCGCCGTCGCCCTGGCCTGGATCGCGCTCACCCTGGACCAGGGCAGCTACGCCCTGCTGCTGCCCGGGATGGTCCTGATGGGCCCGGGCGTGGCGCCGATGTTCACCTCGCTGCTGACCGGCCTCGCCAACGCGGTCTCGGCCGAGGAGCGCGGCGATGCCAACGCCCTCGTCCTCACCGTCCGCTGGATCGGCGCCGCCGCCGGGACGATGGTCCTTGGGGTCGTCATCCACTCCGGCGGCGGCGGCGAACTGATCCCCAGCGCCGGCCCCTACGCCGCCGCGATCGGCATCCTCGCCGGCATGGCGGCCCTCGGCGCGCTCGCCTGCGCGGTGCTGCTGCCCCGGGTGCGCGATCATCGCTGATCGCGATGCGCGCTCTGGTCATCTCCGACACCCATTTCGGCGCCTGGACGGGGCGGGACCTGCTGCGCGAGGAGTTCTTCCTCGAGCGGCTGGCCCCGCAGCTGGGGGGCATCGACGAGCTGATCTTCCTCGGCGACCTCTTCGACTTCCTCTTCGCCTCGGTCGAGGAAGCGGTCGACGCCGCCGATGGCCTGCTGCGGCTGATCGCCGAGAACCTGCAGGGCAAGCGGCTCGTCTTCCTCGCCGGCAACCACGATCACCACCTGGTCCACCGCGACGATGAGGACCGGCTGGAGTCGCGGCTGGCCGAAGGCTCGCCGCCGGCCGTCAACCGCCCGGGCCCCTGGTTCTTCCGCGCCTTCCTCGAACGGCGGTTGCCGGGGGTGGAGATCGAGATCGCCTATCCCACCTATTCCTTCGGCGGCGTCCTCTGCACCCACGGCCACTACCTCGATCCCCACGCGCGCCAGAGCGGCTCGCGCGGCGACCGGCTGCTGACGCGGACCCTCTGGGCGATCGCCGCCGGCGGCCCGGAGGAGCCGCGGCGGATCGAGGACTACGAGTCGGTGACCACGCTGCTGACCGAGTGGCTCTACGTCGCCGCCCAGATGCCGCACGGCACCCACGCCCAGCAGAACGTCTTCCGGGCCGCCCAGCGGGCGGGGCGGCTCTTCTCGACCCTGGAGCTGCCGCTGCGCGGCGCCAGGCGGCTCGCCGCCGGGCTGCGCGACCGCGGGGTCGGCCCCGAGGACGCCGAGGAGCTGCCGAGCGCCGAGCACTTCGACGCCGTGGTCCACGAGGAGGCCGCGCGCCAGGCGCGCGAGCAGCCGCTCGCCGGCCCCGGCTGGTCGCGGCCGATCTACCCCGAGCCGACGCTGGTCTCGCGCAGCGACCCCTCCGAGCATGCCCTGGAGGCCTTCGCGCAGGTGGTGGCTAATCTCCAGTGGGGCGAGACCAGCGATCGCATCGTCTTCGCCCACACCCACCAACCGCTTGCCGACGTGCGCTCCCGACGCGACTCCCGCATCCGTTACTGGAACACCGGCTCCTGGATCTACGAGCCCGATCTCGGCTCGCGCCAGGCCTACGCTCGTTACCTGCGCTACGCCTGGCCGGGGACCGTCGTGGCGATCGACACCGAGGAGCCGGAGCCCCAGCTGCTCGAGCTGCTCGCCGACCTCAACCCGCTGACCGGCGGGCCCGGCCTGCCGGAGGCGCCATGATCCTCGCCGCGGAGGCCTGGCAACCCGTCATCTTCGGCGGCATGATCCCGCTGCTCGGCGCCTGCGCCGTCTTCGGCCTCATCTGGTACGCGGTGCGCAAGCCTCCGGAAGAGGACGGCGAGGCCGAGGAGGAGACGAAAAAAGGGCGCCCGTAGGCGCCCTTTTCGTCTCTGCCTGCTCGGAGCGCTACTTGATGAAGAGCATCTCCTCGTACTTGGGCAGTGGCCAGAGGTCGTCGGCCACGACCTTCTCGAGCTTGTCGGCCGCCTCGCGGACCCTGGCCATCGCCGCGAGCTGCTTGTCCCGCGCGTGGACGGCCATCTCCACCCCCTCCAGGCCGGGGTCGGCGTTCGCCGCTTCCAGCTCGCCGAGGGAGGTGACCAGCTCGTCGACCAGCTCGCGGACTTCGCCCTCCAGCGTCGAGACGCCGGCCTCGCCGATCAGCG
>DASVWP010000255.1:0-12399 GCA_036393155.1 Solirubrobacterales bacterium | reverse complement strand
CCGGTGGCGGCCGAGACCTACAACGGCGACGCGATGCCGCTCGGCGAGGTGGTCGAGGGCCCGGCGGTGATCGACCTGGCGATCACCGGGATCGTCATCCCGCCCGGCACCCGCTGCGAACGCCGCCAGACCGGCGACTTCGTGATGACCCTCGACCCCGGGAGACAGGGATGAACCCACCCGAGACCGCCGTCGCGCCGAGCGAGGCCGAGCGCCCGCAGCGCCCGCCGGAGTTCTGGGACGGCGTCGACCACGCCTTCAACCCGACCGGCCCGGTGCGGGTGCCGCCGGCGCTGACCCTCAGCCGCGACGCCGCCACCGACATCGACCCGATCACCTACGAGGTCGTCCGCCACGGCCTCTGGAACGCCAACGCCGAGCACGTGCGGGAGATCGAGAACCTCGCGGTCTCCCAGATCACGGTCGAGATCCGCGACTTCCAGCCCTGCATCCTCACCGAGGACGCCGAGCTCCTCTACTTCGGCCCCTGCCTGCAGTACATGTCGGGGATGCTCGACATGATGACCCGCTACATCCTCGAACACCGCGGGGAACGGGTCCGCGACGGCGACATGTGGCTCTGCAACGACCCGATCATCGGCACCGCCCACCAACCCGACGTCGGCCTGATCTGCCCGGTCTTCGTCGAGGGCGAGCTGTTCTGCTGGGTCGCCAACATCTCCCACCAGAACGACATCGGCGGCACCGTCCCCGGCTCCTTCTGCCCCAACGCCGAGGACGCCTTCTGGGACCCGCCCAGCTTCCCGCCCTTCAAGATCGTCGAGGACAACCAGATCGTCCCCGACATGGAGGCGCTGTACCGGCGCTGCTCGCGGACCCCGGAGAACCTCTCGCTCGACCTGCGGGCGACGATCGCCGGCAACAACGCCGCCCGCTCGCGGATCCTCGGCCTGGTCGAGAAGTACGGCCGCGACGTCGTCAAGGGCGTGATGCGCCGCGCCCTCGACGCCAGCCAGCGCGCGTTCGAACAGGCCCTCGACACGATCCCCGACGGCGTCTACTCCGACCGGCTGATCCAGGAGGTCGCCCGCAACGGCGACCGCGGCACCTACCCGGTCCAGACCACGGTCCGCAAGCGCGGCCGCGAACTGGTCTGGGACAACGTCGGCACCCACGACCAGGTCGGCTCGATCAACGTCGGCTTCGCCGCCTGGCGCGGGGCGATCCTCGGCTCGATCAACGTCTTGATGCTGCCCGGGCAGATGGGCTGCATCGGCGGGGCCGCCCGCCTCTGCAGGTTCGACCCCGAACCGGGGAAGATCACCTCGCCCGACTGGGGCGCGGCGGTCAGCCCGGCCGGCGTGTACGCGACCGAGACCGCGATCTCGCTCGGCAACGCCCTGGTCTCGAAGATGATGCTGGCCTCCAGCGACCCGGTGCTGCGGGCCGGCGCGGTCACCCCCGACGGCGCCCAGTGGCCCTGCCACTTCGTCGCCGGCGACAACCAGCGCGGCGACTACTACGTCGGCGGCATGGGCGACAACATGCTCGGCGGCGGCGGCGCCACCGCCCAGCGCGACGGCGAATTCGCCAACGGCCACTTCTGGATCCCCGAGGGCCGCGGCCCCAACGTCGAGGCCTACGAGGCCGACTGGCCGATCCTCTACCTGTTCCGCCGCGAGCACCCGGACTCCGGCGGGGCCGGCCGCCGCCGCGCCGGCAACGGCGGCGAGATCGCCTACGTCCCGCACAAGGGCGAGTCCTTCCTCGGCCTCTTCACCAACGAGGGGATCCCGAAGACGCCGGGCCTGCTCGGCGGCGACCCCGGCTCGATTATGGTCACCCGGATCGTCCAGGGCTCCGACATCCGGGCGCGCTTCGCCGCCGGCGAGCTGCCGCAGGACCTCGACGCGCTCGCCGGCACCGAGCTCGACCTGCCCGGCAAGGGCGACGGCTTCCCGGTCACCGACGACGACGTCCTCTACTGGAACTGGCTCGGCCCGGGCGGCTACGGCGACCCGCTGACCCGCGACCCCGAGGCGGTCGTCGCCGACGTCGCCGCGGGCGCGGTCAGCCCCGAGGCCGCCGACCGCCTCTACGCGGTGAAGCTGCACGACGACGGCACGGTCGACGGGGAGGCGACGGCGAAGCTGCGCGAGCGGCGGATGCTGGAACGGCTGCGCGAGGCCGGCGCCGAGCGCGACGCCGCGACGCCGGCGCGCGAGGTGCCGGCGGGGGCGGAGACGATCGGCGACGCCTACCTGGTCGACCGGGCCGGCGGCGTCCTGCGCTGCCATCGCTGCGCCACCGACCTCGGGCCGCTGGCCGCCAACGCGAAGGAGCGGATGGCGGTGCTCGAGCGGCCGACCGCCTCGCTCTCCCCGCACCATCCCGACCCGGCGAAGTTCGTCGACCAGGAGGTCGTCTGGCGCGACTTCCTCTGCCCCGGCTGCGGGGTGCGGCTGGCGACCGAAGTCGCCTACCCGGGCGAGGCCCCCTTCCAGGAGCTGAGGCTCGACTGATGGCGCTCGCCGAGCCAGGCCTCTCCCACTGGGTGCCCGACCCCGGCGAGGCGCCGGAGCTGCGCGACCTCACGGTCGGCCGGCTGCTCGACGAGTCGGTCGAGCGCTGGCCCGACCACGAAGCGGTCGTCTTCTCCGCCTACGCCGACCTCGGGATCGAGGCCCGCTGGACCTACGCCGAGCTGCACCAGCGCGCGCGGCGCGCCGGCCGGGCGCTGATCGCCTCGGGGATCGAGGCCGGCGACCGGGTCGGGATCTGGGCGACCAACGTCCCCGAGTGGCTGGAGCTGCAGTTCGGCGCCGCCTACGCGGGGGCGATCGTCGTCCCGCTGAACCCGCTCTACCGCCAGAGCGAGGTCGAGTTCGTGCTCGGCAAGGCGGGCGCGGCGGCCTGCTTCGTGCTGCCGGAGAATCGCGGCGCCAGCCTCTGGGAGATCGCGGGCGCGGCGACCGCCGGCCTCGACCACGTGCGGACGATGGTGCCGATCGGCGCCGTCGAGGGCGGGCCGAGCTGGGAGGAGTGGCTGGCCGGCGCCGACCGGGTGGACGAAGACGCGCTGGAGCGCCGCTTCCGCGAGGTCCGCTCGACCGACACCTCGCAGATCCAGTTCACCTCCGGCACCACCGGCTTCCCCAAGGGCGCCGAGCTCTCCCACGGCGGCATCGTCAACGACGCCCGCCTCTTCGTCCACCGCGCCACCCTGCCCCGGCACGGCCGCCACTCCAACCCGATGCCCTACTTCCACTGCGGCGGCTGCGTGATGTCGACGCTCGGCAGCGTCGCCACCGGCTCGGCCCAGCTGCCCGCCGTCACCTTCGAAGCGGCCCGGGTCGCGCGGACGATCCAGGAGGAGCGCTGCACCTCGGCCTCGATGGTGCCGACGATGATGATCGGGGTCGAAGAGCAGGTCGCCCGCGACGGCTGGGACCTCGGCTCGCTGCAGGTGGTCGTCACCGGCGGCTCGCCGGTGCCGCCGGAGGTGCTGCGGCGCTGGCGCGATCGCTACGGCGTCGGCATCAACAACACCTACGGGATGACCGAGGCCTCGCCGGTGATCTGCGCCACCCTGCCCGACGACCCCGACGACCTGCAGCGCAAGACCGTCGGCCCGCCGCTGCCCCACGTCGAGGTCGACGTGGTCGAACCGGGGACCGACGTGCGGGTGCCGGTCGGGGTGGAGGGCGAGCTGCGCACCCGCGGGGCGATGGTGATGAAGGGCTACTGGGACAACCCCGAGGCGACCGAGGCGGCGATCGGCGGCGACGGCTTCCTGCGCTCCGGCGACCTGGCGCGGATGGACGAGGCCGGCTACGTCTCGATCACCGGGCGGGCCAAGGAGATGATCATCCGCGGCGGCGAGAACATCTATCCGGCGGAGATCGAGAACGCGATCCGCGACCTGCCGGCGGTCGCCGACGCCGCCGTGATCGGGGTCCCCGACGAGCGCTACGGCGAGGTCTGCGCCGCCTTCGTGCGGCTGGCCGACGGGGCCAGCCTGAGCGCCGAGGAGATGCGCGAGCAGATGGGCGGCCGGGTCGCCCGCTTCAAGATCCCGGCCCACCTGCGGGTGGTCGAGGAGTTCCCGCTGACCCCCTCGGGCAAGGTGCAGAAGTTCAAGCTGCGTGAGCTGTTCGATGACGAGTGAGCGCTGGTTCGCCCCGGAGGAGCTGACGGCGATGACCCGGCCGACGATGGACCGGGCGATCGAGGCGATCGAAGCCGGCGACAACGAGACGGCGCTGGAGCTCTGCCGCGGGATGCGCAACGAGTGGCGCTTCCTGCACGACCTGATGGCCGAGTCGATGCTCGGCCTGGTCACCTACGTGCAACAGAAGCTCGGCGACGAGGGGGTGGGGGAGGCCTGGGAGGAGTCGCTGAGGCGGGGCTGGAGGCGCGACACCGGCCAGATCCTCGAGCGCGACCGCCGCGAGGTGGTCGAAGCGCTGGCGGCGACCTGGCGCGCCCACTCGACCAGCGGCAAAGGGCCCAACCCCGGCGCCTTCACGATCGTCGAGGACGAGGAGAAGTTCACCTTCGAGATGAACCCCTGCGGCTCCGGCCAGCGCCTCTGGCGCAACGGCGCCTACGCGGGGGAGGACCCCTACGGGGTGACCGAAGAGGCGCACGACTGGTCCTATGGGCGGGAGGGCTTCCCGCTCTACTGCACCCACTGCGCCTTCATGAACGAGCTGCTGCCGATCCGCTGGTACGGGTTGCCGCTCTACCCCTCGCGCCCGCCCGAGGACTTCGACCACGATCCCTGCACCTGGTACTGGTACAAGCGCCCCGAGGACATCCCCGACGAGCACTGGCGGCGGTACGGGCTGGAGCGGGCGGGACGGTGAGCGGCGGAGCGCGGCGCGGGCTGGGTGAGCGCGGCCGCACTCCCTCCCGGCTGGGTGTGAGGGCGTGCGGCCGCGCCCGGGCCGCTGGGAAAATTGGTGTTCGGTATGGGCGCTATGGCGCCCAAAAGTCGCACCTCTGATGGAGCGCGCGGGGCTGGTCACCGGGGCGGCGGGTGGGATCGGGCGGGCGATCGCGCTGGCGCTGGCCGGGGACGGCTGGGCCGTCGCCGCGTGTGACAGGGACGAGGGGGTCGAGGCGACTGCGGAGGCGATCCGCGAGCGCGGCGGAGCCGCGCTCGGCCTGGTCTGGGACGTGCGCGACGCCGAGGCGGCCCGCGAGGCGCACCGACGCGCCGCCGCGGAGCTCGGGTCGGTCGACGCGGTTGTCGCCAACGCGGCGGTCGTCGACCGCATCGCGCCCGCCGAGCGGATCGGCGAGGAGGACTGGCGCGGCGAGCTCGAGGTCAACCTGACCGGCGCCTTCCTCTCCCTGCGGCCGGCGATCGCCGCGATGAGGGAGCGCCGCCGCGGCCGCCTCGTCGTCATCTCCTCGACCGCCGCCACCGACGGCCTCGCCGGCCAGGCCGCCTACGGCGCCGCCAAGGCCGGCCTGCTCGGCCTCGTCCGCACCCTCGCCCTGGAGCTGGCGCCGACGGGCGTCACCGTCAACGCCGTCCTCCCCGGCATGGTCGAGACCGAGAAGGTCGCCGCGATGCCGGCCGAGATCCGCGAGCGCGCCCTGGCCCGCGTCCCCGCCGGCCGCTTCGCCACTCCCGAGGAGGTCGCCGCCGTGGTCGCCTTCCTCTGCTCCGACGCCGCCGCCTACGTAACCGGCGCCTGGCTCCCGGTCGACGGCGGGATCGGCCTCTCCGGCCTCACCCTCGGCCGCGCCGACCGCTGAGAACGCACTTCCTCCCGCTATGCGGCGGGAACCGCGTTCTGACAGGGCGATGGCGGGAAGTGCGTTCTCGCTAGAGGCCGACCGCCTGGCGCGGCGGCTTAACGATCATCTCGCCGTCGGCGACCCGCTCGCCGTGCTGGTTGTGCCAGCTGACCGCCATCGTCGCCCGGCCGCGCTCCGTGTCGAGGGCGGCGACTTCGACCCGGACGGCGATCGTGTCGCCGATGAAGACCGGGTGGCGGTAGGAGACCTGGTTGCTGACCGCGACCGTGCCGAGGCCCGGCAGCTCGGTCCCCAGCAGGCCGGCGCAGAGGGAGAAGGTCAGCGGCCCGTGGGCGACGCGGGAGCCGAACGGCGTCCCCTTGGCGAACTCCTCGTCGACGTGCATCGGGTTGAAGTCCCCGGTGATCCCGGCGAACAGGTAGACGTCGCTCTCGGAGATCGTCTTGCGGGATTCGGCGGCGTCGCCGATCTTCAGCTGATCGAAGGGGATGGACCGCATCTCTGTCTCCTCGGGACGGGGTGGGCCGCCCCAGTCTGGTCGGGCCGCCGGCGGCTTCCGGCGGCCCCGTGGCTCGGCTCGGCTCAGCCCATCGGGAACGAGCGCGAGGTGCAGCCGCCGTCGGCGAGCAGCGCCGTGCCGGTGCAGTAGCTCGACTCGTCGGAGCCCAGGTAGAGGATCGCGTAGGCCATCTCCTCCGGGCGCCCAGCGCGGCCCATTGGCACCATCGCGTACTGGGTCGCGGGGTCGTCGAAGAGGCCGATCGCCGGTTCGATCATCGGCGTGTCGATGAAGCCCGGGCAGACGCAGTTGGCCCGCACGCCCTGTTTGGCGTAGGTGATCGCCATCGAGCGGGTGAGGTTGATGATCGCCCCCTTGGCCGCGGTGTAGGCGTGGGCGTCGTAGAGCCCGGTCAGCCCGGCCATGCTGGCGACGCTGACGATCGAGCCGCGTTCCTCCCGCAGCATGTGCGGCAGGGCGGCGTTGATCATCGTGAAATACCCCTCGAGGTCGACGCCGCCGATCACGTCGCGCCAGTTCTGGACGGTCGACTCGTGCACCGCGGCCATCGTGCCCGGGTTTTCTTCCCCGTACTTCCAGCCGACGCCGGCGTTGCAGACCAGGATGTCGATGCGGCCGTACTCGTCGATCGCGGCCTGCATCACCTTCGCCGGGGTGGTGTCGTCCTCGAGGTCGGCGGGGACGATGATCCCCTCGCCGCCGTGGGCCTTGACCGCGTCGAGGCCTTCCTGCAGCTTCGACTCGGTGCGCGCGGTGCCGACGACCTTGGCGCCCTCGCGCCCGAACAGCTCGAAGGTCGCGCGGCCGATGCCGCTGCTGGCTCCCGAGATGACCGCTACCTTCCCGGCGACGCGGCCGCCGTTGCTCTCACTCATGTTCATCCTCTTTCCGTTGCGTGGCGACGATGACCGGGTCCCAAGTCATCTCTGGCGATACTCGCCAGTCGGCCGCCGCGCGACCGCGGCTTCTGGCGCCGGCGTTGGGGTAACCACAGGCGCGGCCGCGGCGCCCTTTCGGCGTTGCCGAGGATGCGCGGTATGACTTGCGGCAGTGCTACGCGAGGTTGAAAGAGACCAGGATCCAGCGCTTGTCCGGCATCCGGAACAGGCGGGTCAGCGACCCGTTGCTGTTGTGCAGGAAGGCGAAGGGCTCGCTGCCGGTGGCCTGCCGGCAGAACTCGGCGATCACCGCCGAGTGGGTGACCGCGACGGCGATCCTCCCGTCGCCGGCCGTCGCCGCGGCCTCGGCGACGATTTCGACGCCCTCGCGGACGCGCGACGCGAACCGCTCGCCCGGCTCGGCGCCCGGGATCAGGTCCCAGCGCTGCTCGCGCAGGACGCGGGCCAGCTCGGGGTCGCCGCGCGAGCCGCGGTCGTGGATCCCGTGGCCCTCCCACTCGCCGAGGTAGATCTCGCCCAGCTGCTCCAGGGCCACCGGCTGCAGCCCGTGCGCGGCGGCGATCGGCACCGCCGTCTCGGCCGCGCGCCGCAGCTGCGTCGAGAAGACCGCGGCCACTGGCTCCTCGGCCAGCCGCGCCGCCGCGGCCGCCGCCTCGGCCCGGCCGCGCTCGTTCAGCGGCGGGTCGCTGCGCCCGCCGATCAGCCCGTCGGGCCCCGGCGGCTCGCATGCCCCATGACGCACGAGGACAACCTCCTGGGCGCCTGGCGGTGCGGTCAGCGCCCGCTGGAAATCGACCTTCACGGGTTCATCATTGACACTTGTCCCACTACTCGCCAGCGAGGGAAGCTCTAGATATGGAGATGACGCCAGAGACCATCAAGGCCCTGCTTGACGCCTTCGACCGCAGCGACTGGCGCGAGATGGTCGTCACCGTCGGCGACGACCGCCTCCACGTCTCCCGCGATCCCATCGAGGAGTCCCGCCTGGCCGCAGCGAACGGCGCCGCGTCCGCCGCCCCCGCTCCGGCGACGGGTGCTCCCGGGGGTGGCGCGGCAGGGGGGACCACCCCTGAGGAAGCTTTAGCTACCGGAAGGGGTGGTGGGTCCCCTGCCGTGACAGGACCCGCGGGAGCACCCGTCGGCGAGCCCGCGGTCCCGATGGACGCCACCCCCACCTCCGTCCCCGACGGCCACGCCATCGAGTCCCCTTCGGTTGGCTTGTTTTGGCGCGCGCCGTCTCCGGGTGCCCCGCCCTTCGTCGAGGTCGGTGGCCAGGTGAAGGCTGGTGAGACGGTGGCGATCGTCGAGGTGATGAAGCTGATGAACCACGTGCCCTCGCCCGTCGACGGCGTGGTCAAGGCGATCCTGGTCGAGAACGGCGAGGCCGTCGAGTTCGGCCAGCCGATCGTCGTCGTCGACCCGGAGGGGTGAGCGCCGCGGTGGCCCGCCGTCGTCCGGGAGCTCGCTGATGGCCCTGCGGCGTGTCCTGATCGCCAACCGGGGCGAGATCGCGGTGCGGGTGATCCGCGCCTGCTTCGACGAGGGGATCGAGTCGGTGCTCGCGGTCTCCGCCGCCGACCGTGGCAGCCTCGGCGCCCAGCTGGCCGACCGGGTTGTCGCGATCGGCCCCGCCGCGGCGGCCGAGAGCTACCTCGACGTCGACCGCGTCATCGCCGCCGCCAAGATCGCCGAGTGCGACGGCCTGCATCCCGGCTACGGCTTCCTCTCCGAGCGGGTCGAGCTCTCCGAAGCCTGCGCCGAGGAGGGCATCGCCTTCGTCGGCCCCTCGCCGGAGGCGATGCGCCGCAGCGGCGACAAGGCGACCGCGCGGGCGTTGGCCCGCGAGCTCGGGGTGCCGGTCAACGAAGGCTCCGACGTCCTCGCCAGCGAGGACGAGGCGCGCGCGGCCGCCGAGGCGGTCGGCTACCCGGTCCTGCTGAAGGCCGCCGGCGGCGGCGGCGGGCGCGGCATGCGCCAGGTCGAGGGCCCCGAGCAGCTGGCGGGCGCCTGGGCCGCCGCGTCGGGGGAGGCCGAGGCCGCCTTCGGCGACGGCCGCATCTTCGTCGAGCGCTACGTGCGCCACGCCCGCCACGTCGAGGTGCAGGTGATCGGCGACGGCCGCGGCGGCGCGATCCACGTCGGCCACCGCGACTGCACGCTGCAGCGCCGCTACCAGAAGCTGATCGAGGAGGCGCCGGCCTACGGCCTGCCGCCGGAGCTCGACGCGACGCTGACCGAGTCGGCGGTGCGGATGATCGGCGCCCTGGACTACGCCGGCGCGGCGACCTGCGAGTTCCTCGTCGACCCCGACCGCGGCAGCGCCGGCTTCCTCGAGATCAACGCCCGCCTGCAGGTCGAGCACCCGGTCTCCGAGATGGTCAGCGGCGTCGACATCGTCCGCGAGCAGCTGCGGATCGCCAGCGGCGAGGGCCTCTCGGTCACCCAGGACGACGTCCATATAAGGGGCCACGCGATCGAGGTGCGGATCAACGCCGAGTCCCCCGAGCGCGACTTCGCCCCGACCCCCGGCAGGGTCGAGACCTGGGTCGTGCCGGTCGGCACCGACGTCCGCGTCGACACCGCCTGCTTCCCCGGCTGGTCGGTCCCGCCCTACTACGACTCGCTGCTGGCCAAGCTGGTGGTCGGCGGCGTTGACCGCGCCGACGCCCTCGAGCGCACCCGCCGCGCCCTGCGCCACCTCCGCGTCGAGGGCGTCGAGACCACCGCCGGCTTCGCCCTCGACGTGCTCGAGCGCCCCGAGGTGATCGAGGGCCGGGTCCACACCCGCTGGGTCGAGGAAGAGTTCATCCCCGCCTGGTCGGCAGCCGCCGCCCAGCCGACCCCGGAGGTCGCCTGATGGCCCGCATCGAGATCGTCGACCAGTCCCTCCGCGACGGCCAGCAGAGCTACTGGGGGATGCGGATGCGCGCCGGTCAGATCCTCCCGGTCGCCGAGGCGATCGACTCCGCCGGCTACCGCGTCGTCGACCTCACCGGCTCCTCGATCTTCGAGGTCCTGGTCCGCTTCCGCCAGGAGAACCCATGGAAGGGGCTCGACGCGATCCGCGCCGCGCTGCCCAACTCGACCCTGCGCGCCGGCACCCGCACCAACGGCATCGTCGGCATGAACGTCACCCCGGACTCGATCGTCGAGCTGTGGATCCGCACCCTCGCCAAGCACGGGATCGAAAGCCTCTGGATCTTCGACTGCCTGCACGACGCCGAGAACATGGTCCGGGTCGCCAGGCTGGCCCGCGAGGTTGGCCTCAAGCCCTCGCCGCAGCTCAACTTCTCCGAGTCCCCGGTCCACACCGACGACTACTACGCCGACGTGATCTCGCGGATGATCGCCGGCGGCGCCGCCGAGACGATCCTGCTCGGCGACGAGGCCGGCGTGCTCGGCCCCGAGCGCGCCCGCCGCTGGATCCGCCTCTGCCAGGAGCGCGCCGCCGCCGCCGGGGTCCCGCTCGAGCTGCACTTCCACAACCGCACCGCGATGGCCAACCTCAACCACATCATCGGCGTCGAGGAGGGGGTGAGCATCGTCCACTCCGCCGTCTCGACGCTCGCCAACGGCGTCTCGATGCCCTCGACCGAGGTGACGATCGACAACATGCGCCGCCTCGGCCACGAGGTCGCGGTCGACGACAGCCGCGTCGCCGAGGTCGCCGAGCACTTCGGCGCCCTCGCCGAGGAGGAGGGCTTCTCCCGCGGCGCCCCGGTCGAGTACCAGGTCGCCAACATCCAGCAGCAGTTTCCCGGCGGGATGATGGGGACGCTGCGCGAACAGCTGAAGCAGGTGGGGATGACCGAGCGCCTGCCCGAAGTGCTGGAGGAGGCGATCCGGGTCCGCGCCGAGATGGGCTGGCCGATCATGGCGACGCCGTTCTCCCAGCTGGTCGGGATCCAGGCGCTGCTCAACGTGGTCCAGGGCGAGCGCTACGCGACGATCCCCGACGAGAACCTGATGTACGTGGCGGGCTGGTACGGGACGCCGCCCGGCGAGGTCGACCCGGAGCTGACCGAACGAGCCGCGTCGACCGAGCGCGGGCGCCAGATGATAGAGGCCGGCCACGCGCCGCAGCCGACCCTGAAGGAGATTCGCAGGGAGTACGGCGAGAACCTCTCCGACGAGGAGCTGTTGCTGCGCTACCTGATCCCCGGCAACGACGTCGACGCGATGTACGCCGCCGACAACCCGATCGAGCCGGTCCTCCCGCTGAGCGGCCCCGACGGGCTGCCCTGGCTGAAGGACCTGCTGGCCGCCTCGCAGGCCCGCGGCCTCAGCGCCACCCGCGGCAACGTCAGCGTCACCCTGAGGCGCTAGGCGAGGCGGTCCGATGGAGCTCGCCCACGAGTTCACCTTCAACGCCCGCCTCGCCCCGGCGGTCGCGGTCGGCGAGGGACCCTTCGGCAACCGCCGCATCCGCGAGGTCCTGGGCGGCGAGGTGAGCGGCGAGCGGATCGCCGGCAGCGTCGGCACCGGTGGCGCCGACTGGGTCCTGGTCGGGCCCGACGGCTGGGGCCGGCTCGACGTGCGGCTGACCATCAACACCGAGGACGGCGCGGCGATCTACGTCCAGTACTTCGGCGTCATCGAGTACACCGAGGCCGCCCACGCGGCCAACGCCGGCGAGCGCTCCAGCGAGTACGGAGAGCACTACTTCCGCACCGCCCCGCGCCTGGAGTGCGGCGACCCGCGGTACGCCTGGGTCAACCGGACGGTGTTCGTCGGCGAGGGCCGGCTGCACCCCGGCCCGGTCGTCGAATACCGCGTTCACCGGGTCCTCTGAAGCGCCTCCGCGGCGCTGGCGCGGAGGCCCCCAAGCCCATCGGAAACCGGCTCGGAAGCCGCTTTCCAAGCGGGCTTGGTGATTCTCCAACGGCCCTCCGGCAAGCCCGCCCGCAGCCCTCCCACCGCTCGTACGCTAGCCCTCAAGTCCGGCTTGCTACCTGTAGGAGGAGAGTCGATGAAGCAACACGCCCGCGGCATAGCGGGGAAGTCCAAGTGGTCCCTCGTGGCCATCTTCGCGCTCGTCGCTTGCGCGCTGGTGTTTGCCGCCTGTGGAGGCGGCAGCAGCTCGTCGAGCAGTGGCTCGGAAGAATCGAGCGAAACGACGAGCAAGGAAGAAAAAGTCACGGGTGAACCGATCGTCACGTGGACCTACACGGACGTGAACACAGAAGGCCCCCAGTACAAAAACATCGAAGAAACGGCACGCGTCTACCAGGAATGGATCAACACGCA
>DASVWP010000254.1:0-3062 GCA_036393155.1 Solirubrobacterales bacterium | reverse complement strand
CATGTCGAAAGCCACCCTTCACACCAGTGCCGGGGCGATCGTGCTCGAGTTCCACGACGAGGACGCGCCGAAAACCGTCGAGAACTTCCGCAAGCTGGCCGAGGAAGGCTTCTACGACCAACTCGTCTTCCACCGGGTCATCCCCGACTTCATGATCCAGGGCGGCTGCCCGGAGGGGACCGGTCGCGGCGGGCCCGGCTACACGTTCGAGGACGAGATCAACGAGCACAAGGTCGTGCGGGGCGCGATCGCGATGGCCAACGCCGGTCCCAACACCAACGGCTCGCAGTTCTTCATCGTCACCACCGCGGCCGCCCCGTGGCTGGACGGCAAGCACACCGTGTTCGGCGAGGTCGTCGAAGGCATGGATGCCGTCGACGCCATCGAGTCCTCTGAGACCGACGCGTCCGACCGCCCGGTCGAGGACCAGACGATCGAACGCGTCGAGCTCGAGGACTAACTGCGACCGACTTCCACCGGGGTGCGAACCCCGCTGCCCGCCGCCTCCGCCGGGGCGGTGGGTTTCGCCGGGCCGTGTCCGAAGTGGACGTCGGGCAGGATGCGGTCCAGCCACCTGGGCAGGTACCAGGCGGCCTTGCCGGAGAGGCGGAGGAAGACCGGCAGCAGCAGCAGCCGGACCAGGAAGGCGTCCAGGAGGACGGCGATCCCGAGGATCATCCCCATCTCCTTCGGCGGCAGCGGGCCGGAGAGGGCGAAGGTGAAGAACACCGCCACCATCACCGCGCCGGCGGCCAGGATCACGCGGCCGGAGTGGGCGAGGCCGCCGATCATCGCCTCCTTCGGATCACCCGAGGCTTCCCAGTGCTCTCGCGAGGAGGAGAGCAGGAAGACCGTGTAGTCCATCGCGATCGCGAAGATCATCGCGAAGAAGAAGATCGGCCCCCAGGCGTCGAGGAAGCCCTGGGATTCGAAGCCGAGCAGGCCGGACAGGTGACCGTCCTGGAAGATCAGCTTCGCCACCCCGAAGGCGGCACCGGTCGACAGCAGGTTGGCGAGCACGCCGATCGCCGCCACCAGCGGCGCCTGGAAGGCGACCAGCAACAGCAGGAAGCCGAGCGCCAGGACGACTCCGATCGCCAGGGGCGTCTTCGCCGACAGGGCGGCTTCCAGGTCGTGGTTTTCGACCGACGGTCCCCCGACCAGCGCCTGCGCGGGCAGGGTTTCCCGCAGGCGGTCGACCGTGGCGCCGGCGGCGTCGGTCGAGGGGCCGGTGGTCGGAACGGCCTGGATCAGGACCAGGCCTTCGCCGCCCGGAACCGGAGGTGAGACGGCGGCGATGCCGCTGTCTTCACGCAGGGCGGCGACGGTCGCTTGGCTCTGGGACCGCGGCGCGGTGATCTGCAGGGTTCCGGGCGCGCCGGGGCCGAAGGCGGCGCTGACCTGGCGGTAGCCGACCCGCGAGGGGTCGTTCTTCGGCACCACCTTGATCGACGGCATCCCCGTCTTCAGGCTGAAGACCGGAATCGCCAGGGCGACCAGGACGATCAGGGCGAGGCTGCCGAAGATCACCGGGCGCCGCCACAGCAGCTCACCCCAGCGGGCGAAGCGCGGCGAGCGGTGCTCGCCGCTGTGCGCCCAGGGCAGGGCCAGCTTGTCGACCTTCGGGCCCAGCTTGGCGAGCACCGCCGGCAGCAGCGTCAGGGTCGCCGCCAGGACGAAGATCACCGAGATCATGATCCCGACCGCCATCGAGCGGAAGGCGGGGCTCGGCACCAGCATCACCGCCGAAAGCGAGATCAGCACGGTCAGTCCGGAGAACAGAACCGCCTTGCCGGCGGTGTCCATCGTCTCGCCGACCGCCCGCACCGGGTCGTGGCGCTGGCCGAACAGGGCGTTGCGGAAGCGCATGACGATGAACAGGGCGTAGTCGATGCCCAGCGCCAGCGCGAACATCAGGGCAAAGTTCATCGCCCAGATCGAGATCGGCGAGATCAGCGTGCCCAGGTACAGCACGCCGGCGGAGGCCACCAGACCGGTGATCGTCAGCAGCAGCGGCAGCCCGGCCGCGACCAGCGAGCCGAAGGCGAGCACGAGGATCGCCAGCGTCACCGGCCAGGAGAAGAGCTCGGACTGCATCATCGCTTCGCGGTTGGCTTCGTTGAAGTCCGACCACATGCCGGGGGCGCCGGTGAGGTTGGCTTCCACGCCGGGGGCGGCGACCGCGGAGATTTCCGACTTCAGGTCGTTGGCCGCGGCGACCATTTCGTTCGGGTTCTTGGCCGCGGTGCCGACGACGAGCACGGTGTGGCCGTCGCGCGAGATCGAGGCTCCGGGCCGCGGCGGGACGACCGAGCGCACCGCCGAATCGGCGGCCAGCGTCCGTTCCACCCTCGCCACCGTGCGGCGGAAGGCCGGATCGGCGAGGGTCGATTCCTTGGAGTGGACGGCGACCTGGATCGCGTAGGAGCTGGCGCCGCCGAAGTTCTTGTCGAGCTGTTCGCGGACCTTGACCGACTCCGAGCCGTTGGCCTGCCAGCCGGCGCCCGAGAGCGCGGTCTCCACGCGGGGGGCGAAGAAGCCGAGACCGACGGCGATCGCCACCCAGGTCAGGAAGACGGCCCGGGTGTGGCCGGCGGCGAAGCGGCCGAGGCGGCCGACGGGGCCCAGGGCACCAGCCTTGCCGTTCGTCGCGACGCTCATCGTTGGCAGGCGCTGTCGAGGCCGAAGACGTGCCGCAGGATCAGCGAGGCCGGGCAGTTGCCGGCAGCGACGAAGAGGAGCTGGTTGAGGGCGACGAAGCCGGTCAGCAGCAGGAACCAGGGGCTGACGAGGGCGCTGAGGATCGCGCTGAGCCCGGTCATCGTCCCGGCGAGCGTGAACAGCACGCGCTCCAGGGGCCAGCCGCGCCAGGCGCGAAGCAGCGCGAAGCCGGTTGAGGTGGACGCGGTCGTTGCGGGCATCGTTATCCTCCTTGCAACAAGTCTACAAATTAACAACTTTACAGTTGTAGACGGTACAATAACAGAGATGACCCCACAGACCAAAATCAAGCCGCTGAGCCCGCTCAGCCCCGAGGCGGCGGAGCTGATCGCCCGTCGCTT
>DASVWP010000253.1:0-19372 GCA_036393155.1 Solirubrobacterales bacterium | reverse complement strand
CGCGGGGTCGAGGAAGAGCAGCCGCCGCGCCCCGTTGAGGGCGTTGAACCGCTCGTCGGGCTCATAGCCGCTGGCCGCCAGCAGCTCGGCCAGGCGGCGGCCGGCGCCGCGGGCGGCGATGAAGTCGAGGTCGGCGATCTCGCGCTCGAAGGCGGGGTCGAAGCGCTCGCCGGCGATCAGCCGGATCGCCATCCCGCCGAGCAGCCGCGCCTCGATCGCCTCGGCTTCGATGCTCGAGAGGAGCCGCAGCGCCTCGGCGGTGAGATCGGCCTCCGGTGCCATCGCCTCCATCTTCCCGCGCGCGTCCTCAGCCGACCACGAACTGGTAATTCGCCTTCTCGCCGTCGAGGTGGACGAGGCAGCCGGAGATGCGACCCGTGTGGTAATCGCTGCCGGGGTTGATGCAGAGCGTGCGGCCGATGCGGTTGGCGGCGCGCGACTCGTGGACGTGGCCGTGCAGCGAGACCAGCGGCTGGTGGCGTTCGATCGCCTCGCGCACCGCGACCGAGCCGCAGGGCGCCATGCTGACCTGCCCGGCGACGGTGACCACGGTCAGGTCCTCGTCCAGCTCCGGCGCCGTGTCGAGGCCCGAGTCATACGGCGGCACGTGGAGGTTGAAGACGCAGCGGGACATCTCCTCGACCTGCCCGGCCAGCGCCTCGATCCGCTCCCCCAGCTCCTGCTCGGGAAGCTCGCGCGGCGAGTCGAACGGCGTCACGTTGGAGTAGCCGAGCGAGAGCATCGTGTAGTCGCCGAACCGCACCAGCCGATCGTCGCAGGCCTCGATCCGCTCGGCGCTCTCGATCGCCCCGTCGACGCCCGGCGGGTCGTCGTTGCCGGGCATCACGAAGCAGCGGGCCTCGCTCTGCGCCAGCCGCTCCGGCGCCAGGGCGAGCCAGCGCGAGAAGGTCTCCAGCATCACTCCCTCAAACCAGCGTTCCCGCTCCTCCTCGGGCAGCTCCCGGACCCGCTCCAGCTCCTCGCCGCTCATCCGGTGGGGGTACATGCCATTGGCCCGCACCCGGTCTTCGAGCTCGTGGATCTGCTCCTCGCCCTCGGCGCTGACGGCCTCGCCGAACAGCTGCGCTTCGCGCCGCCCGTCCCCGGCCTCAACCAGCGGCACCACCGCCTTGCCGGTGAGGTCGCCGCCCATCACCAGGACCTGGGCCTTGTAGACCTCGGGCGCCCGCAGGAACTTCCGCCAGAGCACCTCGGTGCCGTGGATGTCGGAGGCGTAGTAGAGCCGCAGCCGCTCTCCCCTCTCCTCCTTGTTCCTGCCGAACAGGCCCATCGCTCAGCGGCTTACTCCGGCGGCAGTTCGACGTGGGCCAGTTCGATGTCGATCCCCTGCGAGCGGCGGATCTGGCGGGAGATGAAGTAGACGGCGAAGGCGACGACGTAGACGCCGAGCGCCAGCCACAGCTTGCCGGGGTTGTGGGCGAGGCTGGTGCCCGAGCCCGGGTCCCAGAGCAGGATCGCGGTCGCCGCCGCGAACCCTAGCAGCGAGAGGGCGCCGACCAGCGAGAGCAGGGGGATGCCGCCGACCCGGCGGTTGTAGGGGGAGTTCTCGACCATCGCCCTCTGGGTGTAGGGCAGGACGATCCCGGCGGTCGCGGTGACCAGCAGCGTCAGGGTCAGGCCGAGGAGGATCGAGAGGGTGCTGAACCAATCGGTGAAAGCGTAGATCGCGCTGCTGATGATGCCCAGCACGGTGACGATCCCGATCGCCACCACCGGCGAGTGCGAGCGCGGCTCCACGTAGGAGAGTTTCTGGGGCATGATCCGGTCGAAGGACCAGGCGAACATGCTGCGGCTGATCAGCAGCATCGTCTGCGGCAGCCAGATCAGCAGCCCGACGCTGAAGCCGAGGATCGCGATCCCGCCGAGCACCGGGCTGCCGGAGGCGATCGCCATCAGCTCCGGGTAGGCGGGGTAGTTGGTGAACCCGTAGGACGCCGGTTCGGCGAAGCCGAAGGCGCCGTTGGTCGCGTAGCCGACGACGTGGGTGAAGAGCGGCGTCAGCACCAGCAGCACGATGCCGCAGACGGCGAGGGCCCCCGGGATCGAGAGCATGTGGGTCCGCTTCCGCAGCCTGATCTCGCCGGCGAAGTAGTTGCTCGAGTAGACGAAGCCGAAGATGAACCAGAAGACGGAGACCGATTTCAGGGTCGCTTCGAAGTCGAAGCCCGAGCTCGCGAAGCCGGCTTCCTTCGCCGAGTGCTGCATCGCCGCGAAGGCGTGCTGGACGCCGAGGTTGGCGCCGTATTCGTTGAAGTTGGAGATGAAGCCGCTTTCGGAGCCGAAGAGGCCGATCAGCATCGGCAGCAGGAAGGCGCCGACCATGTAGAGGACGAAGCCGCCGACCTGGAGGCGGAAGAAGAGCCGCACGCCGCCGATCAGGAAGATCGCGGCCGACAGCAGGATCACCACGGTGCCGGTGATGAACAGGCCGGCTTCGGTGGAGAACCATTCGCCGAAGGTGACCCAGCCGTGGGCCCCGGTGTAGCCGGCCATCATGTTGGCGAAGGCGCCGATCCCGTAGGCCGCGAAGTAGGTGGTGTAGAGCCCGTAGACGACCGCCAGCCAGAAGCAGTAGCTGGCGTTGGCGGCGAACCCGATCGCCGGGTGCAGGGCGCGGCTGTTGAACACGTAGTCGCCGCCCGTGCGGGGCATGATCTGGGTAAGCATCGCGTAGAGGAAGGCGCCCGGCAGCCCCAGGAGCGCGGCGATCGCGAAGGCGAGGATCGCGTTGGAGCCGTTGTAGTAGAAGGAGTAGAGGAGCCAGAAGAAGGCGAAGGTCAGCGCCACGCTCGACCACATCACGTTGTAGAAGAGCGCGTCGAGGGTCCGCCCCTCGCGGACCAGTCCCGTGGCTTTCCTGGTGAACACCTGCGGCGCGGCCCTGCCGACCACACCGGCCTCCCCGTTGCTCATCTGGCTCCTCCTCGAGAGTGACTCTTCGCCTGTACTTCAACGCAGGGACGAGACGGTTCGAAGGCCAAATACTCAACACGCGCGTCGGTCGCTCCGGCGGCACCGACCTCGGCCAGCAGGACGCGTTCCTCGCGGCCGTCGGCCTGGGTGAGGACGACGCCGTCGCGATCGACCGAGCAGCTCTCGCCGGTGAAGGCGAAGCCGCTCTCCTGCCCGGTCCGGTTCGCGTAGAGGAGGGGGACCCGGTTCTCCAGCGCCCGCGCCTGCGCGTGGAGCCGGTGTTCGCGCCCGAAGGGGTCCATGTTGGCGGCGAGGGAGACCAGCAGGTCGGCGCCGGCGAGGGCGCCCGCCCGGGCCAGCTCGGGGAACTCCATGTCGAAGCAGACCAGGGGCGCCACCACCCGGCCGGCCAGCTCGACCAGCAGCATCCGGCGGCCGGGCAGGAAGGCCTCGCGCTCGCGGCCGAACAGCTTCACCTTGCGGTAGACGCCCGCCAGCTCGCCGCCGGAGTCGAAGCAGGCAACCGCGTTGTAGAAGCCCGAGCCGGAGCTTTCGACGAAGCCGACGATCGCCGCGGTGCCGGCGCGGGCGGCGGCCTTGGCGACGAAATCGAGCTCCGGCCCGTCGGCATCCACGGCGACCTCGGCCAGGTCGTCGAGCCGGTAGCCGCTGACGAAGAGCTCCGGGAAGACGGCAAGGTCGGCCTGTGGGTACTCGCCGATCGAGTGGGCGACTCGCGCCGCGTTGGCGATCGGCGCGCCCGGGGCCGGCGAGAGCTGTCCCAGCAGCGCCAGCACCTAGAGCGAGGCTCCCGCGTGGAAGGCCATCGCCTCGAGGGCGATGCGGACGCCGATCAGGCTGGTCGCCGAGCTGGCGGTCGCCTCCAGGCTGGGAGCGACCTCGACGACGTCGAGCCCCAGCAGGCCGCCGGCGGCCAGGCCGCGAACCAGCTCGATCGCCTCGCGGCTGCTCAGCCCGCCGGGGGTCGGCGCGCAGGTGCCCGCGGCGTGGGCGGCGTCCATCGAGTCGATGTCGAAGGTCAGGTAGACGCCGTCGGTGCCGTCGCGGACGATCGCGCTCGCGGTCTGCACCGCCCAGGCGGTGCCCTTTTCCCAGATTTCCTCCAGCCAGATCACCCGGATCCCCCGCTCGCGGCAGTATTCGCGCTCGCTCCTCGGGTTCATCCATCCGGACATCCCGATCAGCACGGTGCGCTCGGGGTCGAATCCGCAGTCGATCGCGCGGGCGATCGGGCAGCAGTGGTTGAGCTCTTCGCCGTTGACGTCGGAGGCGGTGTCGAGATGGGTGTCGACCAAGATCAGGCCGGGGTTGGCGACGTGCTCGCGCACCGCCCAGACCGCCGGGATCGTCACCGAGTGGTCGCCGCCGAGGACGACCGGCAGGGCGCCGGCGCGGAGGATCTCGAGCAGATCCGCCTTGGCGCGCTCGAAGGTGACCGCCGGGTTGGCGAGCGCCAGGTTGCAGTCGCCGCAATCGACCGGCGAGAGGGCGTCGCCGAGGTCGAAGTCGAGGGTCGCGTTGTAGGGAAGGAACTGGCAGGAGATCTCGCGCATGCCGCGGGGCCCGTAGTTGGCGCCGCTGCGGCTGACCGAGGTGGCGTCGAAGGGGATGCCGTAGATTGCCGCCTTCGCCCCGGCCTGCCGCAGTGCGTCGGCTTCGGGCCGGACGTGCGGAAAGCCCATGAAGGAGCCGGCCAGGCCGGCGTGGAGGAGCCCCTCCCACATCGTCGGATCAGGGGGATTCGGGTTCAAAGGTGGCGCCTCCGAGCAGTTAGCGGTGCTATTTATAAACACGAGTGACAAAGCGTTTTTGCAACTGCTAAGGCAGCTTAGAGGCAAATGCTTTTTCCTGTCAAGACCCTTGAGGTAAATTTTCCAGTGTGAGCGGCAAGATCGGAATAAAGGACGTCGCCGCGGCGGCGGGGGTGTCCATCACGACGGTTTCGCACGCCCTCAACGGCAAAGGTCGGCTGCCGACCGAGACCCGCGAGCGCGTGCGGGAGATCGCCGACCGGCTCGGCTACAGACCGAACGTCAACGCTCGCAACCTCGCCGGTGGCCGCACCGGCCTGGTCGCCCTGACCGTCTCCCAGGAGCCCGAGCTGGCCTTCCAGCTCGGGGACTTCGACTACTTCGCCTCGTTGATCCGCTACGCGACGACCGCCGCCCTGGCGCGGGGCTTCGCCCTCGCGGCGCTCCCGCCCGTCGCCGACAACGAGGACGTCTTCCACCACCTGCCGCTCGACGGGGCGATCGTCGTCGACCCGGTGCCCGGCGACCGCTCGCTGGACTACCTGCGCAGCCAGAGGACGCCGATCGTCACCACGGGACGCCCGGTCGACGTCGCCGCGGAGGAGGAAGAGGGCTACTGGATCGACAACGAACACATCGAGGGCATGCGGAGCGTGCTCGACCACCTCGCCGAGGTCGGCGCCGAGCGGATCGCCCTCGTCCTCCCCTCCTACCCGGCCTCCTACGTCGCCGACATGCGCCGCGGCTACGTCGAGTGGTGCGCCGCCCGCGCGTGCGAGGAGCGGATCGTGATGGCCCGCGACCTGACCGAGCCGGCGGGCTTCGAGGCCGCGAGGTCGCTCCTCGACGGCCCCGAACCGCCCGACGCGATCTACGCCTCCCTCGATCGCTTGGCGATCGGCGCCCTGATGGCGGCCGAAACGCGGGGGATCGAGGTGCCGGGCGCATTGCGGGTCGCCTGCTGCACCGACAGCTACGCCGCCCGCCACGCCGCCACGCCGCTGACCACGCTGGCGCTCAACCCCGAGCAGATCGGGGAAGAAGCGGCGAACATGTTGATCGACCTCGTCGAGGGGGTCGAACCGCGGCCCCGCCACCGCTTCATCCCGACCAAGCTGCTGCCGCGCGAGTCGACGCTGGGCGGTACAGCGGTCGCCACCGGCGCCGCTTAGGGATCGTTTTGTTTTTTCGGCCGGCCCCGGGGGTAAGAGGGCGGCATGACCATTGCCGCAGCCATATTCCTGATCGCCGTGGGCGCGATCCTGCGCTACGCGACCAACCTGCACGTCGAAGGGATCAGCATCGACACGGTCGGGCTGATCCTGATGATCGCCGGTGCCGTCGGGCTCGTCCTCTCCTTCTTCCAGGAAGCGATCTGGTCGAAGCGCCGCCGCGAAGCGGTGGTGCCCGCGGAACAGGTGCCCGCCGAACGCGCCCCGGTGGCAGAAGAACGACGCGAACTGCGCGAGCCGCCGCGCTACTGAGCGCCGCCGACCGCCTTGGCCGCGAGGCGCTCGGGCCGGATCCGCACCACGTCCCAGGCCAGGCCGAGGCGCTCCATCGCCGCGATCAGCGCCGCCGAGGGATCGAGCTCGGCGCGGCCGAGACCGTGCCTGGCGGAGGTGGGGAAAGCGTGATGGTTGTTGTGCCAGGCCTCGCCGAAGGTGAAGGGCGCGAGCCAGGCCAGGTTGCGGGAATGATCCGTCGTGGCGAAGCTGCGGCGACCGAAGAAGTGACAGAGGGAGTTGACGCAGAAGGTGATGTGGTGGAGGAAGAAGATCCGCACCGCACCGCCCCACAGCAGGCCCATGAGCCCACCGAAGACGCTGCCGGTCAGCGCCACCCCGAGACCGAAGGGCAGGGCCAGCCCGGCCACCGCCCAGAGCAGGAATGTGCGGTCGACGAAGCGGACGACGGGGTCGGCGAGCAGGTCCGGCGCGTAGCGCTCCTCTTCGGCCGACTCGTCGCTGAACAGGACCCACCCGACGTGGGCGTGGAACAGGCCCCGCAGGGCGCCGAGCAGGCCGCTGCCGTGACCGTGCGGGCTGTGCGGGTCTCCCTCGCAGTCGGAGAAGCGGTGATGACGGCGGTGGTAGGCGACCCACTCGATAACCGGGCCCTCGAGGGCCATCGAGCCGAGCACCGCCCAGAGGAACCGCATCGGGCGGCTGGTCTTGAACGAGCGGTGGGTGAAGAGGCGATGGAAGCCGACCGTGATCCCGAAGCCGAAGGGAATCAGGGTGGCGAAGAAGACGAGCACGTCCTGCCAGACCAGCAGGCCGCCCCACGACTGCTGGATCGCGACCGCGATCAGGACCAGCGGGACGACGGTGACCGCCGCGTTGGCGATCCGATCGACCGGGCTCCCGGCAGCGGGCATGCCGGCGGTGTAGTCGCTGTCAGTGATGAGCGTTCCTTCCGGTTTCCGACAGCGGGCCTGCACCGGCTGCTGCTTGGGGCCGATCAGATTAGAGATCCAGTCTAAAGGCGCACTGAGGGTCCGCTAGTCCACCGAGCCGGGTCCGCGCTCGGCCTCGCGCAGCCGCGCCTGCTCGATCGTCTCCCGGGCGTCAGCCAGGGGGCGCCAGCCGTCGGTGACCACGGTCTCGTGTTCGAGGTCCTTGTAGACGTTGAAGAAATGCTCGACTTCGAGCAGCAGCTGACCCGGGAGGTCGTCGAGGTCCTCGACTTCCGACCAGCCGGGGTCGCGGACGGGCACGCAGACGATCTTGTCGTCGATCCCCGCCTTGTCGCTCATCTTGAACAGGGCAACCGGGTTGACCGGGATCACGCAGCCGGGGAAGGTCGGCTCCGAGACGCAGACCAGGCAGTCCAGCGGGTCGCCGTCCTCGCCCCGGTGGCCGATCAGGAAGCCGTAGTCGACCGGGTAGACGACCGAGGAGGAGAGGAAGCGGTCGAGGATGACGTGGCCGGAGGCCTCGTCGTACTCGTACTTGTTGCGGCTCCCTTTCGGGATCTCCACGTAGGCCAGCAGGCGGTCGGACTCGGTGGAGTGGCGGTGCAGGGACACGGGGGCGGAGTCTAGGAGAGTCAGGGGGCGAGGCGGGACAGCACCTCGCCGTCCGCGGCGACCGCGAAGACGGTCGGGACGACGGCGATCCCGTACTTGTGGGCGAGGTCGGGGCGGTCGCGGACGTCGACCTTGACCAGCGGGTCGGGCTCGCGCGACAGGCGCCGCTCCCACTCGCCGCACTCCGAGCAGAGCGGGTGGGTGAACTCGACGTAGGTGCGCGGGCCGAGGGCGCCGCCGAGATCGGCGGGCTCGATGTGGCTGTGGTGCCGGGGCGAGATGCCGCGGAAGCGGGCGCTGAGCTTGTAGATCTCGCAGCCGGTGCAGAAGCCGCTGAACGCGGCCAACAGGGCCAGCGCGGCGACCAGCGACCCCAGCACCGTGCCGAGGACGGGCACGCCAAGCCACCAGGCGAGCGCGGCGGCGGCGAGGAAGACGGCGCCCATCACGTTGGCCAGCCGCGGCGGGCGGGAGTCCTCGAGCTCCCCCTCGCCGAAGCGCGGCTGGATCAGCGTGAAGTAGGCGAGGCAGGAGAGGCAGAAGCGGCGCCCGAGGGTGAGCCCGAGCGCCAGCTGGACGCTCATCAGCGCCCAGAGGACGGGCCAGCCGAGCAGCGCCCCGGCGAGGGCGAAGACCCCGACCACGGTCTGGTTGAAGCGCGGCGCGCGGGCGTCGATCACGTCGGTGTCGCGCCAGGGGTCGGCGCTGCGCGGTTTCGCGGCGGCTGCCATTTCTTGATGATACTGGTCAGGATTGCCTCTCGACCGGCTCGCTGCGGTTGGATACCGCCATGAGCGCCCCTCGCCTCCTGCTCGTCCCGGACTCCTTCAAGGGGACCTTCGAGGCACCGCAGGTGGCGGCGGCGATGGCGCGGGGCGTGGCGGCGGCCGGCGGCGAGGCCGACCCCTGCCCGATCGGCGACGGCGGCGAAGGCACGGCGGCGGCGCTGATCGGCGGCGAGGGCGGGCGCTGGGTCGAGGCCGCCGCCCACGACCCGCTGGGCCGGCCACTGGAGGCGCGCTTCGCGCTGCTCGGCGACGGCGGCACGGCGGTGGTCGAGGTGGCCGCCGCCTCGGGGCTGGCGCTGCTGGCGCCCGGCGAGCGCGACCCCGAGCGCGCCGACAGCCGCGGGACTGGCGAGCTGATCGCCGCCGCGCTGCGCGCCGGGGCCCGCACCGTCCTCGTCGCCGCCGGGGGCAGCGCCACCACCGACGGCGGCCGCGGGGCGATCGAGGCACTGCGGGAGGCCGGCGGGGTTCCCGGCGGCGCCGTCCTCGAGGTGCTCTGCGACGTGCGCACCCCGTTCGAAGACGCGGCCCGCGTCTTCGCGCCGCAGAAGGGAGCCGACCCCGCGGCGGTGGCGCGCCTCAGCGCCCGCCTCGAGGAGCTCGCCGCCGAGCTGCCGCGCGATCCGCGGGGGGTGGCGATGGGCGGCTGCGCCGGCGGTCTCTCGGGGGGCCTGATGGCGGCCTTCGGCGCCCGGCTGCGGCCGGGCGCCGAGTACGTCCTCGACCGCGTCGGCTTCGACGAGCGGCTCGCCCTCGCCGCGGCGGCGATCTGCGGCGAGGGGCGGCTCGACGAGCAGAGCCTGCAGGGCAAGGCGGTGGGGACCCTGGCGGCCCGCTGCGCCCGCGCCGGCCGGCCGCTGCACGCGATCGTCGGCGCCGACGCCCTCGGCCCCGAGCGGGCCGCGGCGGCCGGGATCGCCTCCGTCCGCGAGGCCTCGACGCTGGCCGAGATCGAGGCCGCGGCGGCGGCGCTCGTCAGCTCATCTCGGTGAGCGCGTAGCCCGCCTCGCGGACCCGCTCCAGCAGCTCCAGCCGGTGGCCGGGGCTGCGCGTCTCGATCACCAGCTCGACCCCGGTCTCGTCGACGTTGAGGGCGACCCCGTCGCGCACGTGCATCACGTCGATCACGTTGCCGCCGGCGTCGGCCACCGCCTGCAGCAGGTCCGCGAGGCCGTGCGGGCGGTCGGGAACCCGGGTGAAGACCCGGGTGCGGCGGCCGATGCTGGTCTGGTGGCGGTTGATCACCGCGGCGAGGACGCGGGCGTCGACGTTGCCCCCGGAGAGGACGGCGACCGTGGTCCCGTCGGCCGCCGGGGCGACCGCGCCGCTGGCCAGGGCGGCGACGCTGGCCGCGCCGGCCCCCTCGGAGACCAGCTTCGCCCGCTCGACCAGCAGCACCATCGCCTCGGCGATCGCGTCGTCGTCGACGGTCACGACCTCGTCGACCCACTCGGAGACCAGCCCCAGGGTCAGCTCGCCCGGGCGCTTCACCGCGATCCCGTCGGCGATCGTCGAGGGGGTCCCGATCGCGACCGGCCGGCGCTCGCGCAGCGACTCGGGGAAGGGCGCGCAGCCCTCGGCCTGGACCCCGACCACGCGGACCCCCGGGCGGCTCTGCTTGAGCGCCAGGGCGACGCCGCTGACCAGGCCGCCGCCGCCGACCGGCACCACGACCTGCGCCACGTCGGGCACCTGCTCGTCGATCTCCAGGCCCACCCCGGCCTGGCCCTTGATCACCTCGATGTCGTCGAACGGGTGGACGAAGGTGAGGCCCTCCTCCTCGGCCAGCCGCTCGGCGGCCTCGACGCACTCGTCGACGGTCGCGGCGGGCCGGCGCACGGTGGCGCCGAAGGCCTCGACGGCGGCAACCTTGGAGACCGGCGCCTCCAGTGGCATGAAGACGGTGCAGGGAATGCCGCGGGCCCGCGCCGCGTAGGCCAGCGCCTGGCCGTGGTTGCCGGCGCTGCCGGCGACGACGCCGCGGCAGCTCCGGGCGTCGAGGTCGCGCAGCTTCGCCAGGGCGCCGCGCAGCTTGAAGGAGCCGGTGCGCTGCAGACTCTCGGCCTTGATCGCGATCGTCCCGCCGCAGCGACGCGAGAGCTCCGAGAGGCTGAACACCGGCGTCGTCTTCACGGTGTCGGCGATCGCCGCGCGGACCTCGCGCAGCTCCTCCAGGCTCGGCTGGGTGCGAACGCTCACTTGCGACATCATCCCGCCCGGTGAACTCCGGCCGCAATCCCGAGCACGCCCGCTCCTTCGGTGCCGCCGCCGGCGAGTACGAGCGCTCGCGGCCGAGCTATCCCGAGGCGGCGGTCGACTGGCTGGTGCCCGAGGGCGCGCGCGACGTGCTCGACCTGGGCGCCGGGACCGGCAAGCTGACCCGCCTGCTCGCCGCGCGCGGGCTGGCGACGACCGCGGTCGAGCCGCTGGCGGAGATGCGGGCGGTGCTCGCCGCGGCGCTGCCCGAGGTGCGGGCGCTGGAGGGGAGCGCGGAGGAGATCCCGCTCCCCGACGCCAGCGTCGACGCCGTCCTCGTCGCCCAGGCCTGGCACTGGGTCGATGAGGAGCGGGCGCTGCCCGAGGTGGCGCGGGTGCTGCGACCCGGCGGCACGCTGGGCCTGGTCTGGAACCTGCGCGACGAAAGCCGCGAGTGGGTGCGGCGGCTGACCGAGGTGATGCACAAGAGCGGCGCCGAGCTGGCGCTGGAGGGCGAGGTGACGATCGGCCCGCCGTTCGGCCCGACCGAGAAGCTGGACGTGCGGTGGAGCCGGCCGATGGACCTCGAGCTGCTGGTGGAGATGGTGCGCTCGCGCAGCTACGTGATCACCGCCCCGAAGGCCGAGCGCGAGTCGATCCTCGCCGGCGTGCGGGAGCTGGTCCAGAGCGAGCCGGCGCTGGCGGGCGGCGGCGGCTTCGATCTCCCCTACGTCACCCACTGCTTCCGGGCGCGCCTGCGCTGAGCGGGGCCGCGGCGATGCCCGGCTCCCCCGGCTGCCCGCAGGGGCGAGCCGCCAGACTGTCGGGGTGCCCGCGATCGCGACGATCGGCGTCTACGGATTCGACCGCGGGAGCTTCCTGGCAACCCTCGGCGAGGCGGGGATCGACCTCCTACTCGACGTCCGCCAGCGCCGCGGCGTGCGGGGCGGCGAGTACGCCTGGGCGAACGCGAAGCGCCTGCAGGCGGCGCTGACCGAGGCGGGCGTCGGCTACTCCCACCTGCCGGAGCTGGCGCCGACCACCGAGCTGCGCGAAGCCCAGTACCGCGAGGACGCCCGGCGCGGCGAGGGCAAACGCTCCCGCACCCGCCTGGCGCCCGAGTACGCGAGCGGCTACACGGCGCAGATCCTCGACCGGGCCGACCTGGAGCCGATCGTCAACTGGATCGGCTCCAGCCGCGCCGCCCTGTTCTGCGTCGAGCGCGACCCCGAGGCCTGCCACCGCTCGCTGATCGCCGCCCGCCTGGCGGAGCGCTTCGGCTTCACGGTCGAGGACCTGCGCCCGCCCGGGTAGAGGGGGCAGTCCAGGCGGAGGAGTGGCTGAGGTTTCAACCGCTATCCGAGTGAAATCTCAGCCGGTAACTTTCCAGCGATGCCGACGCTGCGCTCTCACACCGTCACCCACGGCCGCAACATGGCCGGCGCCCGGGCGCTCTTGCGGGCGACCGGGATGGAGCGCGAGGACTTCGGCAAGCCGATCGTCGCCGTCGCCAACTCCTACACCCAGTTCGTCCCCGGCCACACGCACCTGAAGCCGGTCGGCGAGGTGGTCGCAGAGGCGATCTGGGAGGCCGGCGGGGTGCCGCGCGAGTTCAACACGATCGCCGTCGACGACGGGATCGCGATGGGCCACGGCGGGATGCTCTACTCGCTGCCCTCGCGCGACCTGATCGCCGACAGCGTCGAGTACATGGTCAACGCCCACTGCGCCGACGCGCTGATCTGCATCTCCAACTGCGACAAGATCACGCCGGGGATGCTGAACGCGGCGCTGCGGCTGAACATCCCCACGGTCTTCGTCTCCGGCGGCCCGATGGAGGGCGGCACCGCGGTACTGGAGGACGGCACCGTGCGCAAGCGGGTCAACCTGATCACGGCGATCGCCGACGCCGTCGCCGACGCGGTCTCCGACGCCGACGTCGAGCGGCTCGAGGAGGCCGCCTGCCCGACCTGCGGCTCCTGCTCGGGGATGTTCACCGCCAACTCGATGAACTGCCTGACCGAGGCGCTCGGCCTCTCGCTGCCGGGCAACGGCTCGACCCTGGCCACCCACACCGCGCGCAGGCGCCTCTACGAGGACGCCGGGCGCGCCGTGGTCTCGATCGCCCGCCGCCACTACGAGGAGAACGACGAGAGCGTCCTGCCGCGCAGCGTCGCCACCCGCGAGGCGTTCGAGAACGCGATGACGCTGGACATCGCGATGGGCGGCTCGACCAACACCGTCCTGCACCTGCTGGCCGCCGCCCGCGAGGCCGGCGTCGAGTTCACGATGCGCGACATCGACGAGCTCTCGCGGCGGGTGCCCTGCATCTGCAAGGTGGCGCCGAACGGCAGCTACCTGATGGAGGACGTGCACCGGGCCGGCGGCATCCCGGCGATCCTCGGCGAGCTGCGCCGCGGCGGCCTGCTGAACGAGGGGGTCGGGACCGTCCACGCGTCCTCCATGGACGAGTGGCTGGGGACCTGGGATGTGCGCGGCGAGCGCCCGGCGGAGATCGCCGTCGACCTCTTCCACGCCGCGCCCGGCTGCCGCCGCTCGGCCAGCGCCTTCTCGCAGTCGGAGCGCTGGGAGTCGCTCGACCTCGACGCCGCCGAGGGCTGCGTGCGCGACGTCGCGCACGCCTACTCGGCCGACGGCGGCCTGGCGATCCTCTACGGCAACCTCGCCGAGCGCGGCTGCGTGGTGAAGACCGCCGGCGTCGACGAGTCGATCCTCCGCTTCCGCGGCCCGGCGGTCGTCGTCGAGTCCCAGGAGGAGGCGGTCGAGCTGATCCTCGGCGACGGCGTCAAGCCCGGCGACGTGGTGGTGATCCGCTACGAGGGCCCGAAGGGCGGCCCGGGGATGCAGGAGATGCTCTACCCGACCTCCTACCTGAAGGGCCGCGGCCTCGGCAAGGAGTGCGCGCTGATCACCGACGGCCGCTTCTCGGGCGGCACCTCGGGGCTCTCGATCGGCCACGTCTCGCCGGAGGCCGCGAGCGGCGGGGCGATCGCCCTGGTCGAGAACGGCGACCCGATCGCGATCGACATCCCCGCGCGGACGATCGAGCTCGAGGTATCCCCGGAGGAGCTGGAGCGGCGCCGCGAGGCGCTGCTGGGGACCGGCGGCTACGCGCCGCTGGCCCGCGAGCGCGAGGTCTCCCCCGCCCTGCGGGCCTACGCGGCGATGGCGACCTCCGCCGACACCGGCGCGGTCCGCGACGTCGAGGCGGTCGAGCGGGCGATGGCGTCCGCCGCCAGGCGCGGCGAGGACGCCGGGGTCACCCAGGCCTAGCGCGGCGAGCGCAGGGCGTGGGTTTCGAGCCAGTCGAAGACCCGTTCGTTGCGCAGCTGCGGCGCCATCGGCTCGCAGTGGTACTCGGCGCCCTCGGCGACCGTGAACTTGACCAGGGTGCCGCGCTTGCCGAGCCAGCCGTGGAGCGTCTCCGGCTGGCCGGGGAAGAACTGCTCCAGCTCCGGCGAGAGGATCGCGGTGGGAGCGCTGATGCGGCGGGCGACCCCGCGCTTCAGCTTGAATTTCTGGGCCAGTTTGAGCTGGTCGTAGGTGCTGCCGTTGCCGTAGATCTCGAGCCGCTTTTCCAGCCCCACGCGCTCGTATTCGTCGGCCTGGTCGATCACGTACTTCTTCCAGTACTCGTTGAATTCGGCTTTCTTGCCGTGGTTCAGGAGCGGCAGTAGCGCCTTCAGGTTCTCGCTCCAGCTGATGAAGGCGTCGGTCACGCCGGGGTCGGTGACCAGGCCGGCGAGCCGGTGCTCGAAGGCGGCGGCGCGGGCGGTCAGGTAGCCGCCGAAGCTCTGACCGGCCAGGGCGATGCGGCGCTTCTCGACCTTCGGGTGGGCGCGCAGCCAGCTGACGACCGGGGTGATCACGCGCTCCCAGTCGGGGATGAAGGGCTGGTTGTGGAGGAACAGGTTCGCGCCCTGGCCCGGCCCTTCGATGATCAGCGCGTTCCAGCCGCGTTCGAGCGCCGCCGCGCCGCCGTAGACGTACATATCGATGTTCTGGGCGTCGCTGCCGTTGTTGAGGATCACCGTCGGCCGCCGTCCGGAGCCGGGGCTGAGGAACCAGCCGGGCACCGTGCCCCCGGCCCAGGGGATCCGCACCGGCTCGAAGCGCGGCTTGAAGAGCGCGGCCGCGCTCGCCCAGGCACCCTCCATCTCGCGGTACAGGACGCCCTCGTGGTGGCGCGTCGGCGTCTTCGAGGCGAGCGCGTAGAAGAGCGCCTGGTCGAGGTACATCGCCGCGCGCAGGAAGCAGAGCCGGGCGCTGTCGGTGCGGCCCGCCCCCCGCTCCTTCTCGCCCCGCTGGCGCAGCTGGCGGCCGAGCCGCAGGAACTCCTCGTTGACCGAGCGCAGGGTGTCCCCCTTGCCGTGGATGCGGTCGAAGGTCGCCAGCACCTCGCCCACCTCCGAGGCGGCGTAGCCGGCGGCGCCGAGCGCGAAGAGCATCTGGAAGTTGAGGCCCGGTTCGGCGAAGAAGGTCGCCGCCGGCCGCTTCTCCGTCTTGCCCGCATCGCCGGGCGAGGTCGCCAGCGCGCCCGCCGGCCCGACCAGCGCGGCCGTGGCGCCGGCGGCGAAGGCCCCGGCCAGGAGGCCACGGCGATTGATCGGTCGCTGCAGGAGATCGCTCATCGGGGGACCGGGATCCTGCTCCCACCGGCGGACGTCACGGCGGCTGTTGGCGATGGGAATTCGCCTGCTAATCGGGCTTGCCCCAGGCGGTGGCGACCACGGTGCGCGGCCCGCCGTGGTCGCGATGCTCGCAGAGGTAGATGCCCTGCCAGGTGCCGAGGAGAAGCCGGCCCTCGCCGACAGGCAGGGTCAGCGAGGGGCCGAGCAGCGCAGCCTTTACGTGGGCCGGCATGTCGTCCTCGCCCTCCAGGGTGTGCGTCCAGTAGGGAGCCCCTTCGGGCACCGCCCGGTTGAACCAGCTCTCGAGATCCCGCCGCACTTCCGGCGAGGCGTTCTCGCTCAGCGTCAGCGAGGCCGAGGTGTGCTGGATAAGCAGGTGGAGCATCCCGACCGAGATCTCAGCGAGCTCGGGCAGCGCCTCCAGCACCTCGCGGTCGACGAGGTGGAAGCCGCGGGGCCGGGGGGCGAGACGGATCGTGCGGCGCAGCCACATCGAAACAAGAATGGCAGCGCGGCCCCTGCGCTGAGGGCGGGAGCTTCGCCTCGCCGCGGGCTCAGCTCTTGCGGCTGGCCATCCGCTCGAGCTGCTTGCCGAGCGCCTTTTCGATTTCGACCGAGAGGGTCATCCGGTACACGGCGGCGAGCGCCTGCAGGCTGAGCGGGCGCAGCTGGTCGAGGGCCGCGCGGACCGCGGGCCAGTGCTCCTCCGGGTAGCCGTCGGCTTCGAAGGGCTTCCAGATGTCCTCGAGGAAGAGCCCGACGAACTCGCGGGAGATCGAGCGGCAGCGCTCGCGCACCTTGCCGATCGCCGCCAGCGCGTGGTGGAGCGAGACGCCGGCCGCGATCACCCCCTCGGCGGCGTCGAGCAGCGAGGGCAGCGGCGCCTCGAAGCGGCCTTCCTCGACCGGCACCAGCGCCCCGATCGAGGTCGCCGCCTTGAGGAGCTCCTCGATGTCGTCCCCGAAGCGGGCCTCCAGCTCCTCCCGCGTGAAGGTGCAGGGCTGCTCCTCGTCGAACTCGTCGAGCGCGCGGCGGAAGGAGAGGAACTGCTCCGCGGCGCCGACGTTCTGGCTCAGCAGGCGCTCGATCCCCTTGAGGTTGAACCCGTCGGCCTGCAGCTCCTGGATCATCCGCAGGCGCGCCAGGTGCCGCGGCCCGTAGTAGCCGACGCGGTCGCGCACCTCGGGGGCGGGCAGCAGCCCGCGGGCCCGGTGGGAGCGGATGTTGCGCACCGTCATCCCGGTCTCGACGGCCAGCTCTTCGATCGTCAGGTTGTTCTCCTCCTCGGCCACGGCGGGCGAGAGGCTACCATTGTGTGACGTTTCGCTCCTTGACGTGACGTCAATTGGTGTTACGTTGTTCTGCGTCATGCAGCTGCGAACGCGCCGACCGACGCTCCGCTTCCTCGATGCCTTCGCCGGGCCGCACGGGGTCGACGGCTTCCTGGAACAGCTCGACCCGCTGCTCGTCACCGGCGAGGGCCGCGGCGAGGTCGTCGCGGTGGAGCAGGGCACCCCCGACAGCGTGACCCTGAAGCTGCGTCCCAACCGCGCCTGGCAAGGCTTCCGGGCGGGGCAGTTCGTCAACCTCGCGGTCGAGATCGACGGGGTCCGCCACCAGCGCTGCTACTCGCCGGCCTGCCGGGAGGGCAGCGGCGGCGAGCTGGAGATCACCGTCAAGCGCCACCCCGAGGGCCTGGTCTCCAACTTCCTCGCCGATCGCGCGGCGCCGGGGATGGTCGTCGGCCTCTCCCAGGCCGAAGGCGACTTCCACCTGCCCCAGCGGCGGCCCGAGGCGGTCCTGCTGATCGGCGGCGGCAGCGGGATGACGCCGTTGATGGCGATCCTCCGCACTCTGTTCGCCGAGGGCTACCGCGAGCCGGTCGCCCTGCTCCAGTACGCCCCCGACCCCGCCCGCGCGATCTACCGCGGCGAGCTGGAATGGCTGGCCGCCGAACATCCCAACTTCCAGCTGATCCGCTCCTACACCCGGGCGCCGGGGGCGGGCGAGGCGGACGGACACTTCAGCCCGCTGCACCTGCCGCAGTCCGACCCCTGCTTCGCCGAGGCCGAGACCTTCGCCTGCGGGCCGCCGGCCCTGCTCGACGCGGTCCGCGGCACCTGGGCCAACGGCCTCGAGCACCGCCTGCACGTCGAGAGCTTCCTCCCGCCCACCTTCGCCGCCGCCGGTGAGCCCGGCGAGGGCGAGATCCGCTTCGCCGGCTCCGGCGTCGAGGTCGTCAACAGCGGCGCCTCCCTGCTCGAGCAGGCCGAGGAGGCGGGCCTGCAGCCGCAGCACGGCTGCCGAATGGGCATCTGCCACACCTGCACCTGCCGCAAGGTCGCGGGCACCCACAAGAACCTGATCACCGGCGAGGTCTCCTCGACGCCCGACGAGGAGATCCAGCTCTGCGTCTCCGCCGCCCTCGGGGACCTGACCGTCGACCTCTAGACGACTCTGCCGAAAGGAACCCCCTTGACCGTAACCGCAACTCCTCCAGCCAACGCCGCCGCGACTCCGCCCGCCAGCTCGGCTCCGCCCGGCGACGGGCACGCGCTGACGTCCGAGCAGCTGCAGAGCTTCGGCGAAGAACTCGACGCCATCCGCCAGCGCGTCCTCGCCGACCGCGGCGAGCGCGACGCCAACTACATCCGCGGCGTGATCCGGGCCCAGCGCGGGCTCGAGGTCGCCGGCCGCGGGCTGCTGTGGGCCGGCGTCTTCCCGCCCGCCTGGCTCGCCGGCACCGCCGCCCTCTCGGTCTCCAAGATCCTCGACAACATGGAGATCGGCCACAACGTGATGCACGGCCAGTACGAGTGGATGAACGACCCGAAGCTCTCGGGCAAGCGGTTCGAGTGGGACACCGCCTGCCCCGCCGACCAGTGGCGCCACTCGCACAACTACATGCACCACACCTACACCAACATCGTCGGCAAGGACCGCGACATCGGCTACGGGGTCCTGCGGATGTCCGAGGACCAGCCCTGGCGGCCCTACTACCTGGGCAATCCCCTCTGGGCCACCCTGCTCGCGCTCTTCTTCGAGTACGGCGTGGCGCTGCACGACCTCGAAGTCGAGCGGATCGCCGCCGGCGAGACCACCCTGGCCGAGAAGCGCGAGCTGCTGCAGGGGATCTGGCGCAAGGTGCGCCGCCAGGCGGCGAAGGACTACGTCCTCTTCCCGGCCCTCTCGGGACCGCTCTTCGTCTTCCCCCTGGCCGGCAACGCTACGGCGAACGTCGTCCGCAACCTCTGGGCGTTCACGATCATCTTCTGCGGCCACTTCCCCGAAGGGACGCACGAGTTCAGCGAGGAGGAGACGGCGGAGGAGACCCGCGGCGAGTGGTACTACCGCCAGCTGCTGGGCTCGGCCAACCTCAGCGGCAGCCCGCTCTTCCACCTGATGTCCGGCAACCTCAGCTTCCAGATCGAGCACCACCTCTTCCCCGACCTGCCCGCCAACCGCTACGCGGAAATCTCGGTCGAGGTGCAGGAGATCTGCGAGCGCTACGGCATCCCCTACAACGTCGGCCCCCTGCACCAGCAGTTCGGCAGCGTGGTCAGGAAGATCGGCCGGCTGTCGCTGCCGGACTCCGGCGCGCGGTCACTGCTTCCCTCCAGGGACGTCGTGCTGAGCGGGCTCGGCGGGGCGACGAAGCTGCTCGGCGGCGCCGTGAAGAGCGCCGTGCGCCTGGCATGGCCGGGCGGGCGCGGCGCGGCAGCTGCCTGACGGCCGCGGGCGGGATGGACGGGGAGGCAAGCGGGAACCCGGCGCAGCGGCTGCTCGCGGGCGCGCGCCGGGTCAACCGCGACCCGCGGCTGGTCGAGCTGCTGCGCCGGGCGCGGGAGCGCGCGCTCGGGGGCGACGGGCACGTCGACCTCCTGGCGAGCGCTCGCGGCCGGCCCTCGGACCGCGCGGCGCGACAGCTCCTCGACCTGCGGGGCGAGGAGCCGGGCGTGCTGGGCGAGCTCGGCCTGACCGCGCTGCAGAGCTGGCAGC
>DASVWP010000252.1:0-2063 GCA_036393155.1 Solirubrobacterales bacterium | reverse complement strand
ACCGGTTTCTCGTCGATCCAGAAGCCGTCCACCTCGACCGCGTGGACCGGCTGCTCCTCCGGGTAGAACCGGTCGCAGCCCATGCGGAAGGAGCCGCCGGGGAGCCAGGTCATCCCGCGCGTCGGCGCGTTCTTCGCGGCGGAGGCCATGCCCCTTCAGTCTAGGAGGCGCGGGGCGTCGGCCCTGACCGTGACGACCGCGAAGTGGGGTGCTACTCGATGACGGCGAGCACGTCGCCGCTGGAGACCGCGGCGCCCTCGCTGATCGGCAGCGAGGTGACCTTGCCGGAGCGGTGGGCGGTGATCTCGTTCTCCATCTTCATCGCCTCGATGACGCAGACCAGGTCGCCTTCCTCGACGGTCGCGCCCTCCGCGACGACGACTTTGAAGACGCTGCCCTGCAGCGGCGAGGTCAGTTTCTCGCTCGAGGACCCGCCGCCGCCACCCGCTTTGCGCTCGCGTTTCGGCGGTTTGCGGCCGCCGTTCGCGGCCGGTGCCGCGGCGCCGGCAACCGCCTCGCCGATCACCCGCACGTCGAACAGCTTGCCGGAGACCTCGACCTTGTAGTCGCGGGTGAGGAGTTCGGCCCCCTCCGCCACGGCGGGCTCCTCGACCGTCGTGGGCGTGGTCGACTTCAGCCAGTCCGTGTCCTCCATCAGGTCGCGGCAGGTCTCTCCCTTCGCCCACTGCTCGGTCGCCAGGATCGCCTTGTGGAAGGGGATCAGGGTGGTGAGGCCGCCGGAGTCGTATTCGGAGAGCGCGCGCAGCATCCGCCGCGTCGCCTTCTCGCGGTCGACGTCCCAGACGATCAGCTTGGCCACCATCGGGTCGTACATCGGCGTCACCTCGGAGCCGCCCTCGACGCCGGAGTCGACGCGGACGCCGGGCCCGGACGGCTCTCGGTAGGAATCGCCGATCGGCCCCGGGGCGGGGGCGAACTTCTTGTGCGCGGCCTCGGCGTTGATCCGGCACTCGATCGACCAGCCGTTCAGCCTGACGTCCTCCTGGGAGATCGAGAGCGGCTCGCCGGCGGCGACCAGGATCTGCTCGCGGACGATGTCGACGCCGGTGACCATCTCGGTCACGCAGTGCTCGACCTGGACCCGGGTGTTCATCTCGAGGAAGAAGTACTCGTCGCCGACCTGCATGCCCTCGATCGTGCCGGCGCCGCGGTAGCCGACCGCAGCCGCCGCGTCGGTGGCGATCTTGCCGATCCGCTCGCGCATCTCGGCGTCGACGTGGGGGCCCGGGGCCTCCTCGATCACCTTCTGGTGGCGGCGCTGGATCGAGCAGTCGCGCTCGCCGAGGTGGATCACGTTGCCGTGCGAGTCGGCCAGCACCTGGACCTCGACGTGGCGCGGGTCCTCGAGGTAGCGCTCGATGTAGACGCGGGCGTCGGAGAAGAACTTCTCGCCTTCGCGGGCCGAGCCTTCGTAGGCCTCCTGCAGGTCGTCGGGGGTCATCGCGACCCGGAAGCCCTTGCCACCACCGCCGCCCGCCGCCTTGCAGGCGACCGGGTAGCCGGCTTCCTCGGCCTGCTTGCGGGCCTCGTCGAGGTCCTTGGCGACCTCGGTGGAGCCGGGGACGATCGGCACCCCGGCCTGCTCCATGATCTCGCGCGCCCGGGTCTTCGAGCCCATCGCCTCGATCGCCTCCGGCGGCGGCCCGATCCAGGTGATCCCGTACTCGCCGCAGGCGCGCGCCATGTCGGCGTTCTCGGCCAGGAAGCCGTAGCCGGGATGGATCGCTTCGGCGCCGGCCTCCTTCGCGGTGTCGATGATCTTCTGGATGTTCAGGTAGCTCTCGGCCGGCACCGCGGGGCCGATCAGGAACGCCTCGTCGGCCTCGCGCACGTGGGGGGCGTCGCGGTCGATCTCCGAGTAGACGGCGACCGAGGCGATTCCCATCTCCTTCAGGGTGCGGGCGACCCGGATGGCGATCTCGCCGCGGTTGGCTATTAGGACCTTCTTGAACACGGGGGCGGCAGTCTATTTATTGGTCGTGGGGAGGGGTCGTGACCCCCCTCTCAAAACTCGCTCGCTTCGCTCGCTTTTGAGTGTTTTG
>DASVWP010000251.1:0-2115 GCA_036393155.1 Solirubrobacterales bacterium | reverse complement strand
TGCCCCCCAGCGCGCCCGGCCCCGCCACCGGGTCGCCGCCGCCGGTCAGCTGATCCCGCTGGCGGTCGGCCGCACCGCGGTCACCGTCCGTCAGCTCCCCGACTCGGGCCTGATGGTGCGGATGACCCGCGGCCGCGCCTGGATCGCCGTCCTCGGCGTGCTGCTGGTCGGGATCGTCGCGCTCAACGTCGTCACCCTCAGCTTCGCCGCCTCGCAGAGCAAGATCGACCAGCAGATCACCGTGCTGGAAGAAGAGAACTCGGTCCTCGCCGGCCGCGAGGGGCAGAAGTTCGGGACCGGCCGGATCCGCAGCGAGGCGGCCCAGCTCGGCCTCTCGATGCCCAACACCGAAGAGCCCCAGGTGATCGAAGCGCGTCCCGGCGACGTCAAGACCGCGGCCCAGCGCCTTGCCGGCGCGGGCGGTTAGGAGCCGGCGCCGGTGCGGCTGATCGAGCGCCGGATCGGGTTGCTGTTCGCCGGCTTCCTGTTCTGCTTCCTGGTGATCATCGGCCGCGCCTTCTGGCTGCAGGGCGTGCAGGGGGCGCAGCTGTCCTCCCAGGCGATCTCCCAGCAGACCGAGACGATCGAAGTGCCGGGGCTGCGCGGGTCCCTGCTCGACCGCCGCGGCAACAAGCTCGCCTCCTCGGAAAGCGCGGCGACGATCTACGCCACTCCCTACCAGGTGAAGAACCCGCCTGAGGCGGCCGCGAAGCTGGCCCCGATCCTGGAAGAGAAGAAGGGGGAAGTGCTGGAAGCGCTGACCGTGGAATCCGGCTTCTCCTACCTGGCCCACAAAGTCAGCCTGGAGACGGCGGCGCGGGTGAAAGCGCTGAACCTGGAAGGGATCGGCGAGCTGCCCGACAGCCGGCGGACCTACCCCCAGGGCGACATGGCCGGGCAGGTGATCGGCGCCGTGGGCTCCGAAAACCAGGGCCTGATGGGCCTGGAGGCGGGCGAGGAATCGGTGCTGGCTGGTGAAAACGGCGAACGGCGGATCGTCAACGACGCACTCGGCGAACCGATCCGCACCGAAACCGTCAAGGAGGCGAGCAACGGCGAAGACATCGAGCTGACGCTCGATCCGGTGATCCAGCAGGAAACCGAACGGGTCCTGGCCGGCGTGGGCGAAACGTACTCGCCGAAGTCGGCGACGGCGATCGTCGTCGACCCGCGCAGCGCCCAGGTCCTGGCGATGGCGAACTGGCCGCCGGTCGACCCCGCCAACCTCTCCGAAGTGACCAACGAAGACCTGATGAACAAGGCGACCGGGCTCAACTACGAACCGGGGTCGACCTTCAAGGCGTTCACCGTCGCCGCCGCCCTGGAAGAAGGCGTCGTCACGCCGACCACCGAATTCGTCTTGCCGCCGACGATCCAGGTCGCCGACCGGACGATCAAAGACGCCGAGGAACGCGGCACCGAAACCATGAGCGTGGGGCAGATCCTCGCCCGTTCCTCGAACGTCGGCGCGGTGAAGATCGGGCTGGAACTGGGGGCGACCCGGTTCAGCAAATGGATCGACCGCTTCGGCTTCGGCCGCCCGACCGGGATCCAGTTCCCGGGCGAGGAAAAAGGCATCGTCCCCAGCCTCAGCCAGTACTCCGGCTCGACGATGGGCAACCTGCCGATGGGCCAGGGGCTGGCGGTGACGCCGATCCAGATGGTCGCCGGCTACACGGTGATCGCTGACAACGGGATCCTCAAACCGCCGCAGCTGATCAAGCGGGTGGGCGAAGAAGAGATCCAGGAGCCGAAGGGGCACCGGGTGATCTCGGCCAAGGTGGCGACCGAGGTGCGGGAAATGCTCGAGGGCGTGCTGGCCCCCGGAGGCACCGCCTCGGAGGTCAGCGTCCCCGGCTACACGCTGGCCGGCAAGACCGGCACCGCGCAGGTGGCCGAAAACGGCGGCTACTCGGAAACCAAGTACATCGCCTCGTTCATCGGCATGGCGCCCGTCCAGCACCCCCAGTTCCTGGCCGCGGTGATCGTCGACGAACCGCAGGGGGAAATCTACGGCGGGTCGGTGGCGGCGCCGGCGTTCGGCAAAATCGCGGAATTCGCTCTTCCGTATCTCGGCGTTCCCCAGGAATAAGCGGGGGAGGGTCGGGCAGCCCC
>DASVWP010000250.1:0-10980 GCA_036393155.1 Solirubrobacterales bacterium | reverse complement strand
GCAGGTCGAGGTCGAGCACGCCGAGGCTGCCCATGCCGCCCTCGCGCAGCACCTGCACCGCCGCGGCGGCGTTGTTGAGGTAGCAGTACCCGGCGTGGAAGGCCGGGCCCGCGTGGTGCCCGGGCGGCCGGCAAACGGCGTAGGTGAAGCGCTCGCCGGCCAGCGTCCGCTCGGCGGCGCTGATCGAGGTCCGCACGCCCTCCCGCGCGGCGGCGACCAGGCGCCCGTGGACGGGGATGTCGGGCTCCAGCCCGGGCGGCGCGAACTGCGCCATCACCACCGGCTCGGCGGCGCCGCCGAGCTCGGCCAGCGCCTGCAGGTACTCGGCCTCGTGCAGGGCGCCGAGCACGCTCTCGAGCTCCTCGTCGCCGGCGCTCGCAACCTCGGCCTGGACGCCTTCGTGGCGCAGCAGCCCGTCGCGCACCGCGGAGAGCCGCAGGTTGCTGTCTCGCCCCGGCAGCCGCCGGTCTCCTTCGCGCACCCACAGGGAAGCGTCGCCGCCGCCGCGGCGCTGTTCGATCGCCAGCAGGTTCACAGCAGCCGCCGCATCCTGATTCCGAGCGAGACGAAGCCATTGCCGAGGTAGAAGGCCTCGGTGGCCCGGATCGCCGCGAAGCTCTCCTGCGGCAGGCCGACCTCGATCCGCGCCAGGCCCTGCTCGCGGGCCACCGCGTCGATCGCCGCCAGCAGGTCGGCGCCGATCGTCCGGCTGCGCCAGGCCGAGTGCACCCAGAGGTCCTGGATCACCACGTAGCGGCCCGGCACGTGCATCGCCCGCCCGTAGCTCGCCGCGAGGACGCCGACCAGCTCGCCCCCCGCCTCGGCGATCAGCAGGGCGCCGACCGCGGGGTCCTCGACGAGCGCCCGCGCCTCGGCCTCCAGCTCCTCGGCCGAGGGCCGCCGGCCGCCGAGCTCCTCCAGCAGCTCGCCGACCGCGTGGGCGGCCGCGGGCACGTCCTCGAGCGTCGCCGCGCGGACGTTCCAGGAGGGGGAGTGGCTCGCCGCCTTCACCGGGGCCGGCTCGCTCATGGCGTGCCCGCCCCGCTCGCCGCCGGCTCGAGGTCGACGCTCCAGGCCTCGGCCTCCTCGCTGCCGGTGACCGTCCTGGCGATCGCCGCCATCGGCGCCCGCGCCTTCAGCAGGATCTCCTCGAACTCCTCCACCGGGTCGGACTGCATGACGATCGCGCCGCCGGCGCCGATCGTCGTCCGCCCCGGCCGCATCACGATCGTCCGGATGACGATGTTGAGGTCGGTGCTGCCGTCGGCCCCGAAGTAGCCGATCGCCCCCGAGTAGACGCCGCGCGCCTCGTCCTCGAGGTCGTCGATGATCTCCATCGTCCGCTCCTTCGGCGCCCCGGTCATCGAGCCGCCGGGGAAGCAGGCGCGCACGCACTCGACCGGGCTGCGGTGCGGCTCCAGCACGCCGGTGATCGTCGAGACCACCTGGTGCACGGTCGCGTAGGGCTCGACCACCATCAGGTCGGGGACGCGGACGCTGTCGACCTCGCAGACGCGGCCGAGGTCGTTGCGCAGCAGGTCGACGATCATCAGGTGCTCGGCGCGGGTCTTTTCGTCCTCCTGCAGCTCGCGGCGGCGCGCCTCGTCCTCGGCCGGGTCCTCGCAGCGCGAGGTGGTGCCCTTGATCGGCCGCGCCATCACCCGCCGGCCGCGATCCACGGAGAGGAAGCGCTCGGGCGAGGAGCTGACCACGGCCCGCTCGCCGAAGCGCAGGAAGGCGGCGAACGGCGAGGGGTTGCTGCGCCGCAGCTGCCGGTACAGCGCGAAGGGGTCGGGGCTGGCGTCGGTCGAGATCTGGTCGGTGAGGCACACCTCGTAGGACTCGCCGGCCGCCAATTCGGCCTGCGAGCGCAGGATGTCGGCGAGGTAGCGCTCCCGCCCGCGCCCGCAGCGGAAGGCGACGTGGCCGCCTGGATCCTCCGGTGGCGCCAGCGGCGCCGGCTCCGGCGGCGCGGCGATCGCCTCCGCGCAGAGCGCCTCGGTCGCCTCCAGCCACAGGTCCGCCTCGGGGTCCTCCTCGCGGCACAGCGCCAGCACGTGGGTGCGCTCGTTGGCGTGGTCAACGGCGACGACGCGGTTGGCCAGCATCAGCGCCGCGTCGGGCATGTCGGAGCTGTGGACGTTGGGCGAGCCGCAGTCGGCCTTCAGCTCGTAGCCCAGGTAGCCGACGTAGCCGCCGACGAGCCCGCGCTCCAGCTCCGGCGGCGGCTCGATCGCGATCCGCTCCAGCTCGCGGTGCAGGAGGTCGAAGATCGACTTGTGCTCGACGCCGTGGATGCCGCCGCGGTTGACCGCGATCTCGGCCGTGTCGACGTCGTATTCGAGCACGCAGCGGTCGGCGCCGGCGCTGGTGCCGAGGTAGGAGCACTGGGCGAGCCAGGTCGGCGCGTCGGCGCTGTCGAGCCAGAAGGAGGTCTCGGCGTCGGCGAAGAGCCGTTCGTAGAGGTACTCGGTCGGCGCCGCGCCCTCCAGCGTCCGCACCCGCAGCTCCAACCCCGCCTCGCCGCGCTCGCTCGGAGCCGCGGGAACCGACTTCGAGCTGCGGGCCACCGGCCTGCCGCCCGTCGAGCGCGACCGCCGGTGCCGGCTGGCCATCGCGTAGAAGTTTTCGGCGATCGCGAGGCCGTGCTCGGTCGCGACCGACTCGGGGTGGAACTGGACGCCCCACATCGGCCTGGTCCGGTGTTCGATGCCCATCACCACGCCGTCCTCGGCCCAGGCCGTCTCGTGGCCCTCGGGTCCCATCGGGCTGGTGATCGCCAGGGAGTGGTAGCGGACCACGGAGAAGTCCTGCGGGACCCCCTCGAAGAGCCCCGTGCCGTCGTGGCGGATCCGGCTGAGCCGCCCGTGCATCGCCATCGGCGCCCGGCTGACCCCGCCGTGCAGGAGGTTGCCGATCCCCTGGTGGCCGAGGCAGATGCCGAAGACCGGGATCTCGCTGTAGCGGAGGATGTCGCGGCAGACGCCGAAGTCGTGCCAGCGTTCGGGCCGGCCCGGGCCCGGTGAGAGGACGATCGCGTCGAAGTCCGAGCGCGACAGCACCCGCCAGGAGACGGCGTCGTTGTTGACCACCACCGGCTCCTCCCCGGAGGCGGCGGCCAGCAGGTGGAAGACGTTGTAGCTGTAGGAGTCGTGGTTGTCGACCAGCAGCGTTTTCATCAGGCTCCCTCCAGCCCGAGGCCGCGCAGGCCGCGGTCGATCAGCGGCTGCACCACCCGCTCCACCTCCGGCGGGCGCTCGGCTTCGCGGTACCAGCGGGCGAAGTGGGAGAGGTAGCGGGCCAGCGGCACGACGTCGAACTCCTCGACGGCGCTGCGCAGGTGGCGCCGGTACATCTCCGACTGCACGACCGCGAAGCGGTAGTCGGGGTCCTCGGCGGGCAGCCCGGCGGCCAGCCGAGCCGAGCCGCCGCGGTGCGCCTGGGCTCGCGCCAGGTCCCAGCCGAGGCTGCCCTTGTCCTCCAGCAGCTTCTCGGGCTCGAACTCGACCCGCTTCGTCGTCTGCTGCATCAGGAAGTAGCCGAGGGCGATCTGCGCGGCGACCCGGTCGGGGTGCGGGTGGGCGGCGCGCACCGCGGCCAGCTCGGGCGAGGACTCGATTTCGCGCTCCAGCCGCTCGATCAGGTCGTCGATCAGCAGCGCCCCCTCTTCACTGGAGGTGATCGCCCGCTTCTGGCGCGCGACCATGCCGTGGAAGACGTCGTAGGTCGGCGGCCCGCCGCCCTTGGCGCTGCCGTTGCCGTTGCCGTTGAGGACCCCGAGGTGGTCGATCAGCTTGCGGCGGCAGGTGACGTGGGCGACCCACTCGTTGCCGCAGACCTGCAGCGAGATCACGTCGTCGAGCTCGGGCGCCGCGGCCCAGTAGGCGAGCGCGCGCATGTGCTGGGTCGGCAGCCCATCGGCGCGGACCAGCGGCATCTCTTCCAGCTCCTCGCGCTCGGTCCGGTACATGACCATGCGGTCGGCGCCCCGCCGCACCAGCTTGCCCTCGCTGAGCCCGAGGTTGGTCAGTTCGGCCACCTCGGGCAGGAAGTCGGACTCGAAGATCACCTTGTCGAAGGCGACGCCGAGCCGGGCCAGGGTCTTGCGCTGGCCGGCGATCACCCAGGCCCGCGTCTTCGACCACAGTTCCAGCGCCGACTGGTCGCCGTCGAGCACCCGCATCATCAGCTCGTCGGCTTTGTCGTTGTACATCGAGGACTCGCGGGCGACCGAGTCCTCGGCCCCGTCCTCAGCGCCCCCGTTTGCCCGGCCGGCCTTGACGTAGTCGGCGTAGCAGAAGCCGACGAAGTGATCGGACTTCTCGCCGCCGCGGGGCCCGGGCTCCTCGCCGCCGCGGCTGACCACGCCGGCCATCGCCTCCCCCATGCTGCGGCCGACGTCGCAGATCAGGCTGCGGTTCTCGACCCGGGCGCCGGCCTGGCCGAGGCTGGCGGCGATCGCGTTGCCGAGCGCCAGGTTGCGCAGGTGGCCGATGTGCAGCGCCTTGGTCGTGTTGGCGCCCCAGAAGTAGACGGCGTACTGCCGCTCGCCGGCGAGGTCGGCGAACTCCCCGTCGCCGACCTCGCCGGACTGCAGCGCCTCCCCCGTCTCCCCGATCCAGTCATCGGCCAGGCGCAGCCGGACCGTGTCGCCGTCGGCGATCACCTCGGCGACCGCCGGCTCGGCCTCGATCCGCTCCAGCGCCTGGCGCGACCCCTCGTCCACCCGCCAGTCCGGCACCCGTGGCACGAGCATCAGGTCGAAGCTCGCCTCCGGCCGGAACGGCGCCCGCGCCGCCCAGTGGACTTGCCCGTCCTCCCTGACCGCGATGCGGTCGAAAGTGTCGAAAAGATTTGCTCCCATAGCCCCTCTGACCCGTCCTTTGACCCGTCCGTCCTGGTCGGATTCCGTCGGATGCACCGGCCGGGGCTCGAACCCGGATCTACGGCTTACAACGCCGTCCCTTTAACCGATTAAGGCACCGGTGCTGGCTATGGCGATCTTGAACAGCAACCCTGACTGATCAAAATCGGCGCGAGCATAACAGCAATCCCGACCGATGCAAATTTTTCTTGATCAATCCCTGCAAGCGGGCGGTTTCTCACCCCTTGACTCGTCGAGAGGGGCGGCATCAGACCCGCCCGGCCTCCAGCAGGCGGCTGAGGAAGCGCCTCGTCTCCTCCCTCTCCGGCGAGGAGAGAACCCGCTCGGGAGGGCCGATCTCGACGATCCGCCCATCATGGAGGAAGGCCACGCGATCGGCAACCTCGCGGGCGAAGCTCATCTCGTGGGTGGCGATCAGCATCGTCATCCCCTCCCGCTTGAGGTCGCGCACCGCCGCCAGCACCTCGCCGACCAGCTCCGGGTCCAGGGCGCTGGTCACCTCGTCGAGCAGCAGCGCCCGCGGCCGGCCGGCGAAGGCGCGGGCGATCGCCACCCGCTGCTGCTGACCGCCGGAGAGGTGGTCGGGGCGGTCGTCCTCGCGGCCGGCGAGGCCGAAGCGGGCGAGCAGCTCGCGGCCCCGGCGCTCGGCCTCCGCCCTGGCCACGCCGTGCGCCTGCCTCTCCCCCAGGACGACGTTCTGCAGGGCGCTCAGGTGGGGGAAGAGGTTGTAGGCCTGGAAGACGAGCCCGAGCCGGCGCCGCACGGCGACCGGCTTCACCGCCGGGTCGGTGATCACCTCGCCGTCGAGCAGGATGTCGCCGTCGTCGATTTCCTCCAGCAGGTCGATGCAGCGCAGGAGCGTCGACTTGCCCGAGCCCGAGGCGCCGATCAGCGCCACCGCTTCGTGTTCGGCCACCGCGAGGTCGATTCCGCGCAGCACCTCGCGCTCGCCGAAGGCCTTGGTCACGCCCTCGATCTCGAGCACCGCGCTCACCGCACCGTCCCCTCCGGCCCGCCCATCCGGTCGACCACCCGCGCCAGCGGCACCGTCACCGCCAGGTAGAGCAGCGCGGCGGCGATCAGCGGGGTGAAGTTGAAGGTCTGGGCCTCGATGATCTGGGCCGCGCGCAGCGCCTCGAAGGACCCGAGGATCGAGACCAGCGCGGCGTCCTTCTGCAGGGCGACGAAGTCGTTGAGCAGCGGCGGCGCGACGCGACGCACGGCCTGCGGCAGGATCACGTGTCGCATCGCCTGGGTGTCGGTGAGACCGATCGCGCGGGCGGCGTCGCGCTGCCCGCGGTGCACGGAGTCGATTCCTGCCCGGTAGACCTCGGCGACGTAGGCGCTGTAGGACAGGGCCAGGGCGATCCCGCCGAGCACGATCGGGTCACGCGGCAACCCTTCCAGCCGCAGGGCCGGCACTCCGAAGCCGACCAGGATCACGAGGAGGATCGTCGGGATGCCGCGGAAGAGGTCGACCCACACCGTGCCGAGGAGGCGCAGGGGGAACAGCGCCGGGGTCCGGCTGACGCGCAGCAGCGAGATCACCAGCCCCAGCGCCAGCACCACGACCTCGACCACCATGAAGATCTTCACGTCGAGCCAGAAGCCTTCGAGCACTTCCGGGAACGCGGACTTGAAGATGCTCCAGGAGAAGAAGGTTTCCCGCACCACCGGCCAGCCGGGGCTGGTCAGGATGAGGGCCGCCAGGCCGCCGAGGACGACGACGCTGGAGAGCGCCGAGATCGCCTGGCCGCGCCGGTGACGCCGCCGCTTCGCGGCCTCGCGCTGGAGGCGGCGATCGTTGGTGAGGGGCGCGGCGCTCAGGTCAGTGGAGTTCCGGCGCGCCCGCCGCCTGGCTCATCCACCGATTGGTGATCTTCGCCAGCTCGCCGGAGCTTTCGAGCTTTTCGATCGCCTGGGAGACGCAGGCGGTGAGCGGCGAGCCCTTGTCCAGCAGGGCGCCCCACTGTTCGCCTCCGGGATCGGCGAACTGGCCGACGATCTGCGCCACCGGCACCTGCGCTTCGGTCAGGTAGAGCGCCGTCGGCAGGTCGACCACGATCGCTTCGATCTGTTCGTTCTTCAGCGCCTGGACGACGTCGTTGGAGCTGTTGAAGACTTCCGGCCTGCTGCTCGGCTGGATCGCTTCTTCGACCGCTTCGAGGCTCGTGGTGCCGATCTGCACGCCGATCTTCGCGTCCTTCAGGTCGGCCAGCGAGGTCGCCTTCGCGGCTTCGGAGCCCTTCAGCGCGACGACCGCCTGGTTGGCCGTGTAGTACGGGGCCGAGAAGTCGACCGCCTTTTCGCGGGCCGGGGTGATCGAGATCTCGTTGACGTCGAAGTCGAAGCTCTTGGGGCCCGGCGCGTAGGAGGCGTTGAAGGGCTCGACGGTCCACTTCACCTTGGCGGCCGGGTAGCCGAGTTCCTTGCCGATCGCGTAGGCGACCGCGCTCTCGAACCCTTCGCCGTTCGCCGGTTCGTCGTTTTCGAAGTACGGCGGGTAGGCCGGCTTGTCGGTGGCCACGGTCAGCACGCCCTTGCTGTGGGTGGGCAGCTGGCCCGGCGTGCATTTGGAGGCCGAGGCCGAGGTGCCGCTCGTTTCTTCCTTGCCGCCGCAGCCGGCGACCGCGAGTGCGGCAAGCGCGGCGGCGAGCAGGACGAGGGTCGAGATCGGCTTCTTCATGGGGGGCGGCGAAACACGGGAATCCTATGCGTTGCGGCGGCGTCCGGGCGCCCGGCGGATGGCGACCTCCGTTCGCTGTTCCTCGCTCTATGCGCGACAAACAGCGAACGGAGGCTAGACATCGACCAGGTCCTCGACGGCGGCCGGGTCGATCGCGGCCATCACCTCGTCGGCGAGTTGGTCGAGGGTGGCGTCGAGCGAGTGCTCGGGGCGGCGGCCGAACAGCGCTTCCAGGGCGGCGGGCTCCTCGAGCAGGCCGTGGGCGGCGATCCCGAGGACCGCGCCGCGGGCCCAGCCCCGGCCATCGGGAAGCGCCTGGATCGGTGTTCCTTTTCCGGACATATCGCGGAAAAGGAACACCTCTGGGTCGCCCTCGGCGGTGACGCCGTGGCGGATCTCGTAGCCGCGGAAGCCGAGGCCCGCCAGCCCGGCCCAGACGCCGTCGAGATCCGGGGCGAAGGTCAGCTCGACTCGCCGCGCCAGCTTCTCCTCGGCGTAGATCGTGCGCAGGGGCAGCAGGCCGAGGCCGGGCACCGCTCCCCGCTCGCCGTCCTCCAGCTCCTCCCCCAGCATCTGCAGGCCGCCGCAGATCCCCAGCACCCGGCCGCCGCGACCGGCCTGCGCCGCGATCGGCTCCTCGAGCCCGCGCTCGCGCAGCCAGGCGAGGTCAGCGGCGACGTGTTTGGAGCCGGGCAGGACGACCAGCTCGGCGCCCGCGAGGTCGGCCGGGCGCCGCGCCCAGCGGACCGCCGCGACCTGCTCGGCCAGCTTCAGCTCGTCGAGGTTGGAGGCGAAGGGGTAGCGGACCGCGGCGACCGTCGGCAGGTGCTCGGCGGCGGGCGGCGGCGGCGCGGCGCCGTCCTCGTCGGGCAGCCCGTGCTCCAGCCAGGGCACGACGCCGACCACCGGGACGCCGGTCAGCTCCCGCAGCCGCTCCGGCGCCGGAGCCAGCAGGTCGGCGTCGCCGCGGAACTTGTTGAGCACGAAGCCGGCGATCCGCGCCCGGTCCTCGGGCTCCAGCAGCGACCAGGTGCCGTAGAGGTGGGCGAAGGCGCCGCCGCGGTCGATGTCGGCGACGAGGAGCACCCGCGCGTTCGCGGCGCGGGCGGCGCCGAGGTTGGCGAGGTCGGAGTCGGCGAGGTTGATCTCGGCCGGGCTGCCCGCCCCCTCGATCACCAGCAGCTCGAACTCCTCGCGCAGCGAGGCCAGCGACTCCTCGACGGCCGGGCGCAGGTGCGGGGCCCGCTCGCGCCAGGGCAGGGCGCCGATCCGCCGGTCGGCGACGCCGCGGAGGACCACCTGGCTCCGCGTCATCCCCTCCGGCTTGACGAGCACCGGGTTCATCCGCACGTCGGGCTCGACGCCGGCGGCGAGCGCCTGCAGGTACTGGGCGACCCCGATCTCCCCGCCCGCGACCACGCGGGCGTTGTTGGACATGTTCTGCGCCTTGAACGGCGCCACCCGCACCCCGCGACGGGCGAAGTGGCGGCACAGCGCGGTCGCGACGAGGCTCTTGCCGGCCCAGCTCGACGTCCCCTGGACCATCAGCGCCCGGGCCGGGCGGCTGCTCACGAAGCTGGCGCGGTGGGGTAGCCGGGAGCGTCCGGAGCGCTGCGGCCCTCGGCGTGGCCGAGCGCCTCGCGAATCTCCGCGCGCATCCGGGCGACCAGTTCGACCGTCGCGTCGCGCAGCCCGTCGAGGTCCTCGGTCAGCGTGCGCCGGCCGACCAGGCTGACGCAAAGGCTCCCTTCAACGTACTCGAAGGCCAGGCCGCTCGGCGCCTTTTCCAGCAGCCAGACGATGAAGCTGGGCGAGAACAGCTCGTGCAGCCAGACGTCGTCGCGCTGCGGCGAGGCGTAGATCCGGTAGCGCCGGTCGAGCTCGGCGCTCTCCAGGTCGACGCGGTCGTTGCCGTGGATCAGCCGCTCGGCCGCCTCCCCCAGAAGGCCGGCGTCCTCGACCCGGTGGCAGAGCATCCAGGGGACGAACCGCTTGGCCTTCGGCACGTGGGTCAGGGCGACGGTGAGGTGAGCCTCCCCCCTGATCTCCTTGCCCGTGGCGTCGGTCGTCACCTCGTCGCGGGTGACCAGCGCCAGCTTCGCTTCCAGGTAGGTGCCGAGCCAGCCGCTCATCAGCGCCTCGACGCTGCGCAGCTCGCCCTCGGCGAGCAGCGGCGTCGCGCGCGGCAGGCGGGCACCCGGTTCGAGGGTCAGGCCGCGCTCGCGCGCGTAGGCGGCGAACTCCTCGAGCCCGGGGTCCTCGTCCGGCATCCGCTCAGGACCCGGCGTGTTCGGCGGCGCGCTCGCGGACCTCGGCCTTCTCCTCCAGGGTCAGCGCACCGGGATGGCCGTCGCCGGGCCAGGGAGAGAGGACGAGCAGCAGGCGGGCGTCGGAGGTGGCGGCGACCGTGCGGCGCTCGCCGGGGTCGAACTCAAACAGGTGGCCGGAGCCGGCCGCGACGGTCTCGCCCGCGGGCATCCGCACCTCGACCTCGCCGTCGACGACCACGACCCGGGCCCGCTCGTGGACCTCGTGCTCGTCCAGCTGCTCGCCGGCCGGCAGCTGGATCACGACCGTGCGGGCGTCGTCGGCCGAGGCCAAGATCTGCGGCTGGTGTGGCTCCACGACGACCGTCCTCAGGTTCCAGTTCTGCATCGCATCCCTCCTGTCTGGCTCCGCAGCCTCGCGCGACTTCCCCTCCAACCTCCGGGGCCATGTCCTTTCTACCCAGCGACGACGCGATAAGCAACTGCCAAAACAGCCTCCGCTCAGCGCATAATCCACCTCCGTGGACGGCCACCGCCACATCAACCACGCCCGGCGGGAGATGATCGCCGTCGCCCAGGGCTCGAGCCGCACCCACGCCCACCTGCGCCGCCGGCTGCTGACGATCTTCCTCGTCACCGTCTTCTTCGCCGTCCTCTCGACGCTGGTCGTCTACTTCACCGAGCACGGCGCCAAGGGCGGCGAAATCCACAGCCTCTTCGACGCCTTCCTCTTCTCGACCTCGCAGCTGCTGACCGCATCCTCGGTCGCCAACCCGAAGACCAACGCCGGCAAAGTCATCGAGCTGTTCTTCGACATCTACGCGATCACCGTCGTCGCCACCCTCGCCGGCTCCTTCGGCGCCTTCTTCCACGCCCGCAGCAAGGAGATGGACCGGCTGGAGGAGGAGATGAAGGACGGCGAGCACCGGCTGATGGCCGAGGCGAAGGCGCTGGAGGAGCGGCTGGAGGGTCACCCCTCCCAGCCGGACGCCGAACCGACCGCCTAGCTGTCGAACCCCAACACGTCCCGAACGCGCGCCGTAGGCGGCCGGTTGCCGAGCGCCGAGTGGGAGCGCCGCTCGTTGTAGTGGGCAAGCCAGTGTGGCAGCGCCTCGCGGCGAGCATCGCTTGAGGCGTATTCG
>DASVWP010000249.1:0-25913 GCA_036393155.1 Solirubrobacterales bacterium | reverse complement strand
GCCTCGCCGGGCTCGGCCCCCATCGCCGCGAGGTCGGAGAGGGCGGTTGAGATCGCCTTGCGCCCGATCGTCGCCAGGTCGGCCTGGCCGCGACGGAAGTGCACCCCCTCGACCAGGGCGTCGACCGAGGTGGCGGTGGCGCCGCCGGGCAGCGTGACGGCGGCATCGTCACCCGAGCCCAGCGCCACGCGCGGACCCGGATTCGGCAACCGCTCGCGGACCTTGGCCAGCAGCTCGAACTCGCCCATCCGTCAATTCTCCTCCCTGGGCGGCGCCAGTCGAGTCACTAAGGTGCGGTCCTCGTGGAGCGCCAAGAACCCCTCCTGCACCGGATCGGCGAGGCCGGTGCGCGGTTCGGCACCAAGCCGCCGCGCAGCGGCAAAGTCCGGCTCGCCCTGCAGATCGGTCTCGCCGTCCTGATCTTCGGCTTCCTGGTCCTGACGGTCGTCGACCAGTGGTCGGAGATCCAGAAGGAAGGGCTGCATTTCCACGTCGGCTGGCTGGTGCCGGCGGTCGTCTTCCTCCTGATCTACTTCGTCTTCAGCGCCTATGGCTGGGACCTGACGCTGCGCTTCCTCGGCTACCGGATCGGCTTCGGGCAGGCGCAGGTCGCCTGGGGACAGCCGCTGCTCGCGCGTTACGTCCCGGGCAGCATCCTCTACGTCCTCGGCCGGGTCCTGCTGTCGGAGCGGGCGGGCGTGCCGCGGCGGATCGCGATCGCCAGCATCGTCTACGAACAGGCGATCTCGGCCACCTCGGCGGTCGTCGTCGCCGCCTACTTCATCATCAAGCACCCCGACCTGCAGGGGTATCCGGAGCGCTTCGCGGTGCTGCTGCTGATCGTGGTCGCGATCGTCCTCCTGCACCCCCGGGTCTTCGGGCCGCTGGCCAACCGCGTCCTGCGGGCCTTCGGGCGCGAACCGCTGCCGGTGGTGATCCCGCTGCGGGGCGTGATCGCTCTGATCCTCTACTACTCGCTGAACTGGGTGGTCGTCGCTTTCGGCATCTACAGCGTCGCCCGTTCGGTCACCCCGATCCCCTGGAGCGACCTGCTGCTGGTCGGCTCGGCGCAGGCGATCGGCTACTTCGCCGCGCTCGTCACCCTCGTCGCGCCGGCCGGGCTCGGGGTCCGCGACGCCGCCTTCGCCTGGGCGGTCAAGGCGGCGGTCCCGAGCGGCAAGTTCGCGGTCGGCTCGCTGATCGCGATCGCGGTCCGCGGGGTGATGACCGTCGCCGAAATCATCTACGTGGTGGCCGTGACCGCGCTCGGCCGCCGTAAGGGCTGGAGCGTCGCCACCGGCATCCTGCATCCCTCTGCGGAGGAGCAGGCGGCGGGTCCGGAGGCTGGGGGGCCTTCGCCGGAGGTTCTTTAGGCGGGGTCGGGGACCCTCCTGCGCGGGCCGCTGGTCTCTCCGGCGAAGGCGGGGGTGTGGCTTAGAGCGGAATCCGGGCGGCCAGCTGGAAGGCGGTGAGGGCGAGGGTGAGGGCGAGGAGGGTGCGGTCGCGGGCGATCGCGACCAGGGGCAGGGGCCAGATCAGGTACCAGGGGAGCAGCCAGGAGGTCGCGAGGAGGAGGCCGAAGCCGGCCCAGGCGGCGGCGCGGACCCAGTCGGCGCCGCGCCACACGCGCGCCAGCAGATAGGCGAGCAGGGCCGCGAAGAGGGCCAGGGCGGCGACGCGGACGCCACCGGGGCCGAGGCCGCTGATCCGGGCGAAGGTCGTCGGGATGCTGAGGTGGCTGGTGTGGTTCTGGTTGCGGCTGGCGAGGCCGAGCGCGTCCAGCCATTCCCAGCCGAAGGCGAGCCAGGACACCAGGCAGGTCGCGACCGCCGCCGCGACCGCGCCGCCGAGCAGCCGCAGGAGCGGCCGCGACGCCCAGCCCTTCGAGTCCGGGTCGACTCCGGCGGAGCGGGGCCGCCGGCCTTCCGCGACCGTGCCGAGCAGGGCAAAGGGGGCGACGAAGGCGGCGAAGGACTTGACGGCGGCGGCGACGAGGAGCGCCGCCCCGCCGGCCGCCTGCCGGCCCGCGAGCAGCGCCGCGACCCCGAGCATCGCCAGCAGCATCGTCAGGCCGTCGTTGTGGGCGCCGCCGACGACGTGGACGAGAACCAGCGGGTTCAACCCGACGACGACCGCCGCCCGCGCCGGGTCCTCGCCGCGCCAGGCGGCGAGGCGGCCGCACAGCGCCGCCAGGCCGAGGACCGACAGCGCCGCGACTGCCTTCAGCGCCGCGATCGCGATGCCGACCGGCAGCCAGGCCAGGGGATAGGTCGCCAGGGTGAACAGGGGGCCGTAGGCGCTGGTGGTGTGCGGCCAGGTGACCCTGGCGAAGGCCGGGTCCCCCGGCGCCGCGGCGGGCGGGTGGACATAGGGGTTGAGGCCGTGCCGGACGCCGAGCCGGGCGTAGTCGAGGTAGCTGAAGACGTCGTGGGAGACCAGCACCGGCGCCACGGCGAAGCCCGCCACGAGGACGATGATCGCCGTCCAGACGACCCTCCGGCCAAGGCGCGGCGCCGCCCAGATCGCTCCCAGGTAGGCGAAGAAGCCGACCCAGAGCAGGCCATAGGCGAGTCCGGGGTCGATGCTCAGCTCCGCTGTCGCTCGCGCACGGCTCTATTCGCCGGCCGACTTGCCGCCGCCGAGGCCGCTGTGCGGCGGGGTGTAGGGCGGCGGCAGCGGCGCCGGTTTCTGTCCCGCGCCGGGCGCGTAGGCGTTGGGGTCGTAGCCGCCGACCGCGGCGCTGCCGGGTGGCGCCGAGCCGCCTCCTCCTCCGGTGCCTTTCCCACCGCCGCCGGAATGCGGTGGGGTCGCGGTGAACGAGCCGTAGAAGGGCGACCAGGCGATCTTCTGCGCCGGTTCGTGGAATTCCTCGCAGGACACCCCCGCGCCGGAGTACAGCGAGTGCCAGATTTCGGCCGGGAAGGTACCGCCGAAGACGATGATCCCGTGCACGTCCGACATCGAGATCTTGTTCGATTCGGGGTAGCCGACCCAGACCGCGGTGGCGAGGTTCGGCTGGTACCCCGAGAACCAGGCGTCGGTGTATTCGTCGGTCGTCCCGGTCTTGCCGGCCTGGCCGGGGCAGCCCGTGTAGGCGGCGGTGCCGGTGCCTTCGGTGATGTTGTCGTGCAGCAGCCGCGTCACCTGCCAGGCGACCGGCCGGGAGAGCACGCGGCGCGGGTGCGGCGGTTCGGGGTGCTCGACGTGGCCGTTCGGGAAGACGACCTTTTCGATCGCCACCGGGTCGTGGTGGATGCCGCCGGAGGCGAGGGTCGAGTAGGCGTCGGCCAGCTCCAGCGGCGAGACGCCGAGGCGCAGGCCGCCGATCCCCTCGGCCGGGATGCCGTCGAGCGGCGTCGTGATCCCCATCGACTTCGCGGTCGCCGCCACCGCTTTCGGGCCGACGTCGAGGTCGAGCTGGGCGAAGACCGTGTTGTCGGAGGTCACCGTCGCCTGCTTGAGGTTGATCGTCCCCTGGTAGCCGAGGTCGGCGGTGTGGACTTCCCAGTGGCCCCAGTAGGGCAGGTTGAGGTCGAGCGGTTTGGAGGTGTAGTAGGTCGTGTAGGGGTCGATCCCCTGCTTGATCGCCGTCGTCAGCACGAAGGCCTTGAAGGTCGAGCCGGGCTGGCGGTGACCCTGGGCGGCGAGGTTGAACTGGCTCTGCCCGTAGGCGGTGCTGGAGACCATCGCCCGGATGTCGCCGTTGCGGGGGTCGATCGAGACCAGGGCGGAGGCCGGGTCGGTCGAGTAGGGGAGCGTCGAGTGCATCGCGTCGAGCCCGACCCGCTGCAGCTCGGGCTCGATCGTCGTGTGGACCTCGAGGCCGCCGTCGCGGACCGCCCGCGCCCCGTACCTCTGGATCAGCCGGTGTTCGACGTAGTCGAAGAAGTAGGGCTGGCGGTGCTCGAAGTAGCCGCCGCCGGTGTGCAGGCCGAGTCCCGAGGCCTCGGCGGCGCGGGCGCGCGCCGGGTCGACGTAGCCGAGGCTCGCCATCTTGCGCAGGACCTCGTTGCGGCGGGCGCGGGCGGCGGCGGGGTGGAGGATCGGGTTGTACTCGGAGGGCGCCTGCGGCAGGCCGGCGAGCAGGGCGGCCTGGGGCAGGGTCAGCTTCCAGACCGGCTTGGAGAAGTAGATCCGCGACGCCGCCCCGACCCCGACCGCGGTCGCCCCTTCGACCGTCCCGTAGGTGGCGACGTTGAGGTAGGAGCCGAGGATTTCCCGCCGCGAGTGCCGTTCGGCGTACTCCAGGGCCAGCTTCGCTTCGACGATCTTGCGTTCGAGGTTGCGCTTGGGGTGGCGGATGCAGAGGTTGCGCACCAGCTGCTGGGTGATCGTCGAGCCGCCCTCCACCGCTTCGCCGGCTTCCAGGTCCTTGACCGCGGCCCGCAGGATGCCCTCGGTGTCGACGCCGCCGTGTTCGTAGAAGCGCTGGTCCTCGATTGCCACCGTCGCGCGCTGCAGGCTCCTGGGGATGCGCTTTATGGAGACCGGGGCCCGGGCTTCGCTGGAGGCGACGACGCCGAGCTTGGTCCCGTCGGCGGCGTAGATCACCGTGTTGCCGCCGCGGTCGACCGGCTTGCAGGCGGCGAGCGGCGGTGCGTCGGCCGCCACGCCGAGCACCCAGGAGGTGACGGCGATCGCGCCGATCGCGGCCACGACGAGGACGCCGCCGAGGGCGATCAGCAGCTTGCTCCCAAGCCCAACCCGGCGTCGCTGGCGCCGCCGCGCGCGCTGCGTCATCGGCTCAGAGGGTACTTCGCCGCCGCCCGTCGCCGAGGGCGGCGCGGCTCAGGCCTGGGTGTCTTCGGTCGAGTGGTTGTGGACGATCCCCTCGACCAGCAGCTGGTTGGGGATCACCACGGCGCTGCCGTCGCCCGGGTCGACGTAGGTGTAGGAGAGGGTGATGTCGGTGACCCGGCCGGTTGTCTCTTCGAAGGTCACCCGGTCGCCGATCCGGATCGGCTGCGAGACGGCGATCTGCACCCCGGCGACCATGTTGGCGATCGTGTGCTGGGCGGCGAAGCCGACGATCAGGCCGAGCACCGCGGTCGAGGCGAGGACGCCGGTCGCCAGGCGCTTCAGCTCGGTGAACTGGCTGAGCACCAGCATCGCGACGACGAGGAAGACGGCGACGAGGATCAGGCGGCGGATGATCCGCAGCCGCGTCTTGGTCGAGCGCGAGACCTGTGAGACTGCCGGCGACATGGACGTGAACTTAGCCGCAGCGGACGGCGGGCAGCCGACCGGCCCGCCTCCGGCAGCCCCGCGCCGGTCCTTCCCCTACTCGAACTGGGGACCGGGGCTGGCCGTGGCCGGAGTGCTGCTGGCACTGGGCACCGGGATCCTCCTGGGGGCGCCGGTGGCGGCCTTCGCCTACGACTCCCGCACCGAAGAACTGACGACCCTGGGCAACGTCCTCGTCCAGCTCGCGACCGCGGTCGGCTTCCTGATGGTGCCGATGGTGATCGCCGCCCAGCGCGGCGCGGCGACGATAGGCGAACAGCTGCGGCGACTCGGCGTTCGGAGCTTTCAACCCTCGGCGCTGAAGTGGATGGCGGCGGTGGTCGGCCTCTACCTCCTCTTCACCGCGCTCTACACGGCGCTGGTCCTCGAACCGCACCAGAAGGACATCGCCAAGGGCTTCGGCGCGGTGCCGGTGCAGGTGCTGCTGATCGTGGTCCTCGCCCCGATCAGCGAGGAGGTCTGCTTCCGCGGCATGCTCTTCGCGGGGTTGCGGGAGAAGCTGCCGCGGCTCGCGGCGGCGCTGATCGGCGGCCTGATCTTCGGCGCCCTGCACGCGATCACCGGGGTCACGGCGGTGCCGCCGCTGATGGTCCTCGGCTTCCTGCTCTGCCTGCTCTACGAGAAGACGGGCTCGATCGTGCCGGGGATCCTCCTGCACATGCTGAACAACTCCGTCGCCCTGCTCGCCAAGTAGCATCCGGCCCGTGAACCGCCGCCTCCTCGCGCCGCTTGCCCTCTTCGCTGCGCTGGTGCTCCCCGCTTCGGCCGCTGCCGCCAGCGCCAAGCAGGCGACGCCTCCGGTGCCGAGCGCGACCGTGAAGATCGACGTCGGCGGCCTGCACGGCGGCCGCGCGAACATCTATGACACCGTCCCCGTCGAAGGAACGCTGTCGCCCTACGTGCCCGGCCAGCGGGTCGAAGTGACCTTCTACCTCGACGGCCACCGGCTGGTCAGCCACCAGGTGGCGGTCGCCAAGGGCCCGAACGGGACCGGCACCTTCAGCTCCAGCGTGATCGTGCGCGAGGGCGGCAATTACGCGGTCCGCGCCCACCACGCGGCGACGCCGCAGCTCGGCGCCGACACGACCGTGCGCAAGAGCTGGCGGGTCAGCTTCCCCGGCCTGCACCCGGGCGAGTGCTCGAAGGTGGTCAAGGGGTTCAAAGAGAACCTGGCGAAGATGGGCTACGTCTCCGGCGGCGGGGACTGCTTCAACAGCCGGCTCGGCCGCGAGGTGCTGGCCTATCGCAAGGTCAACGACATGAACCGCAGCCAGAAGGCCGGGGCGGGCGTCGTCAAGGCGGTCTACGGCGGCAAGGGCGGCTACCACGTGCGCTACCCGAACGCGGGCGAACACGCCGAGGTGGCGCTGGCCAAGCAGGTCCTGGTGCTGATCAAGAAGGGCAAGCCGTTCGCGATCTACCCCGTCTCGACCGGCAAGCCCTCGACGCCGACGATCACCGGCCACTACACCTTCTACCGCCAGGAACCGGGCTACAACTCCGAGGGGATGTACTACTCCTTCTACTGGCACAACGGCTACGCCGTCCACGGCTACGCCGAAGTGCCGAACTACCCGGCCAGCCACGGCTGCGTCCGCACCTTCATCGCCGATCAGCCGCGGATCTACGAACAGCTGCACTTCGGCGAGTCGATTTTCGTCTTCTAGCGACGACGAACTGCGCGCTTCTCGAAACGCTCGCGAAATCGACCCCACTGGGGTGGGGTCAACCTCGCGAGCGCCTCGCCGTCGGCCTCGTCTCCCACCCCGCGCCGGCATTTGACGCCGCATGTGAGCGCCGCCTCCGAAGCTGACTCCGGCAGAACAGGGGCGTTGAATAACTTGAGGCTGCAAAGGAAAGCCCCCAGGTGGTCGCCCTTTCCATTGCCTTTCACTTGCGAACCGCACTGCCAATCCCGTCCTCGAGCTTGCTGGGCACAGTGCTCAGAATCCGGAAATTCCAGGACTGCAGCTCGGCCAATGCGGAACGGGATCTCTGGAGGGACTGGCCAGGCGCGGTGACGGTGGTGGCTCGATCGGCCTAGGATGCGCGCCGTGCCCGACCTCGACGCCGCCAAGGAGACGTTGCTCGGGGAGCTGCGGGAGCACTCGCTGATCCTCGGCGAGGTGACGCTTTCCAGCGGCGCGACGGCGCAGTACTACGTCGATGCGCGGCGCACCCTGATGCGGCCGCGGGGGTTCCGCGCCGCCGGGGAGCTGATCGCCGCGGCCGCGGCTGACCTCGGGGCGCAGGCGGTCGGCGGCCCTGCCACCGCGGCGATCCCGCCCTCCTGCGCGGCGATCGCCGTCCCGGCCGGCGCCGACCTGGTCGCCTTCTTCGTTCGCGGCGCCCGCAAGGAGCACGGCCTGCAGCGCTGGGTCGAGGGGCCGGTCGAGGCCGGCATGCGCTGCCTGGTGGTCGAGGACACGGTGACGACCGGCGGCTCGACCGCGACGGCGATCGAGCGAATCCGCGAGGAGGGCCTGGAGGTGGTGGGCGTGGTCGCCGTCGTCGATCGCCTGGCTGGCGGGGCGGAGAGGATCGAAGCGGCGGCCGGGGCGCCCTACCGGGCCCTGGTGACGATCGACGAGATCTACCCCGACCGGCCCGACCGCGACTGAGCGATGGAGCCCGACGCCGTCGAGATACGCGTCGTCGGTTGCCTGATCGAGAAGCAGCGCACGACGCCGGACACCTACCCGCTCTCGCTCAACTCGCTGCGGCTGGCCTGCAACCAGTCGACGAACCGCGACCCCGTCGTCTCCTACGACGAGGCGACGGTCAGCGACGCCCTGCGGCGGCTGGCGCTGCGGGGCTGGACGCGGCTGACCAGCGGCGCCGGCAGCCGGGCACGCAAGTACCGCCACCTGCTGCCCGAGGCGCTCGGCCTCGACGACGCGGAGCTATCGCTGCTGGCGGTGCTGATGCTGCGCGGGCCGCAGACCCCGGGCGAGTTGAAGCAGCGCACCGAGCGGCTGCACGGCTTCGCCGATCTGGCCGCGGTCGCCGACACCCTCGATCGCCTGGTCGAGCGCGACCTGGTCGAGCGCCTGGAGCGCCGGCCGGGCCAGAAGGAGGAGCGCTACCGCCAGCTGCTGGGGGGCGAGGAAGAGGACGTCGAGCCGGCGCCCGCGACCGAGCCGGCGCCTACGACCGCGCGGGAACCGGTGGAGCCGGCGGACGCGTCGGAGGCGCCGCGGGCCGCGGCGCCCGAGGAGGAGCGCCTCGACCGGCTGGAGCGCGAGGTCGCCGAGCTGCGGGACGAGCTGGCGCGCCTGCGCGAAGCGCTCGGCGAGGGCTGATCAGCCGCCGAGGCGGAAGGTCACGGTGCGGCGCCCGCCGGGGATCGCCGCGATCAGTTCGGTGCGCAGCCTGCCGCGCAGGGCCAGCAGCCGTCTGCCCTGTGCGCTGAGCGGGATCAGGTAGGCGTGCGAGCGGCCGCCGCTGAGCCCGAAGCCGCGGCGACCGAGCGAGCGGGTGACCTGGCGGATGTGCGGCGGCCGGCCGTGGCCGCTGCGCAGCGCCAGCTTGAGGCTCGAGCGCAGCAGCAATTGGCCTGGGCAGGCGGTGCCGCTGGGCCAGGCACAGGCGATCCGCACCTTGACCCCGGCCGGGGTCTGGCGCAGGTGGGAGAGCGAGATCGCGACCGGGATCGTCGTCGACTTGCAGCCGAGCAGGGTGTCTTCCCCCGGTTCGATGTCGAGCGCGTAGACGCAGATCAGCTGCGGGCCGGACTTGACGACCGGGAAGCTGGCGTCGAAGCCGTGGTGGCCGCCGGCTTCGGGGTACCTGGCCGCGACGTCGCCGCGCGAGCGGCTGGCGATCGGGCCGAGTTCGTATTCGCTGGCGCCGGCCGAGCCGGCGCGGCCGCCGACCAGGACCCGGATCGAGAGCGGCTGGGTCGGGGCGTCGGGGTCGAAGGCCCAGCCCTTGACCCGCACGGTGCCGGGGGCCGGGGCGCCGGTGAGGTCGAGGTAGCCGATCGGGTTGTCTTCGCCTGCCGCCAGGGTCGCGGTGCCGACGGTGGCGGCGTCGACGTAGTCGCTGTCGATGTTGATCGTCTGGCCGCCGTAGGTCTCGTTGTGGCCGCCCTGGTACTGGTGGATCCGCGCGTGCGGCGTCCAGGCGCCGGCCGGGATCGCCGGGTCGGTGGTCGTCTGCGAGCCGTTCCAGTTGGCGGTCCAGATGTCGTCGGGCTCGACGTAGCCGGTGCCGATCGCCCCGGCGAGGTCGGCGATCCCGGAGGAGCTGCTGCTGTAGACGCCGGAGAGGTAGCCGAGCGAGTGCAGCTTCTCGGTCCAGGCCTCGAGGAAGGCGAGCGTCGCGGCGGTGGCGCTGGAGGTCCGGGTGTAGGCCTCCATGTCGAAGTAGATCGGGCTGCCGGGGCCGATCGCCACCGCGCTCGCCTGGGCCACCGCGTCGACCGCCGCGGCGGTCCCCTGGGCGGTGGCCTGGCTGGAGCTCAGCTTGGCGCAGCTGGAGCAGCTGCTGGTCGGGGACTGCAGGCCGACGTAGGTGGGGATCAGGTGCCAGCCGTCTTCGGTCACCCCGGCCACCCAGGTCGAGGTGAGGTTGGGCTGCGAGCAGGCCCGGTTTTCGCCGCCGATGTAGACGCCGATCGCCCGGAACGGCGAGGCGTCCCAGGCCGCCATCGTGCGCGACGAGGGGGTGCTGCAGGCGTCGAAACCGAGGCCGGTGAAGACCGAGCCGCCGGCGGAGGCGGTCGCCTGCTGTCTCGCCAGGGGCAGCGCCGAGGCCCTGGCGCGCCGGCCGGCCGGTTCGACGACGATCGCCCGCCGCCTGCCGATCGCGTTTGCCGGGCAGCTCTGGTTGGGAGAAGGCGCTCCGAGGTAGACCGCGCGCCGGTCGAGCCGCACGCACATCCGCGGGTGCCGGGAGAGGCGGTAGACCGGCCAGCCGGCTGGCACGCGGACGGTGTTTCCCGCGAACCGGAGGGTCCGCGGGCCGCCGCTTCCCGATGCCGCCGCGGTCTGGGCGGTGGTGAGGCAGGCGGCGAGCAGCATCAGCCCCGCCGCCAGCAGGGCCGGCGCGGGGAGACGTCGCAACTGCGGGAAGCTCACTCTGGGCACTCTCCCTACAACGGACCGAGAGCGGGGAAAGTTGCTCTCACGCGGGAGAAACCATGCATCCGGCCATCGTGGCGGCCGCCGGCCTCATCGCAGCTCGTCGAGCGAGTGGACCTCGAGGTCGAACGGCTCCTCGGCGGAGCGCCGGCGGCGATAGGGAGAGACGGTGACGCGGTGGACCTCGCCGCAGCTGCAGGGGACCTCGATCGGTCGCGTGTCGCTGGCCGGGTCGGTGTCGACCTTCAGCCGCTTCAGCTCCCCGCTCGTTTTGCAGCCGAAGGAGATCACCCAGCCGTACTCGCCGCGTTCCTTTCCGCGTTTCATCGCGCCCAGCCTAGCGGCCGCCCTTGGGCATCTCCGCGCCGGGTGTCTTCTGGCGGCCCCGCCGAGCGTCTTGGATAGGCAATCGACGACTGGAGGGAACATCGTGCAGGTACGAATCGAAAACCCCGCAATGTCAGTGCGCGGCGCCATGCAGGGGCTGCAGGCGCTCGCCGCCGCCACCCGGCGATCGGGCGTGCCGGCGACCACCCACTATCTGATCCACCTCCGGGCGAGCCAGATCAACGGCTGCAGCGTCTGCATCGACATGCACTCTCGCGAGCTGCGGGACGCGGGCGAGTCCGAGGCGCGCGTCGACACCCTCGCGGCCTGGCGCGAGACGCCCTACTTCAGCGACGCCGAGCGGGCGGCGCTGGCGCTTACCGAGGCGGCGACCCGGCTGGCGGACTCACCCGGGGCCGTCTCGGACGAGATCTGGGAGGAGGCGGCGAAGCACTACGACGAGGAGGAACTTGCCTCGCTGGTGCTCTCGATCGCGACGATCAACGCCTGGAACCGGATCAACGCGGCTACCCGGCAGATCACCGGCGACTGGGTCGACCAGCTGATCGGCAGGGAGCCGGCGACGGGTAAGGCTGCTTAGTCGCTCCCTGGGCCGCCTCGCGGGATCGGAAAGAAGCACCCCCACTCCTTTCCACATCCAATTTATAGCACACACAGGGCTTGTAACAAGCCCTGTGTGTGCCTCATACTCGCCGGCCGCAAGTCAGGAAAGAGTGTGAGGAGAGAGTGAACATGTGTGTGTTTTCGGCTGGGTGTGAGTTGAGAAGAGTCATCGGTTCGTTGTGTGTCACCCGAGTGGAGGTGTGTGGATGACCGAGCACTCCGTGGCCATCGCGGGAGGAGGGCCCACCGGACTGATGCTGGCGGGTGAGCTGGCGCTGGCCGGGGTCGACGTCGCGATCCTCGAGCGGCGCAGCGGCCAGAACCTGGTCGGCTCGCGGGCCGGCGGCCTGCATGCGCGGGGGATCGAGATCCTCGATCAGCGCGGCATCGCCGAGCGGTTCCTCGCCGAGGGCCAGACGGCGCAGACCACCCGGTTCGGCGACGCCACCCTGGACATCGGCGACTTCCCCACCCGCCACCCCTACGGGCTCGGGCTGTGGCAGAACCACATCGAGCGCATCCTGGCCGAGTGGGTCGGCGAGCTGGGCGTGCCGATCCGTTACGGCCACGAGGCGACGGGATTCGCCCAGGACGACGCTGGCGTCACGGTCGGGCTGGCCGACGGCAGCTCCCTGTGGGCGCGGTACCTGGTCGGCTGCGACGGGGGGCGCAGCGCGATCCGCAAGGCGGCGGGCATCGATTTCCCCGGCTGGGAGGCGACGATCAGCACGCTGATCGCCGAAGTCGAGATGAGCGAGGAGCCCGATCTCGGCATCCGCCACAGCGCCTCCGGCATCAGCGGCATCGGCCCGATCGGCGAGGGCGGAACGATGCGTGTGGTGATCGCCGAGCGCGAGCTGCAGACCGGCGAGGAGCCGACGCTCGAGGAGCTGAGCGAGGCGTTGGTCTCGGTGTACGGGACCGACTATGGCCTCCACAGCCCCACCTGGATCTCCCGGTTCACCGACGCGACCCGCCAGGCGGCGAGCTACCGCGAGGGACGCGTGCTGCTGGCCGGGGACTCGGCCCACGTCAACTATCCGGCCGGCGGCCAGGGCCTTCAGCTCGGGATGCTGGACGCGGAGAACCTGGGCTGGAAGCTCGCCCAGGTCGTCAATGGCACCTCTTCTGAGAGCCTCCTTGACACCTACCAGGCCGAGCGCCACCCGGCCACCGCCCGCTCGCTCCGGCACACGATGGCGCAGACCGCGCTGCAGCGCCCCGGCGCCCGTGTCGAAGCCCTGCGCGAGGAGATCACGGAGCTGATGGCGCTGGACGAGCCGCGCCGGCACGTCGCCGCGCTGATCTCCGCACTCGACGTCCGCTACGACCTCGGGGAGGGCCATCCCCTGCTGGGACGCCGGATGCCCGACCTCGACCTGGTCACCGCCGAGGGGCCGACGCGCGTCTTCGCCCTGCTGCACCGGGCGCGGCCGCTGCTGCTCAACCTCGGCCGGCCCGGTGCCCTGGAGCTCGGCGCCTGGGGGGACCGGGTTCAGCTGCTTGATGCCCAGCACAGCGGCAGGTGGGAGCTGCCGGCGATCGGCGAGGTCCCAGCCCCGACCGCCGTGCTGGTCCGCCCCGACGGGCACGTCGCCTGGGTGGGGGAGCCGGGCGACCCCGGCCTGCAGGACGCTCTCAGTACCTGGTTCGGGCCGCCATCAGTCGCGGGGGTCCTTTCAGCGCGCGGCTGAGCGGGGGTCCGCGGTCAACGTCTCCAGCAGCTCGCGGATTGCCAGCTCGGTCTGGCGGGCGCTGAGCCCGGCCTGGTGGCGCAGCAGCTTCCACGTGTAGACGTCGGTGACGGCAACGAGCTGGGCGAGTCGACGCTCCCGCTCGACGCCGCTCAGCTGTCGCAGGGTTGGCGCGAACACCCGCCGGCACCAGCTGCGGTGATAGGCGCGGCCGGCGTCACCGAGCTTCCGCAGGGCCGGTCGGCGCTCCTCCTGGGCCAGGAGCCGAAGGACGCCATCGCCGACCTCCTCATAGTGCTCGACGATCACCCGCGCTGCGCCCTCGACGTCCCCCGGTCGCGCTTCCCCCCGGTGCCTGCTGACCCGGAGCGCCGTGCGGGCGAGCACCGCCCCGAAAAGATCCTCGCGGGAACCGAAGCGGCGGATCACCGTCTGTACCGTGACCCCAGCTTCGTCGGCGATCGCCGCCAGGGTGGCCTTCTCGACCGGCTCCTCGAAGAAGACGGCTTCGGCTGCGTCGAGGATCTTCTCCCCCCGTGCCTCGGTCGCCTCGGCCCGCGCGGTCATCCTGTACTGGCGGCTGCTCTTTGGGGCGCGCTCCCCCTCGCTCATCGGCGTAAGTAAACGGGAAAGGGGAAAGGGAGTCTCACCAGGCAGGCCGTCGCATCCCTTCCCAGAGCGCGGCGAGCGCCAGCTTCCAGTCGTCGTCCAGCCTATGTAGGACGAGCGTCGGGTTCAGGGTCTGCTCGACGCCACTGCCGTCCAGGCCGGGAGAGCGCACCTGCCAACGCTCGTAGGCCAGGGCGACACTGCCGGCGCGCAGGACGCTGCTCAGATCCACCTCGATCTCGGCCCTGCGGGAAATCAGCTGGCTCAGGACCGGCCGGATCCGGTCGCGTTCGTGAACGGCGGTCGCATCCGGGGTGATGAGGCATCCGTCGCGGGTAAAGCAGGCGCTCGCACCGTCGGCGTCTCCCCGGTTGACCGCGTCGACCAACGCCTCTCGGGGCCGGATCTCGGCCGAGGGGGGATGGGTGCGTTGACATTTCATATTAATAAGACTAACATGAAATATCGGCGCGTACCGCACAGGTTCCGATGGGAGGAGACGTGATGAAGATGAGCAGGCGCTTGGTCCTGATGCTCGCACTGGCGGTGATCGTCACGACGGTCGCCGGCGGAGTCGCGGCAGCCGGGATACCGCCGACCGTGGTGCGCGCTGGGAACGTGACGCTGACGGTCGCCGGTGGCCTCGCGCCGACGACCCTTCCAAGTCACGCAATGGCTCCGGTGGCGCTCCACCTGGACGGTCGGATCGGCACGGTCGACGGTTCGCAGCCCCCTGCGGTGAAGGAATTCGTCCTCGACTCGGACCGCAATGCGGTGATCGACGCGGCGGGTCTGCCCTCTTGCAGCATCGGGCAGCTGCGGGCGACCAGCACTGCCACCGCCGAGAAGAAGTGCGGAGCCGCAATCGTCGGCCGCGGCAAGGCGACGGTTCGCGTCGCCTTCTCCGAACAGGCGCCCTTCGAAGCCACCGGTCCGCTGCTCATCCTCAACGGTGGCATCCACGGTGCCACCACCCTGATGCTCTTCCAAGCCTACGTCAGCATCCCGGCGCCGACGGCGATCGTCGTCCCGCTCCGGATGACGCCGGAGCGCAAGGGCCGCTACGGCCTGCACTCCGTCGCCTCGATCCCGGTGATCGCCGGCGGCGCCGGATCGTTGACTGGCTTCGAGTTCACCATCCATCGCCTCTTCACCCACGCCGCACGCAAGCGGAGCTACATCGAAGCGCGCTGCGCGAGCAGCGACTTCGTCGCCGCGGCGACCGTCGCCTTCCGGGACGGCACCTCCATCAGGGGTGCTTTCGCCGAGCCCTGTCGCCCCAGGCAGTGACCCCGCGGCCCGCGCGCCGGGCCGCGCTCAGGCGGGGCTCGGCGCGCCCGGCCGAGTCTGGTGCTACGGCAGCCCCAGCTCGGTGCGGTAGGCCTCCAGTCGCTCGGCTAGCTCGCGCGGTCGGCTGAGCGCGGGGCAGTGGCCGCTGTCGATCTCGTCGGGCTCGATACCGAGCCTGGTGCGCACCACCTCGCGCAGCCAGTCCGCGGGGAACATCCTGTCCTTTCGGCACAGCAGGTACCGGGTCGGCACGTCGGGCCAGGCGTCGAGCGGCCAGGCATCCGTCCCTGGCGTGTCGGACTGGCGGCGACTGTGCCTCGCCGCCTGGGCGACGAGGTCGGCAGGCACGTCGTCGTAGAAGATCTCCCGCTCGCTCGCCCCCCGCGGGCCGGGATAGCCGGTGTTCGCCGGCCAGTCCTCGCCCCGCTCGCCCGGCACCGGGACCATCCCGGCGATCAGCACGATCAGCTCAACTGGGACCCGGGTGCAGACCAGCGGCGCCGTGAAGCCACCCAGCGACTGGGCGACGACGATCAGCTCGGAGCGCCCGCCGATCGCCTTCACCACCGCGTCCGCGTACTCGGCGAGCCCGGCCGAGTCGTCCTCGCAGGGCAGGTCCATCGAGATGACCCCCCGCCCGCGAGCGCGCAGCTCCGGCTCGAGCAGGTGCCAATGGAAGGCGCTGTCCCCGCCGCCGTGGATGAGCACGTAGGTCGCCACCTGATGCCCCGAGCTGGATTCGAACCAGCGGCCTATCCCTTAGGAGGGGATCGCTCTATCCAGCTGAGCTATCGGGGCCGGGTCTGGATTTTCACTTAGATGACGATTCGGCGTCGGAATTGGTGCTTCTTGCGCGCCATGCGCGAAGGGTGGCGCGGCACGATCCGGTGCATGAGCGCAACCGAGGTTCTCGACATGTCCGGAGCACGGGTTACTGTTTTTCACATGCCCAAGATGATCCAGATCAGGAACGTCCCGGACGACATGCACAAGGCCCTGAAGGTGCGGGCGGCAGCCGAGGGGATGACCCTGTCCGACTACATAAAGCGGGAGCTGAGCTACGTCGCCGGCAAATCGAAGATCGAGGAGATCGGCCAGCGGGTTCGGGCAGGCGGTCCCTCGGGCCTCAGCACCGAGACGATCGTCCGCTTGATCCGCGAAGGCCGAGACGACTGATGCCGGTCGTCGACGCTTCGGTGATCGTCGAGTTCGTCGCCTTCGGCGAGCGCCGGGACCTGGCCGAAAGGCGGCTCCGGGAGGACGACGAGGCGCTCTGGGCGCCTCACCTCCTGGACGCTGAGGTCGGCCAGGCCCTGCGCCGCGCCGTTCGCCACGAGGCGCTCGATGCCGCGACGGCGGCGGAAGCGCTGTGGCGGCTCGACGAGCTGCCGCTGCGCCGCGTCTCGCACGAAGTGCTCGTCCACTACGCGTGGGAGCTGCGGCAGAACGTCAGCTTCTACGACGGCCTCTACGTCGCGCTGGCGGAGATCCTCGACGAACCGCTGGTCACCTTCGACGCCCGGCTCGCGCGGGCGGGGGTGTCATCCAAGGTCGAGGTGCTCGCCGGGTAGGAGCGATTCGCCCGTCGCCTCGGTCCTGCCGCAGGGCGAGCGTGCTCAGGCGTAGAGGCTCTCGGAGGCGAGCTCCAGTGCCCGGCGGCTCCACAGCTTCACCTGCATGAAGACCTCGTCGCCGTAGCCCTCGAGGGCATCGAGGGCGAGGAGGGTGAAGCGGTCTTGGGAGATCTCTTCCTGGTCGACGGTCTCGCCGTCGAGCTCGGCGGTCGCGGCGACGGCGCCGCGCACCAGGGGCCGGCCCCAGACCAGGGTCACCGCGCCCGCCCTGCCGTTCTCGCCGCGCCAGCGGCCGATCACGTCGTCGTTGAGGTCCATCCGCCAGTCGCGGTTGTTCTCGGCGAGGACGTCGGTGAAGTCGGCCCGGGCCTGGAAGTCACCGGGCTCCCCGCCGGCGGGCAGGACGTAGGAGACGTGGCCGTAGAGCTCGAGCGTGCCCTCCTCGCTCTCGGTCCGGGCCGAGCAGGGGACCCAGACCCGCCCTCCCCAGGTGCGCTCGGGGAACCAGTCGAGCTCCTCGGGCAGGGCCGCCCCGGCCGGCAGATCCTCGATCGCCTCGCAGGCGGCGGCGAAGGTCTCGCGCAGCTGGGAGGCGAAGCGGCCGTGGGGGATGCCCTCCTGCGTGGTGTCGGCGATGAAGCGCGGGATCGGGCGCGGGTTCGGCGGCACGGGCGCACCCTACAGCGGCTCGGCGTCCCCGGTGGGTCGGAGACGCCGAGCCGCGATCGCGGGGGTCGGCCTCAGGCCTCCTGCGTGGCCCCGGCCGCCTCCTGCCCGGCCGGCTGCAGATGCCGGCGCAGCAGGGTCGCCGCCGCGACGGCGCCGAGGAGGGTGGTCGCGGCGGCGAGCAGGAAGGCGAGCTGGTAGCCGTCGGTTAGCGCCACCGCCGCCCCGGACGAGGCGTGCGAGTGGGTGTAGCTGGCGGCCACGGTGGAGAAGGCGGCCAGGCCGAGGGTTCCGCCGACCAGCCGCGAGGTGTTGACCAGGCCCGAGGCGAGGCCGCTTTCCTGCGGCGCCACCCCCTGCACGGCGACGATCATCACCGGCACGAAGGCGGTCCCGAAGCCGAGCGTGCAGATCACCCCGGCGGGCAGGACGATGTCGAGGAACGGGCCGGTGGCGCCGACGTCTCCCAGCAGCGCCAGGCCGACCGCGCCGGCGAGCAGGCCGCCGGTCAGCACGTTGGTCGCCCCGAACCGTTTGACCAGCCGCGGCGAGAACGAGGAGGCGGCGAAGAAGCCGAGGGTCAGCGGCAGGAAGGCGACGCCGGCTTGCAGCGCGTCGAGGTTGCGGACGTCCTGCAGGTAGAGCGAGACGAAGAACCACATCGAGAACGCCCCGGCGTAGAGCAGGGCCATGATGATGTTCGAGGCGCGGATCAGGGGCCGCCGGAAGACCGTCAGCGGCACCAGCGGGTCCTTGGCCACCCGCCCCTCGTAGAGCGCGAAGAGGGCCAGCAGGACGACCGCGCCCGCGGCGGGGAGCGTCACCCCGGCGCTCGTCCAGCCGAGCGTGTCGGTGCGGACGATCGCGTAGACCAGGGCGGTCAGACCGCCGGTGACGAGCACGGCGCCGACGGCGTCGAAGCCGCGGCCGCCGACCGTCTCGTTGCCCGGCACCCAGCGGCGGCCGGCGAGCAGCACGCCGATCCCCACCGGGACGTTGATCAGGAAGATCGCCGGCCAGTCGAAGCCCTGGGTCAGCAGGCCGCCGAACAGGGCGCCCGAGGAGCCGCCGAGCCCGGCCATCGCCCCCCATACCCCCAGCGCCCGGTTGCGCTCGGACCCCTCGGGGAAGGAGGAGGCGATGATCGCCAGGCCGGCGGGGGAGATCGTCGCCGCGCCGAGTCCCTGCAGGGCGCGGGCGCCGAGCAGCAGCGCCTGCGAGTCGGCCAGCGCGCAGGCCAGCGAGGCGAGCGCGAACAGCGCGGTGCCGCCGAGGAACACCTCGCGGCGGCCGAACAGGTCGCAGGCGCGCCCGCCCAGCATCAGGAAGCCGGCGAAGGTGAGGGTGTAGGCGTTGACGACCCACTGCAGCCCGGTGTCGGAGAAGTTCAGCGAGCTCTGGATCGAGGGCAGGGCGACGTTGACGATCGAGACGTCGAGGATGACCATGTACTGGGCCAGGCAGACGAGGACGAGGAGGGCGTCGGACTGGCGTCTGGTTCGGGTTCCGGGCATCTTGCTGCTCCTCTGTTCGGAAGGGTCCTCTGAGAGACGAACGTCTCCGGGGGGAGAGGACGTGAGACTGAAGTTCGATAGTTCGATGACCACCGTACCAGAAGTTCGATGATCGTCGTATAATGGGTGAATCATGGGAACCGCCACCGAGTCCCCGGAGCTGCTTCACCCGCCCGCCGGCGAGCTCGATCTGACTGCCGTGCTGCACGCGCTGAGCGACCCGCAGCGGCTGCGCATCGTCCGCGCCCTGGCCGAGAGCGAGGAGCCGATCTCCTGCGGCAGCTTCGGCCTCGACGTCTCCAAGTCGACCCGGACCCACCACTTCCGGGTGCTGCGCGAGGCGGGGATCATCGAACAGCGCCGCGAGGGCACCTGCAAGCTCAGCAGCCTGCGCCGCGCCGAGCTCGACGCTCGCTTCCCCGGCCTGCTCGACGCCGTTCTCGCCGCCGACCGCTGAGCCCTGCATTCGGCCCCCCTTGGGGCCCCGATGCAGGGCGCGACCGGCTCAGAGGCACTCCCGCAGATCCGAGGCGGCCCGCTCCGGCGGGTAGACGTTGATGTCCACGCCGGTGCCGAGCTCGAAGCCGGCCTTGATCGTCAGCCGCGGGGCGATGTCGACGTGCCAGCCGAACTGCTCGGCGCCGCGCGGGGCGGTGCGGACCCAGAGGTTGAGCTCCGGTGGCCCGTCGAAGCGGGCGGCGAGCAGGCGCAGCGCGGTGCGGATCATCGCCGCGCCGCCCTCGTCCTCCTCGAAGCGGGCCCGCTCGCGGCGCGGCAGGACCCGCAGCTCGAACGGCGAGCGCGAGGCCCAGGGGCAGATCAGCGCCGCCTCGTCGTCGATCGCCACCAGCCGGTCGCCCCGGCGCACCTCCTCGACCAGGACGTCGCTGAGCAGCCCGCTGCCGGCGGTGCGTTCGCCGTAGGCGCCGGCCCGCTCGCGCTCGCGGGCCACCGCGGCGGGGACGAAGGGCAGCGCGTAGAGCTGCGCGTGCGTGTGCTCCAGCGAGGCCCCGGCGCCGCCCCCCTCGTTGACGATCAGCTGCACGTAGGAGGCCTCGGAGTGGGCCCGCATCCGCTCGCGCCAGGTGGCGACCGCGTCGGCGAACTGGGCCTCGTCGAGCTCGGCCATCGCGGTCGCGTGCCGCGGGGCGTTGATCAGCACCTCGTGCGCGCCAGCGGCCGGGCGGGCGGAGAAGAGGTCCGGTTCGCCGGCCCGCCGCGAGGCGAGCAGCGGGTCGCCGCTGCTGGAGAAGGCGCCGGCCTCGGCTCCCGGCGACCCCGCGGCGGCGACCGTCGCCGCGGCGCGCTCGACCTCGCCCTCGGAGGCCCCGCCGGGCGGATCCCCCAGCGCGGGATAGAGATTCGGCACCACGCGGGTGCTCCAGCCGGGGCTGTCGGCCGCGCCGCCGCCGGGCCGCAGCGCGTAGACCTCCGGCGGCGTGCGGTCCTCGCGCCCCTCGCAGAAGGGGCAGTTCTCCGGGCCCTTCGGCTCGGCGGCGCGCGCGCTGAAGTTGTCCGGCCGCGAGGCCCGACCCGGCGCGAGGAGGACCCGCAGCCCGGTCAGCTGGTCGATGCGGAGCTCGGGCGCGCTCAGGAGCGGGAGGGGGGGAGGTCGTCGGGGGGCGGCGGAGGCGGCGGCGCCTCGGGGGCGGCCGGTTTGGGACGCGGTTTCCCGCTCGGCTGCATCCCGTTGACGAACGGCTCCAGCACGTCCATCGGCAGCGGGAAGACCACGGTGGTGTTCTGGTTGGTGCCGATTTCCAGCAGCGTCTGCAGGTAGCGCAGCTGCAGCGAAGCGGGGTTGGTGCTGATGATATCGGCGGCGTCGGTGAGCTTCTGGGCCGCCTGGAACTCGCCCTCGGAGTTGATGATCTTGGCCCGCCGCTCGCGCTCGGCCTCGGCCTGGCGGGCGATCGCGCGCTGCATCTGCTCGGGGATTTCGACGTCCTTGATCTCCACCGCGGTCACCTTGATGCCCCAGGGCTCGGTCGACTCGTCGATGATCTTCTGCAGCTCCTCGTTGAGCCGCTCGCGATCGGAGAGCAGCTGGTCGAACTCGGCCTTGCCGAGCACCGAGCGCAGCGCCGTCTGGGAGATCTGCGAGGTGGCGAGCAGATAGTTTTCGACCTCGGTCACGGCGCGGTTGGGGTCGACGACGCGGAAGTAGGCGACCGCGTTGACGCCGGCGGGGACGTTGTCGCGGGTGATCACCTCCTGCGGCGGGATGTTCAGGGTGACCGTCCGCAGATCGACCTTGACCATCCGGTCGATCAGCGGGATCAGCAGGATCAGGCCCGGCCCCTTCTGGGCGATCAGCCGGCCGAGCCGGAAGATCACGCCGCGCTCGTACTCGCGCAGGACCCGGACCGAGGACCCGAGCGCGATCAGCACGAAGAACGCGAGGACGATCAGGATTCCCCCCACTACTGCCATCAGCTGACTCCTTCTCTCTCGGGCTCCGCCGACCGGGCCTGCGGGCGGACGATCAGCGTCAGCCCCTCCACTGCCTCGACCCGGACTTTATCCCCCAGCCGCACCGGCTCCTCCTCGCTGGCCGTCCGCGCCGCCCAGATCGCCCCGGCGAGGTAGATCTGTCCCTGGGGGTCGACGTCGGTGCGGGCCTCGCCGACCGAGCCGATCAGCTCCTCGGTGCCGGTGCGGATCGGCCGCGCCCGGTGGGCGGCGATGACCTTGCGGGTGACGAAGTAGAAGGCGACCGCGGAGACGACGCCGAGGGTGATCAGCGCCCCGCCGACCCAGTCGGCGGTTTCGCCGCCGGAGCCGAGCGCCAGCACTCCCGCCACCGTCAGCCCGGCGACCCCCAGCGCCGCCAGCAGGCCGCCGGTCGGCAGCAGCAGCTCGATCAGCAGCAGCCCGAGGCCGACGATGGCGACGACGATGAATGCTTCCATCGGCCGATTATCCGCTTTCCAGCGCGTAGCGCTTGACGTCGGCTTCGAGATCGGCGGGCTTCGAGTAGGGGCCCTGTTTGAGGAAGACGAGGTTGCCCTGGCGGTCGTAGAAGGCGGTGTCGGGGAAGCCGGTGGTCCGCAGCCGGTCGGCGATGCTCTTCTGGGGGTCCGTGTAGCTGGGGTAGGGGACGGGCGCCTCTTCGAGGAAGGTCGCGGCGGCATCGTTGGAGTCGGCGGAATTCACGCCGAGGAAGGCGACCTGCTTGCCGTAGCGCGCCGAGAGCTTCTGCAGGGTCGGGAACTCCTCCCGGCAGGGGCCGCACCAGGAGGCCCAGACGTTGACCACGACCGGGTAGCCACGGAGGCCGGCGAGCCGCTTTTCGAAGGCATCGAGGCCGCCCGCCAGGAGGTCGTTCCCCTGCCGGTGCAGGGCCGCCAGCGGGGCCGGCGAGCCGGCCAGGTCCCTGGCGTAGGGGGGGTGCTGGCCGCCGTAGTCCTGTTCGGGTTCCGAGGCGCCGCAGCCGCTCCAGGCGAGGGTCGCCGCCAGCAGCGCCAGCAGCGCGAAACACGATGAGAGTCGCCTAGCCATCCGCTCCGTGATTACAATACGTACGTTCGGTTCGCGGGTTCGCGAGCCGCTGAGTTCTCCGGGGGGATGGGCATCAGACTCCCGCAGCCTCGTTCACTTGCCCAGTCGAACGTCTCATGAGCTCGGCAGGGCAGACCGGAAGCCTCTTATGGCCAAGACCAGCGATGTTGCCGCCGTGGCGGCGGTTCCTTCAAGCGCCGATATCGAGCGCGCGGCCGAGTTCGCGCGCGAGCCGTTCCTGCTCGACGGCGAGGGCCCCGAGGCGCTCGCGCCCGGGACGGCCCGCCGGCGCGCCCTCGACGCCGCGCTGAGCGAGCTCGACGCCGGGGCCGAGAACCCGTCGATCGAGTGGCGGCGCAACTTCTCGCTGCTGCTGGGCCTGGAGCGGTTCCTCGCCGAGGAGCCGCCGAAGCTGCGCGACGGGGCGGAGCTCAACCCCCACCAGGTCGACGCGCTGTCGGGGACCCTGGTCGAGCTGATGGCCGAGCAGCAGACGGTCGCCGACGGGGAGCGCCGCAACGGCGGCGCGGCGGACGGCAACGGCGCCGCCCCCGAGACCGAGGAACAGGAGGTGCCCAGCGCCTCCGAGGACGACGAGGCCGAGCTCGAGGACGAGGAGCTGGAGCCCGACGAGGAGCCCCAGGACTGGGAGGAGGAGCCCTCCGAGGCCGACGAGGAGACGATCGAGGAGGCACCCGAGGATCCGGGCGCCTCGCGCCGCTTCTGGTTCGAGCACGCGACCGGCGCCGGCAAGACGGTCGCCGCGGTCGGCTTCATCGAGGCGACCCGCACCGGTGGCGTCCTCATCCTCACCCACCGCCGCAACCTGGTCGACCAGTTCATCGGCGAGATCTCCGACCGCGGCTACAAGGAGCGGCTGCGCCCGCCGCTGCTCGACAACCGCGACGACCCCGACGGCCCGGTGACCGTCGAGACCTACCAGTGGTTCGTCCGCAACCACAAGCGCGTCTCCGACGCCTACTCGATCGTGATCTGCGACGAGGCCCACACCGCCCTCGGCGAGAAGACCAGCGCCTGCATCCGCGCCTGGCCCGGTCCGGTCTTCATCGGCATGACCGCGACCGGCGCGCTGATCGCCCGCCACGTCGCCGACCTCTTCCCGACCCAGACCTCGCGCTTCGACCTCGCCCAGGCGGCGCGGCGCGGGGTGATCGCGCCGCTGCGCTGCCTGCGCATCCCGCCGGGGCCCGGGGTGCGGACGATCGCCAAGGTGCCGCTGCGCAAAGGCGAGGTCGACCAGGACTTCGACCAGGAGGAGCTGGCCGCGCTGCTTGACCAGGAGCCCTTCAACGTGGCGATCGCCGACCTGTACCGCTCGCGCTTCCGCAAGGTCCCGGGGGTCGTCTACACGGCCGGCGTCCAGCACGCCAAGAACGTCGCCAAAGCCTTCCGCGACGCCGGCATCAACGCCCAGGCGGTCTCCGGCGAGACGCCCAAGCGCGAGCTGGCGGAGATCCTCGCCGGCTTCGAACGCGGCGACGTCGACGTGCTCTGCAACGCGATGCTGCTGGCCGAGGGCTGGAACTCGCCGCGGGCGACGATCTGCATGCACCTGGCGCCGACCGCCTCGCGACGGATCTACCAGCAGCGGGTCGGCCGCGTCACCCGCCGCGCCCCCGGCAAGGAGGCCGGCCTGGTGATCGACTTCGTCCACCCGGCGACCACCCACGACGAGACGATCGTCACCCTGCACAGCCTGCTCGACCGCGACGTCTACCGCGGCGGGGCGATCGTCGTCGGCCCGGTGCGGCGCGGCCGCGGGCGCAAGCTGCGGGTGGAGCGGCGGATCGTCCCGGTCTCCAACTCCGAGGAGCGCCGCATGGAGGTGCTGGAACGGGAGATCTGGCGGATCGCGGTGGAGAACCTCGACTACCCCGAGCAGCACGCGTGGGCGGCGCTGGCCGGCGCCCGGGTCAACACCCAGGGCTGGCGGCGGGCGCGGGCGATGCTGCAGAACGACCGCACCAAGGAGCTGCGCCGCCGCTTCCTGCTGACCTGCGTGCAGCGCAACCGCAACGCGCAGCTGCGGCTGAAAGCGCTGGGCGAGATCGCCGACCTCGGCGACGCCGAGGCCTTCGACGACGCGATCGACATCGTCGGCACCTGGAGCCGCGAGGACAAGCGGGCCGGCACGAAATCCCTGCTGCAGGCGCTGATCGACAAGCGGATCGGCCGCCGCGACCAGGCGCAGGCCTGGGTCTGGCGCCTCGCCTCCTACACCCGCGAGCTGCACGAGGAGTACGCGGTGCAGCGCTGGCCGGAGACCAAGCGCCTGCTCGGGCTGCTGGTCAACTCCTCCGGCCGGGCGCACGGGCGCAACGCCCGCCGGCTGGTCCACGCCGCGCGCAAACAGGACCGCCGCCTCGCGGTGGCGCTGCTGGCCGCCGCGGTCTCCCACACGCCCGAGGGCGAGGAGGTGCTGCGCGGGGCGCGGATGCGGATGGCGCGGAAACCCTCGGCGGTGGCACGCGAGCTGCTGCGCAACTTCCCCAAGGGCGGTAAGCGCCGGCGCAAGCGCAAGCGCGGCGGCGGCGCGGCGGAGAACGGCGCGGCCCCCGAGGGGGCCGAGGTCGAGCGCGGCGAGAGCGCGGTACTCGAAGACGACGGCGCGGATGGGGCCGTCGAGGAGGCGGAGGCCGCGGAGAGTGGCGAGGAGAAGGAGACGCCCGCGCCCGAGGCCGCGAAAGCGAAAGCCGCCAAAGCCCGCAAACGCCGCAAAGCCGCCCGGGCGAAAAAAGCCCGGGCGAAAGACGGCAAGTCCTCAGAAGCGGGTGAGGTGGACCTCGCCGGCGCCGACGGCGACGCGCTCGCCGGAGGCGGTGAGGACGAGCAGGTAGCCGCGGTCGTCGACGCCGTCGGCGACGCCTGACCCGCCCTCCCAGGCAACCTCGCGGCCCCGCAGCGCGTCGCGCTGTCGCCAGGCATCAAGCACTTCCGCCGGTTCAGCTTCCACCCATCGCTCGAGGTGGCTGCTGAGGACCACGGCTGCCGCGAGGGTGGTTCGGGGGAGTCCCGGCGGAGCCTCCCCGCTGTTGCTCCGACGGGACTCCCCCGGACCACCCGGGCCGAACAGCGAGACCGCGGTGTCCCGCAGCTCCGGCGGGAACTCCTCTGGAGAAATAGAGAGATTGAGGCCGACTCCTATAACCGCCCAGCCGTCCTGGGGGCGGGCCTCGATCAGGACGCCTGCCAGCTTGCGGCCGTCGAGGTGGACGTCGTTGGGCCACTTGACCTTGCACTCGATGCCCGGGCGCAGCTCCTCGGCCGCTTCGCAGACGGCAAGCGGGACGGCCAGAGGCAGCATCGCGTGGCGCTGGTCGATCGGGCGCAGCACCGCCGAGTAGAGGAGCGCCTTGCCCGGCGGGGCGGTCCAGCTGCGGCCCTGACGCCCGCGGCCCTCGCTCTGCTCCGAGGCGGTGACCACGGTCCCGTGCGGGGCCCCGGCGGCCGCGAGCTCACGCGCGCGCGTGTTCGTGGAGTCGGTCCGCGCGTAGTGGCGGTGGGGGCACCCGAAGGTCATCATCTAGGCGCATTTGTACGGCATAGCCGAACAAATGCGCCTGGGGACCGGGGGCGCGTCGGCGTCAGCGGGCGGCGTCGGCGAGCAGGGCGTCGAGCAGGCCGTCGACGTCGTGGCGCTCGGCTTCGACGTCGACCTCGAGCCCGGCGGCGCGGGCGGTCTCGCTGGTCACCGGGCCGATCGAGACGACGCGGGCGCCCGCCGGGAAGCGGTCGCCGAGCGCCTCCAGGAGGTTGGTCACCGTG
>DASVWP010000248.1:0-18653 GCA_036393155.1 Solirubrobacterales bacterium | reverse complement strand
CCATCTCCGGTGGCAGGCGGAGGTCGACCTCGAGCATCCCGTCGCCGGTGCGGCCATGGCCCTCGGCGCGACCGCCGCTGACCTGGGCCTCCGCCGTGTAGACCACCTTGCTCACCCGGCTCAAGCTACCCGGTTCGACCGGCGGCGAACAGGGCCTTTCGTCAGCGGGCTTGTCGGTCTCACCGACCGCGCCGCAGCCGGAGGCGAAATTCGAAACGGGCCGGAGTCGGGTCGGCGTTGCCGGCCGCGTCGATCGCGAAGACCTGGAAGGAGTGGCGGCCGAGCCCGACGTCGTAGCCGCGTGGGGAGCGGCAGGCGACGTAGCGGCGCCGGTCGAGCCGGCAGCGGAAGCGCGAGCCGGGCTCGTCAGCGGCGAAGGCGAAGCTCACACGGCGGTGCCGTGCCGCCGAGATCAGCAGCGCTCGCGGGTGATGGGTGAGCCGGGTCCGCGGCGGCCGCGTGTCGGGCGGGACGACGGGCGGCGGTGCGGGGAGCGGCGGCGGAACGGGAAGCGGTGGCGGGGGCGGCAGTTCGGTCTGGGTTTCGAAGTTGTTCGGTTCGCCCATGCGCACGCTCTCGCAGCCGATCGGCGCCGGGTCTTCGTATTCCCCCGGGTGCGGGATGTCGATCAGCGCCGAGTCGTTTCCTTCGCCGCAATCGATCACCGCGTCGGAGTCGGCGGAGTTGGCGAGGATCGAATCGTCGCCGCCGAGCGCGCGGTAGGTGTCGCTGCCGCGATGGCCGAGCAGCTGGTTCGGCCCTTCGTCGCCGAAAAGGACGTCCGCCGATTCGGACCCCTCGAGGTCCTCGATTTCCTGCATCGTGTCGAGGCTCCCGGCGGCACACCGCGGTGCTTCCCCGGGGCCGGGTTCGCCGACCGTCCCCTGGTCCAGCCGCGCGTCGACTTCGGTCCCGGGAAGGCGAGCCCAGGAGGCGTTGTCGCGGCCTTCGCCGCCGTTCAGCAGCTCGCCGTCGCAGATCGAGACCGAGAGGAAGAGGTCGTTGCCGGGGCCGCCCAGCAGTTCGTCGGCGCCGCCGTTGTGCAGCAGGGCGTCGTCGCCGCCGAGAGCGCTGAGCGTGTCCGCGCCTTCGCCGAGGCCGTCGACCAGCACGTCTTCGCTGGCTTCGCCACCGGTCAGCCGGTCGCTGCCGGCGCCGCCGCTGAGGACAACCCCGACACTGGCCGGGAAGCCGCTCGCTTCGAGCGTGTCGTCGCCCGCCATCCCGGCGAGGACGATCGAGTCCAGGGCCGCCGGCAGCGGACACGTCGCGCTGCTCGGCGTCGGCGTGCACCCGGCGGCGTCCGCGGCGCTCTGGTCGAAGCTCGCACCGGAAAGCGTGAAGGTGACGGCGCTCCCTTCGTAGGAGGCGTGGATCGAGTCGGCCGCTTCGCTGCCGGTCAGATAGATCTGGACGAGCCCCGGGGCCGAGGTCGTCTCGCCGACGCTGACCTTGCTCATTTCGCGAGGAGTCACGGCGGCGGCCGTTCCCTCGCAGCTGCTCTGCGTCCCGCCGAGGCAGTTGTCGTTGCCGGCTTCGCCGTTGAGCGTGGCGCCCGGCCCGCCTTCCAGGAAGTCGCCGTCGGCGCCGCCGAGGATCGTGTCGCTGCCGCCACCGCCGCGGATCACGTCGGCCCCGCCGCCCCCGTCGATCGTCTCGCCGGCCGCGGAGCCGACGATGTAGTCCGAGTACGGGGTGCCGATGATCCGCTCGAAGGCGCCCGGCTGCACTTCGTCCACCCCGCCCCCCAGCGCGGCGATCCCGTCGTTGCCGTTTTGGCCGCCCTTGGAGAGGTCGAGGTAGACGCCGCGCTCGCCTTCGGCACCGCTCGGCACGCCGCTGACCCCGGTTTCGATGCCGCCGCCGAACCCCGGCGTCACGCCACCCGCGTAGCTCAGCGTGTCGAAGCCACCGCCGCTGTCGTAGATGCGGTCGATGGTGCCGTCGCCGCGCACGTAGTCGTTGCCTTCCTGGCCGTCGATCGAGTCGGCGCCGAAGCCGCCGGCGAGCAGGTCGTCGCCGGGGCCACCTTCGAGCAGGTCGTCGCCGATCCCGCCGTAGAGCCGGTCGTTGCCTTCGCCGCCGCGAAGCGTGTCGTTGCCGCGCTGGCCGTAGACTACGTCGTTGCCGGGGCCGCCTTCGAAGGTCTGACTGCCGACCCCGAGGAAGCAGCCTTCCGGGCAGGAGGACGCCGCCAGCGGCGCGGCGAGGATCGTGTCGTTTCCGCCGCCGCCCTGCACCCGCGCGACGCCCGGCGGGACCACGATCGTGTCCGCGCAGGGCGTGCCGACGATCGTCCTGCCCTCGCGAACCGGGCCTTCTTCGCAGCTCGGGGAGGGCAGCGATCCAGCGGCCGCCGCGCTCGCCGGGGAGGCGAGGAGCACGCCGATCGCCGCCGCGGCGGCGATCGCTGCGAAAGCGCCGGAGAGAACTCTCACAATTCCCGAATACCCGCAGCGGTTCGGTTGTTGCGGTGGGCGCGACCCGCTTCGCCCGGCGAGACCCGGTGTCCGCATCGAGGATGGGCGAAGAAGTCGCCGCAAGCTGGCTGAGCAGTCAGGGCTGCGGTAGGCTCTTCGCGTCGCGTCGGCGGGAGGCAGGACCGGTCGGCGCATCGTGCCCCGTGGGAGGCTGGGCCGCCGATACCCCACGCCGCAAGGAGAGATATGAAGCACAGGTTCGGAGTCTTTGCCCTTCTTCTGGGGCTCTGTCTCGCCGTCACCGGCCTCTCGGCCCAGGCGCTCGCGAAGCCCGGCCACCACGAGCAGGCGAAGCCGAAGGCGAAGGTCTTCGAAGCCTGCAAACACGGGTGCCGCTACCGCAAGATCCAGCAGGCGGTCGACGCCGCGGGTTCCTACAAGTTCAAGAACCCGAAGGTGAAGACGATCGTCGCGATCCGGCCCGGCAAGTACGTCGAAGGCGTGCTCGTCGACGGGACCGAACGGCGCAAGGACTTCAACGACCTGACCATCGAGGGCACCAAGAAGGACCGCAGGAAGACGATCCTCGAAGGCAAGAACGCCAAGGGCGAACTCGGCGCGGCTCAGAACGGCATCGAGGCCGTCAGCGTCGACGGCATCGTGCTGAAGAACATGTGGGCCCGCAACTACCAGTCCAACGGCTTCTTCGTCCACGCCGCGCGCGAAGAAGGGCAGCACTGCGACGGCTACACGATGGACAACCTGCTGGCCTCTGCCAACCGCTCCTACGGGCTCTTCGCCAAGAACTGCCTCGGCGGCAAGATGATCGACTCGGCCGGCTACCACCAGGGCGACTCGGCCTTCTACGTCGGCGAAACGCCGTGCGACTCGCAGAAGTGGACCAACCACGGCAGCGCCCCGGTCCCCTGCCAGAAGAAGCCGAAATGGACCCTGCTGAAGAACGACCAGAGCTACGAAAACGTGCTCGGGTACTCGGGGACGAACTCCAAGTACGTGAAGATCGTCGACTCGGCCTTCTACAACAACGGCGCCGGGATCGTCCCCAACACGCTCGACAGCGAGGGCTATGAGCCCAACGGCTGGAACGTCTTCGAACGCAACGACGTGTTCTGGAACAACTACAACTACTTCCTCTCCGGCTCCTCATTCCACACGGTCTCGGCCGGGCTGGGGACGCTGGCCGGGGCGCCGATCAACTACCCCACCGGGGTCGGGATCATCCTCTACGGCAGCGCCAACACGATCGTCCGCTACAACAACGTGTTCGGGAACTACAAGTGGGGCATCTCCTCGTTCTCGGGACCGGGCGAAACCTTCGTCGCCAACGAAGGCAACGACGCCAAGAACATCAACAACCAGATCTACGGCAACGTCATGGGCCGCGAAGGGGCTGACCCGAACGGCGAATACGACTTCTGGAACGACGACACGGGCGGCGGCAACTGCTGGGCCGGCAACTCGGCCAACTCGACGTTCGCTCCGGGTAACGGCAAGGTGCCGCTGAGCCAGATCTACCCCGGCTGCCCGCAGCCGGAAGTGCTGACCGACTCGGTGCCGAGCATCAACACCAACGCCGGGCTGCAGGTGATCCTCTCGGAAACCGGCAACCCCGCGACGATCCTCGGCTACGCCGGGACCAGCCCACCGCAGAACCAGCAGTGCAGCTGGGTCCGCCGGGTCGCCTCGCACCCGCCGTTCGAAAAGTACAAGCCGGTCGAAGTCGCCCCGCAGCCGGGAGAAGTGACGTGCTGAGCCGCAGGCCGGCGATGGCACGCAGCTTCAGGCTGCTGGCCGCACTGTTCGCCGCGGTCGCCCTTCTCGGGGCGACCGCGGCGGCGGCCAAGGCCCCGAAGCCGACCGTGGTCACGGTCAACGACTTCTACTTCGGCCCCAGCGCGGTGACGATCAAGAAGGGCGCCACCGTGAAGTGGATCTGGTCGTCGACCAACACCTACCCGCACGACGTGCACCTGAAGAAAGGCCCGAAGGGGCTGAAGGACAAGGCCTCCTACTCGACCAAGACGACGGCGGTGACGGACGCCACCTTCAAGAAGACCTTCGACACCCCCGGGACCTACAAGTTCATCTGCACGATCCACCCGACGGAAATGCACCTCACCGTCACCGTCAAGAAGTAGCCATGGGAATCGACCCGATCGACCGCCGTGCCTTCCTCGGCATGGGAGGCATGGCGTTCTTCTGCACCCTCGCCGGCCACAAGATCTCCACGGGCGGCGGGGAAATCGACGTCGCCAGGCTCTCCGACGGGGTCGCGGTGCCGCCGAAGGTGCAGGCGGCCGAGCAGGGGGACCGGCACCTCGCCGCCAACTTCGAGCTCGCCTCGACCAGCGCCACCGGCCCGGTCCGCGAATACTGGATCGCCGCCGAGGAACGGGACTGGAACATCGTCCCCACCCACCGCGACCAGATGATGGCCGAGCCGGTGAAGGGGAAATCGACCTACCGGGCCTACGGCTACCGCCCCTACAGCGCCAACTTCGAACACCCGATCGCCCCGGCCAGCGTGCCGGGGCCACTGATCGAAGCCGAAGTCGGCGACACCGTGATCGTCCACTTCCGCAACAAGCTGAAGGCGCCGGTGACGATCCACCCCCACGGGATCTTCTACGCCAACGAGATGGACGGCGCCTACAAGGGGAAATGGACCGACCCGGGCGGCTTCGTCCAGAAGGACCGCACCTTCACCTACGTCTGGGAAGCGCGCGAGGGGACCGAGGGGACCTGGCTCTACCACGACCACGGGCCGATGGACCCGCTGCCGGTGTTCAAGGGACTGTTCGGGCCGCTGGTGATCCGCAAAGCCGGCGAAGCCCGGCCCGACGCCGAGTTCTTCCTCGCCTTCCACACCCTGGAACCGGGCATCACGGGGCTGAAGAGGATCTTCTACTGCATCAACGGCAAGGCCTATGCCGGCAACACGCCGACCCTGGAAGCGAAGGTCGGGCAGCGGGTCGCCTTCCACTTCTTCGGCATCGACAACTTCTTCCACACCTTCCACGTCCACGGCCATCGCTGGACCGAACCGGACGGCCGGGTCATCGACAACAAGACGTTCGGCCCGGCCGAGTCCTTCAAAGTGGAATGGGTCGAGGACAACCCCGGCCGGTGGTTCTACCACTGCCACGTCTTCATGCACTTCGAGCAGGGGATGAACGGGTGGTACGTCGTTTCCTGACCGCCGCCGCGGTACTCGCCGTCGCCGGCCTGGCGGCGGCCCCCGGCGCCGCCCAGGCCGGCAACACGAGGGTCGAGATCGCCAACTACGCCTGGTCGAATCCCGAAGTCCACATCGACCTGGGCGAGAAAGTGACCTGGGACTGGCTCGGCCCCGACCTGGCGCACTCGGTCACCGGCATCTCCCCCAACGACCTGCAGTGGGATTCGGACCCCGGCACCGACGCCCCCTACCACCAGCCCGGCGACACCTTCACGATCCAGTTCAACGAACCTGGCGTCTACCAGTTCCGCTGCAAGCTGCACGCCTCGGTCCACGGCGACGTCGTCGTCTCCGACGTCCCCGGCGAACCCAACTCCGACCCGGGACCGCAGCCGCCGCTGAACATCGACGTCACGCCGCCGACCCTGGGTGGCCTCGCCCTGGCGCGGCCGGTGACGCACGGCACCAGGGGTATCCGGCTGACCGCCCAGGTTTCCGAGCGGGGCACGCTCGACGCCGAGTACTACCGCTTCAACTCCCACGGCGGCCGCGTCTACACCGGCTACGACACCTGGAAGGCGTTCGTCGGCTACAACCACCTGGCGCTGGGCGCCCGCTGGAAGCACTTCAAGGCGAAGCCGGGGCGCTACGAAGCGGTGCTGCGGGCGACCGACCTCTCGGCGAACGAATCGAAGCCCGTCCGCAAGCGGTTCACGATCGCCGGCGCTTAGGGCGCTTCCTGGCCGGCTGAGCGGCTTCCTGCAGCGTCCGTTCGCCGGCCTTCTCGGTCGCCTCGCCCATCGTCATGTTGAACATCGCGACCAGGGCGTCGGCGGCCAGCGGCCGCATCCGGTCGAGGGCCTCGCGGACCTTCGGCCAGTCCGCCTCCGGGCGGCCGGCCTTGTCGAAGGGCTCCCAGATCTCCTTCACGAAGAGGTCGACGAAGGCGCGGGCGACGCCCTCGGCGTGCTCCTGCAGCTTGTCGGCCGTGGCCAGGCCGGCCTCCGGGGAGACCCCGAGCTCGACCAGTGCGGCGCCGCTGCGCTGCAGCCGCGGACTGAGGACTTCGATCTTGCCGTCCGGCAGCTCGCGCAGGATGCCGAGCCGCTCGCCGTGGCGAAGCCATTTCGGGTTCACCCGGGCGGCGCCCCAGGTCGCCGCCAGCTCGTCGGCCTCGTAGATTTCCGGCGTCTCGTCCTCGAACGGGGCGCGCACGGCGCGGGCGAAGTCGATCATCTCCTGCGAGGAGCCGCCGGCCGTCTCGAGCACGCGGCGGATCGCCTCCAGGTTCAGCCCCTCGGCCTGCATTTCCCGGGTCAGCTCGATCCGCGCGACGTGCTCCTCGCCGTAGTAGCCGGTGCGGCCCTGGACCTCAGGCGGCGGCAGCAGGCCGCGGGTCTGGTGGGCGCGGATGTTGCGGATCGTCATCCCGGTGCGCCGCGCCAGTTCGCCGATCGTCATCTTGCCCTCGGGGGGCTTCCTGCCGTTCGTCGGCTTCTTGGCGGCGGTGCTCTCGGACTGCTTGCTGGGGCTCATCCCCGCATCGTAAGCGGCAGACGCTGGCCGTTCATCTCCGCTGCCGCGTCGGAGCAGAGGAAAGTCACAGCGTCGCCCAGATGCTCGGCCGGCGTGAAGGTGGGGAAGCTCTCCCCCGGGTTTTCCTCCCGCATCCGCGGGGTGAGGATCGCCTCGACGACGATGATGTTGGCGGTGGCGCCGCCGGGCTGGAAGCCGTCGGCGAAGGCCAGCGTCCAGGCCTCGGCAGCCGCCTTGGCGGCGGCGTAGGCGGCGTTGGTGTTGCTCGGCGACTGCGCCTGCTTGGCGGAGACGAGGACGAAGCGGCCGTGCTCGCTGGCCGCCAGCTGGTCATGGAAGGCACGGGTCGTGTGCTGGACGGTGCGGACCAGCAGGCCGTGCAGAAGGTCCCAGTCCTCGAGCGAGGACTCGTGCAGCGGCTGCCCGCCGCGCCAGCCGCCGACCAGGTGGATCAGCCCGTCGACGCGGCCGAAGCGCTCGACCAGCCCCGCGCACCACGCGCGCGTCGCCGCCTCGTCGAGCAGGTCGGCGGTGCGGCCGTCCCAACGCTCCGGCGGCAGGCCGATCTCCTCGCCCAGCGAGTCGAGCAGCGCCTGGTCGCGATCGGTCCCGGCGACGGTGGCGCCGGCCTCGGCCAGCCGCGCGGCGACGACCGGCCCCAGGCCGCCACCCACTCCGGCGATCGCGATCACTCTGTCGGTCAGGTCAGCCACGGAAGCATCCTTTCACGCGGGAGCATGGTCGCGACGCAGCTTTCCGTCTGCAAAGCGTGGGAACATATGTTCGATGGAAGAGCGAAGCTCAGCGCCCCGCCTCCGCGCACGCGCCGTCAACCGCCGAGTGCAGGGAGACATCGGAGAGGCATCGGCAGTCGAGTGGCTGACGTGCGCGGGGCCGTGGTCTTGCTGCCGGTTGGCCACAGCCCGGATTACGACCTCGTCGCCCAGTTCGGTGACCGCCTCTGGCGCGTCCAGGTCAAGACGTCCACCCTCCGTCGTCCGACGCCGGGAGATCACGAGCGCTGGCACATCGCCATCGCGACCAGCGGCGGAAACCGCAGCTGGACCGGCCTCGCGAAGCGGTTCGATCCGCGGCGAGTGGATTACCTGTTCGTCCTGGTCGGAGACGGACGACGGTGGTTCATCCCGGCGCCAGCAATCGAGAGCGCTCGCACCCTGGCCCTCGGCGGGCCGAGGTACTCTGAGTTCGAAGTCGAGCGGGGGACCCCCTTCGAAGCTCGGATCTATCGCGATGCCGGGACCAATACAATGACCGCTTCTCTGGGGGAGTGCCAGAGCGGTCAAATGGACTTGACTGTAAATCAAGCGGCTATGCCTACGCAGGTTCGAATCCTGCCTCCCCCATCACCACCCGCCAGCGCCCAGAGCCTCTTCCGGCCCAAACGCCAGGCGACCATCCCGAAGCGTCCCTGCGAGGAGGCCGGGATCCGCGCCGGCGACCGGCTCCGGGTCAGCGCCGACGGGCCCGGCCGCATCGTTCTGGAGCGCATCGAGTCGCCAGGGCCCCACGAGCCGCCCGTGTAGGGGCCGCTGCGCGAACCGCTCTCAGCCGGCCTGCTGTGCCGCTTCGAGCCGCACTTTCATCTGCTCGTTGAAGGCGGTCAGCGCGGAGAGCGGGCGCATGAAGACGGTCAGCTCCGCGACCCGGCCCTCGGCGTCGAGCTCGAGGAAGTCGATGCCCTCCAGCTCGCGCTCGCCGACGTTGGCCTTGAAGCGCAGGGCCACAGTGTTGCCCTCGGCCAGCTCGTCGGTGTAGCGGAAGTCTTCGAGCACCTCGATCACCTGGCTCAGCACGGCGATCACGACGTCCCGGCTCTCGAAGCCGCGGAAGAGCACCGGGCTGTGCAGGACCACGTCCTCGCGCAGCGTCTCCCGCAGCAGCTCCAGGTCCTTGTTCTCGGCGGCGCGGCGGAAGGGATGCGGATCGGCCATCGCCGGTTACTCTACGCCGGGATGCCAAGCGACCGCGCCTTCTCCCGCTTCTCGCACTCTCTGGGAGTGAGGGGCCTGCGCTGGGCCGGCAAGATGAACGTGCCGGTCTACCGGCTGACCGGCGGCCGGGTGCTGGGCAAGGTGAACAGGGCGCCGGTCCTGCTGCTGACGACGACCGGCCGCAAATCGGGTCAGAAGCGCACGGCGCCGGTCGTCTACCTCGAGGATGCAGGCCGCCTCTCGGTGATCAACACCAACGCCGGCAACACCAAGCTCCCCGCCTGGTCGCTGAACCTGCAGGCCAACCCGGAGGCCGAAGTCGAGGTCGGCCGCCGCCGGATGGCGGTGCGCGCCCGCGCCGCGGAGGGCGAGGAGCGGGCCGAGCTGTGGCGCAAGCACAACGAGCAGTACGGCGGCTTCGACGAATACAAGGACGAGCTGCCCGACGACCGCCCGATCACCGTCTTCGTCCTCGACCCCAGCTAGCCGCCCGGCTGCCGGATCCTCTCCCGCGCACCACATCCCGCCTTCCGTTCGCTGTTTGTCGCGCATAGAGCGACAAACAGCGAACGGAGCGAACCCAAGGCCATAACGCGTGGTCCTGACGGGCTGGGACGTCGTCAGGCAAGGAAGCAGGGAGCGAAGTGTGCTCTGCACATGAGCGACCGATGACGCCGCCTGGCGCCGTCCCAGCCCGGCAGGTCAGGAGGCTTCGCGGAGCATTTGGGCCTCCGGCAGGCGCTTCAGCTTCTTCAGCGTGTTGTTCTCGATCTGGCGGATCCGCTCGCGGGTGACGCCGAAGGTGCGGCCGACTTCCTCCAGGGTGAGCGGCTCGGCGCCGGAGAGGCCGTAGCGAAGTTCGATCACCTGCCGCTCGCGCTCGGGCAGGGCGTCGAGGGCACGGCGGACGCCCTCTTTCTGCATGTGCTCGCTGGCTTCCTCGAAGGGCTCCAGCACCGCTTCGTCGGCGACGAAGTCGCCGAGCTCCGATTCGTCCTCGTCGCCGACCGGTTTCTCCAATGAGACCGGAAGCTGGGCGACGCGGAGGATGTCGCGCACGTCGGAGACCGGCCAGCGCAGCTCCTCGGCGATCTCCGCCGGCTCGGGCTCGCGCCCCAGTTTCTGGACCAGCTGCCGTTCGACGTGGGCGACCCGGTTCAGCTTCTCGACCATGTGGACGGGGATGCGGATCGTCCGCGCCTTGTCGGCGATCGCCCGCGTCACCGCCTGGCGGATCCACCAGGTCGCGTAGGTGGAGAACTTGTAGCCGCGGCGGTAGTCGAACTTCTCCACCGCCCGGATCAAGCCCAGCGAGCCCTCCTGGATCAGGTCGAGAAAGCTGAGGCCACGGCCCAAATAGCCTTTGGCGATCGAGACGACGAGGCGCAGGTTGGCCTCGACCATCTGCCGCTTGGCGAGCATGTCACCGCGCTCGATCCGTTTCGCCAGTTCGACCTCCTGGGCTGCCGTCAGCAGGTCCACCTGGCCGATCGAGCGCAGGTAGAGCCGCAGCGAGTCCAGGCTCGGCTCGACGGTCAGGTCGAGCTCTTCTTTTTTCGACTGGCCGCTCGACTCGGCGCCGCGCTGCTCTTTGTAAGCGCTGACGCCGTTCTCGGCGATCACGTCGATGCCGTGCTCGACCAGATGGGCGTGGAGCTGGGAGACCTGCTCCTTGGTGATCTCCACCTCCTCCAGTGTCGAAGAAATCTGCTCGAAAGTCAGGTAGCCCCGCTCGCGTCCCAGGGCGACCAGGCCGCGCAGCTCCTCGATCTCGGCGATCGGGCTCTCGCCCTCGGCGCGGTCGTCGATTACCTCGGTGACCGTCTCCACAGTTTCGATCGTCACTTCCTCCACTGCGATCCCTCTTCCCCGATTCCCTTTGGGTTGGCCGACCCGGAAGCTCCAGCCGCGCCGAAGTATAGGGAGGGGAATTCTTTCCGGCGAACGCCGAGCGTCCGAGTTGCTTACGCTGTGTGGCAGATGCCCGGTCAGAGCACCGTCAGCGCCACCGCTCAGGACGTCCAGGCCTCGGTCCCAGCGACCCAGGTCAGCCTCTCGCGCGTCGGCGTCACCGGTGTCGAGAAGGTGATCCGGGTCAAGGCGAACGGCGGCGAGAACCTCTTCTACGCCGAATTCGAGTGCTTCGTCGACCTCAACCCGCGCCAGGCCGGCGTCCACATGTCGCGCTTCGAGGAGATCGTCGGCGAGGCGATCGACGAGGTCGTGCTGGGCGAGGCCTTCAAGGCCGAGGTGCTGGCCGCCCACGTGGCGCAGAAGGTGCGCGAGCGCCAGGGCGGGCTGCGGGCCGAGGTCTCGGTCACCGCCCGCTATCCCGAGACCGTGTCCACCCCGGAAAGCGACCAGAGCACGCAGGAGATCTACGTCCTCTTCGGCACCGCGGTGGACTCCGAGCAGGGCACCCGCACCCTGACCGGCGTCCAGGCGCAGGGCATGACCGCCTGCCCCTGCGCGCAGGAGATGGTCGCCGGCGTGGCCCGCGAGCGGCTCGCCGAGCAGGGCTTCGAGGCCGAGGAAGTCGAGCGGATCGTCGAGGCGGTGCCGATCGCGACCCACAACCAGCGCGGCATCGGCACCCTCCACATCGGCTGCCCCGAGGGCGGTCCAGCCTGGATCGACGCCCCGGAGCTGCTGCGGATCGTCGAGAGCTCGATGAGCTCGGAGATCTACGAGCTGATGAAGCGCCCCGACGAGCTCTCGGTCGTCGTCAAAGCGCACGAACGGCCGCGCTTCGTCGAGGACTGCGTGCGGGAGATGGTGCGCCAGGTGGTCGAGGACTACCCCGACCTGCCCGACGAGGCCTTCGTGCTGGCCCGCCAGGAGAACCTGGAGACGATCCACCGCCACAACGTCGTCGCCGAGCGCTACGGCACCCTCGGCGACCTGCGGGCCGAGCTGGCCAGCGGCACCCACCAGGCACGCCCGCTCACCATGCGCGCCTGGCTCGAAGCGGCGAGCTGAGCCGTTAGAGCAGCTCTTAAGCCGCCGGCTTCGCCTTGGCGGCGCGGTGCTCGCGCTCCTTCTCTTCGATCCGCTTGCGCAGGCCGAAGAAGTAGTCGGCGCCGCTGAGCAGAGTGGCGACCACGGCCAGGTAGACGAGCGCGTCGACCCAGGCCGGAGCCGGGTTGGCGGCGATCAGGGCGATCACCGCGGCGATCTGCAACACGGTCTTCGCCTTGCCCAGCCAGCTGGCGGCGATCACGATGCCGCGCTCGGCGGCGATCGTCCGCAGGATCGTCACCGCGATCTCGCGGGCGATGATCACCATCGCGATCCAGGCTTCGAGCCGGTTCAGCGAGACGAGCGAGACCAGCGCCGCGGTCACCAGCAGCTTGTCGGCCAGCGGGTCCATCAGCTTGCCGAAGGTGGTGATCGAGCCGCGCGAGCGGGCGAAGTAGCCGTCGAGGCCGTCGGTCAGCGCGGCCAGCGCGAAGACGGCGGCCGCCAGCGCGTCGCCGTTCGGCGTCTCCCCGAGCAGGGCGACGACGACGACCGGGACCGCGAGGATCCGCAGCAGGGTGAGGCTGTTGGGGAGGTTGAGCGGGAACATCCCCGCCTAGTCTCCCTACTCGCCGCCGTCGGCGCTCTCGAGAGCCGGCTCCGGGACGGGCGCGAGCTTGCCGTGCTCGGCGTCGCGGCGCGCGAAGTATTCCTCGCCCTCGATGCTGATCCTCGGCACGACCTTCTCCATCCAGGCCGGCAGCCACCAGACGCGCTTGCCGAGCAGGACCATCACCGCTGGCACCAGCAGGCAGCGGACCAGCGTCGAGTCGATCGCGATCGCCACCGCCAGCCCGACCCCGAACTCCTTCACCACCGGGTTGCCGTTGAGCACGAAGCTGGTGAAGACGCAGACCATGATCGCCGCCGCCGAGGTGATCACCCGGCCGGTGTTGGCGAGCCCTTCGGTGACCGCCCGCTTCTCGTCGTCGTGCTCCTTGAAGTGCTCCCGCATCTGGGTCAGCAGGAACACCTCGTAGTCCATCGAGAGCCCGAAGAGGATCGCGAACATCAGCAGCGGAACGAAGCTGACGATCGGTATCGCCCCGTCGAGCCCGATCAGCGATGCCCCCCAGCCCCACTGGAAGACCGCGGTGACGACGCCGTAGGCGGCGGCGACCGAGATCAGGTTCATCGCCGCCGCCTTCACCGGCACGAGGATCGAGCGGAAGGCGACCAGCAGGACGATGAAGCTGAGGGCGACGACGATCGCGATCATCAGCGGCAGCTTGTCGCTGATCTGGGTCGCCAGGTCGATGTAGCCGGCGGTCTGGCCGCCCACGTAGGACTGTGCGTTGGTGCCCTTGAGGGCGGTCGGAATCACCGGGGAGCGGAGGTTTTCGACCAGGCTCACCGTTTCGGTCGCCCAGGGCTCCGATTTCGAGATCACCGTGAAGACCGCGACCTTGCCGTCTTCGCTGAAGCTGGGTTCGCTGACCGCGAGGACGTCTTCAGCCCCGCCGACGCTTTTCTCCAGCCCCGGCAGCACCTGTTTGGCTTCGCCCGGCGAGCTGAATTCCGAGGCGATCAGCAGCGGCCCGTTGACGCCCGGGCCGAAGCCGGTGTTGAGGCTGTCGTAGGCCTTGCGGGAGGTCGTTTCCTTGGGCAGGGCGGCGATGTCGTTCTGTCCAAGTTCCAGCGAGAGCAGCGGGATCGCCAGGACGATCAGGACCGCCAGCGAGGCGATCGCGGCGCCCCAGGGACGGTCCGCCACCCCCTCGGCCCAGCGCAGCCAGCCGTGCGGCTTCTTGTCGTCGGGATGGGTCTTGCCGAGCTGGATCCGCAGCGAGTTGATGTGCGGGCCGAGCGCCCCGAGCATCGCCGGCAGCAGGGTCGCCGCGGCGCAGACCGCGACGACGACCGCGATCGCGGCCGTGAAGCCGAGGGTGGCGACCAGCGGAATGCCCGCGAAGGCCAGCGAGCAGAGCGCGATCACCACCGTGAACCCCGCGAAGACGACGGCGCCGCCGGCGGTCGCGGTGGCACGGGCGATCGACTCCCGCATCTCCATCCCTTCCTTGAGCTGGAGTTTGTGGCGGGTGACGATGAACAGCGCGTAGTCGATCCCGACCCCGAGGCCGATCATCGTCGCCAGGGTCGCGGCGACCCCTGGCACCTCCATCACGTGCTCGAGCAGTTTGATGATCGAGAGCGCGCAGCCGAGCCCGATCACCGCCGAGAAGATCGGCAGCATCATCGCCGTCGCGGTGCCGAAGGCGAAGAGGAGGATGATCACCGCCGCGGCGAGGCCGATCACCTCGCTGCTCTCGGTCGCCGGCTTGGAGAGTTGCTGGCCGACGTAGCTGCCGACCGCCGTCTGCAGACCGGCCTTTTCCGCCGGCGCGGCGGCGTCGAGCACCCGCTTGGCCTGGGATTCGTCGATTTCGCCCGGCCCGATCCCCAGCACCACCGGCGTGTAGGCGATCCTGCCGTCTTTGCTGAGGAGGCCGCTTTCCTTGCCTTTGGCGCTCAGCGGATCGATCGCCGAGTTGACGAAGGGGATCGCTTCCAGGTTCTCGATGCTGGCGGCGATCGCTTCGGCGTATTTGGGTTCGGCCAGCGAGCCCTTGCTCGCTTCGAAGGTCAGCGGGTTGCTGCCGTAGGCCTGCTCGGGAAGGTTGTCTTCGAGCAGTTCGGTCGCCTTGGTCGAGTCGGTCCCCGGCAGCGTCAGGTTTTCGCTCGTCTTGCTCCCGGTGGCCTGGCTGATGCCGATCAGGGCGATCGCCAGAACGACCCAGAAGCCGATCACGGGATAGTGGTGACGCGAGCAGAAGCGGCCGATCGCGTAGAGGGGGCCGGTCATCGGTTGGTCGATCTCCTAGGGAACAGGCGAGGTGCCATTCTCGAACGCCGCCGGCACGGATGCAAGCGGCTTCGCTCCCAGCTCACGGCGCAGCAGGACGAGGTGCTGGGCCTGGTTGGCGACGGTGGAGGCAAGGATCGAGCGGGGCCAGGCGGTGGTGAGCTTCGAGATGGCGGTCAGCTCGCTGGCGATCGTCGCGCGTTCCATTTCGTAGAGGAATTCGACGTAATCGGTCTTGGACTTGAGATGCGAGGAGTCGATTTCTTCCGGTTCGGCTTCCGGCTTGCCGCCGACCCGCCGCAGCGACCGCAGGATGCCGTCGACGTGCTCCTGTTCCTGGGCCCGGAAGAGCCGGGCGCTCGCCAGGTCGAAGCCCCCAAGCCCGTGCAGGACCCGCGCGTAGGCGTCGACCGCGCCGAGCTGGCGCGAGAGGACTTCGTTCAGCACCGCGGCGTCGCTTTCCTTGTCGATCGCCACGGTCGTGGTTGCGCCGCCCCCGCAGGCGGCAAGCGCCACCGCGGCAAGCGCGAAGGCGGCCGCCGCGAGCAGACCGCGGCGCACGGCGCCCTCCCGCATGATTCGGTTCGGAGGCATGGACTGGCGGCGAAGCCTATGAGCAGCGGCGGCGACGCGTTCGCGGAGCTGGCGGCGACGATCCACGACTGCCGCCGCTGCCCGCGGCTGGTCGAGTGGCGGGAGGCCTGCGCGGCGGCACCGCCGCGGCGCTACCGCGGCCAGGAGTACTGGGGCCGGCCGCTGTCGGGTTTCGGCGACCCGCGGGCGCGCCTGGCGCTCGTCGGCCTCGCCCCCGCGGCCCACGGCGGCAACCGGACCGGCCGCATGTTCACCGGCGACCGCTCCGGCGACTGGCTCTACGCGGCGCTGCACCGGGCCGGCTACGCGAACCGCCCCGAGTCGGAGTGGCGCGATGACGGCCTGCGTCTGCGCGACGCCTACGTGACCGCGGTCGTCCGCTGCGCCCCGCCGGCCAACAAGCCGACGCCCGAGGAGCGCGACAACTGCCTGCCCTATCTGGAGCGCGAGCTGCGGCTGCTGGAGCGCTGCCGGACGATCGTCGCCCTCGGCTCCTTCGGCTGGGACGGGGTGCTGCGCGCGGCGCGGACGCTGGGGGTCGAGGTGCCGCGTCCGCGGCCGCGCTTCGGGCACGGGGCGGAGGTCGACCTCGGGCGCTGGCGACTGCTCGGCTGCTACCACCCGAGCCAGCAGAACACCTTCACCGGGCGCCTCACCGAGCCGATGATCGACGCCGTCTTCGCCCGGGCCCGCGAGCTCTCCGCCTGACCGCTCGGAGGCTGGCCGGCCAGCCGGGGAGCGTCCTTCCCGCACCATCGGGGTACTTGCAAGGTTCTTTCTGGGTCACGTACCTGATTCTGGGAAACCGGCACGACCGGTTTGACGGTCTTCACCAATGCATCCGGCCTGGGAAGCCGGAATCAGAGACCTACAGGGAGAAAGAAAGGCATATGCGGAAGCCACGCATCAAGCGGACTACCGAGTCGATCAGCTCGCCGGAGGGCGATCTTTACCTGCTGCGGCCGAGCGCCGGCAGCGACATCCGGATCGAGAAACCGAGCGAGGAGGACCGGCGGCTGCTGGCCGCCCTCGACGGCGAGCACACGTTGGAGCAGCTGCACGAGGAGTTCGGCGCGAAAGCGGTGGACGACCTGATCGCCCAGCTGCAGGAGCTGGCGGTGGTCGAGGACGCCGCCGACGACGAGCTGGTCGATCCGCGCGAGCTGGCGCGGTTCGACCGCCAGCTGCGCTACTTCAGCGACGTCGGCGACCCCGGCAAGCTGCCGCCCTCGGAGTGCCAGCGCCGGCTGCGCGAGGCGAAGGTGGCGGTGCTCGGAGTCGGCGGCCTCGGCGGCTGGGCGGCCTGGGCGCTCGCCTGCTGCGGGGTCGGCGAGCTTTGGCTGATCGACGGCGACCGGGTCGAGATCTCAAATCTCAACCGTCAGATCCTCTACACCGAGGCCGACATCGGGCTGCTGAAGGTGGAATGCGCGGCCGCGCGCCTGCGCGCCTTCAACCCGGCGATGCGGGTCACCACCACCGCCCGGCGGCTGGAGAGCCAGGCCGAGATCGCCGACTTCATCGCCGGCTCGGACTTCGTTGTCGACGCCGCCGACTGGCCCGCGCACGACATCGAGCGCTGGTGCAACTCGGCCTGCTTCGAGGCGGGCATCCCCTACATCACGATGAGCCACTTCCCGCCGATCGCCAGGGTCGGGCCGCTCTACGTGCCGGGGGTGACCGGCTGCTTCGCCTGCCAGGAGACCGCCTACCGGCGCGAGTACCCGCTGTTCGACGTCGCGGTCGAGCAGCGGCGGGCGAAACCCTCGCCGGCGGCGACCCTGGGACCGGCCTGCGGCCTGATCGGCGGCCAGGTGGCTCTCGACGGTATGCACCTGCTGACCGGCCTGGCCGAACCGTCGACGCTCGGCAGCGCCCACATCTACGACCTGCGGACGATGGAGGTGAACCGAGAGCCGGTCGTCCCGGACCCCGACTGCCCCGTCTGCGGCCACCTGCAGCACGCCGAGCGGTTGGAGAAGAGCGCCTGCGGGTAGCGCCAATCCCTCCTGGGCGTCCCGGACGGTCACTAGGTTTGGCGGCGTGTCGAGGAGGTTCGCCACGCCGCTCGTGACCGCTGCCCTCGCAGCCGCCCTGCTGGGCGGCTGCGGCGGCTCCTCCCCCGGCTCCTCGAGCGGCGGCGGCGAACCGGGTGCCAGCGGCTCGACCGCGCCGGCGGGCGCCTCGGCCAAGGTCTGCGTGCTGAACGCCGGCGGCGCCGAAGGCCTGCGCGCGACCGGGATCTCCTGCGGCGAGGCCCAGCGGGTGGCGATCGGCTGGCGCCGCGGCGCCGGCTGCGAGCCGGCAGCCGGCGCCTCGCGCGCCTCCTGCAGCGTGCGCTCCTACCGCTGCCTGGCCACCAGCACCGCCCGCGGCTACTCGGTCGGCTGCTCGCGCCCGGGCCGCTCGCTGGCCTTCACGGTGCGCCGGCGCTAACGCGCTCGCCGAGAACGCAGTTCCTCCCGGATAACGGCGGGAACTGCGTCCTCAGCCGGGACCGGTGGCCGCCCGCGGCCTCTCCCATCTCGGTCAGCCCGGCGTCTCGCGTTCCCGCGCCGCCAGCACCAGTTCGGCGACTTCGGCCGGCTGGTGCTCGACCACCTCCGCCAGCCCGTGGCAGGCCTCGATCGAGAGGCGGATGGAGCCCAGCAGCCGCTGCGTCTCCGCCCGCGCCGCCGGCTCCTCGCCCCGCGTCCGCCCGGCCAGCTCTTCGATTCGCGCCAGCGACTCCACCACCCCGGCCTGAGCTGCGTACAGGCCCTCGACCCGATCCGGCCCGATCTCGTCGAGCAGCAAGGGGAAGAGCGCCTCCTGCTCGTAGCGGAAGTGAGGCTCGGCGAGCGCGCGCAGCTCGCGGGTCAGGGCGAGCACCCGGCCGGGATCGCCCGCCGCCTCGGCATCCTGGATCCGCTCCAGCGCCTCGAACAAGCGATGGTGCTCCTCCTCGGCCACGACGCCCAGCCGCTCGCCCGCCGAGGGCTCCTCGCCGTGGTCGAATTCCGGCACCAAGCGATCGAGCCAGGCGGGAAGCCACCAGGCCCGGGCCCCGAGGGCGCGCATCAGCGCCGGCAGCAGCACCAACCGGACCACCGTCGCATCGAGCAGCACCGCGAAGGTGAGCCCGGCGCCGA
>DASVWP010000247.1:0-2003 GCA_036393155.1 Solirubrobacterales bacterium | reverse complement strand
CGCCAGGTCCTCGGCGAGCCCGACGTCGCGGACGATCCGGGCCAGGCCGGCGATCAGGCGGGCCGACTCGATCCGCCAGACCGCCTCGACCGACCTGTTGACGGCGCCGCCGCTCACCTCGCCACGCGGGTCGCGCTCAGTCGCCCGCGACGCCTTCCGGGTCCGCCTTCTCGTAGGCGTCCTGCACGTCCTGGGGGAAGTCGTCCATCTCGAAGACGCGGCGGATTTCGATCATGTCGCCCTCGTTGGCCGGGCAGCGGCTGGCCAGCTCGACCGCTTCCTCCTTGGAGCGCGCCTGGATCAGCCAGTAGCCGCCGACGACCTCCTTGGCCTCGGCGAAGGGCCCGTCGGTGACCGTCGGCTGGCCGCCCCCGAAGGAGACCCGGGCACCTTCGCCGGGCGGGTGCAGGCCGTCGAGCGAGAGCAGCAGCCCGGCCTTGCGCAGCTCGTCGTTGTAGCGGCCCATCGCCGCCACGTCCTCGGCCGACGGCGTCCAGTCCTCTTCCTTGATCCCCGGGTACATGAACATCATGAATCGCATCTCTCGCTCCTTTGCGTCTCGCTTGCGAGCGGCTCGAAATCCGCTCCTCTAACCCGGCGACGAACGAGCGGGGCGGAAATCGACACGCTCGCGAAATTTCTTCGGCACGGGGGAACTTCGAGTCGCCCGGGCCGGGCGCTCACTCCTCGCGGGGAGTGATCCGGAAGATCGAGACCACCTCGGCCTGATGGGCCTCGGGGTGGACGACGTAGGCGCTCGGCCCGCCGCCGAACCAGCCCGCGGCCTCGTTGTTGCCGACGAACACGCCGGGGTGGCGCCGGCCGTCGGCGTCCTCGACCCAGACCTTGTCCCCCTCCCTGAAGCCGTGCTCGATCACGTCCTCGCCCATGGGCCGAGTGTATCCCGCGAGCGCAGGCGCTTTTGTTCGGCCATCGCGTGCAAACGCGCCTGGCCGGCTGTCACGGGCCGCGGGGCTGTCTCGTCTCACCTGCGAACCCCACCAGAGGAGGCTGACGATGAAGGTTCTGGTTGCCGGCGCCGCCGGCGCGATCGGAAAGCAGCTGCTGCCGCGCCTGGTCGCCGACGGGCACGAGGTGGCGGGGATGACCCGCAGCGCCGCCAAGCGCGAGGCGATCGCCGCGGCCGGCGCCCGGCCGGTGATCGCCGACGCCCTCGACCCCGACCAGGTCGCCCGCGCGGTGGCCGCCTTCGAGCCGGAGGCGATCGTCCACGAGCTGACCGCGCTCTCAGGCTCGCTCGACCTGCGGCACTTCGACCGCACCTTCGAGCTGACCAACCGGCTGCGCACCGAGGCCACCGACCACCTGCTCTCGGCCGGCCGCGCGGTCGGCGTGCGGCGCTTCCTCGCCCAGAGCTACGCCGGCTGGCCCTACGCCCGCGAGGGCGCCTGGGTGAAGGGCGAGGAGGACCCGCTGGACACCACGCCGGCACCGGCGATGCGCCAGACGCACGCGGCGATCCGGCGGCTCGAGGAGGCGGTGCTCGGCGCCGAGTGGACCGAGGGGATCGTCCTGCGCTACGGCGGCCTCTACGGCCCCGGCACCTCGATGGAGCCGGGCGGCGAGAGCGTGGAGCTGATCCGAGCGCGCAGGTTCCCGGTGGTCGGCGGCGGCGAGGGGGTCTGGTCCTTCGTCCACGTCGCCGACGCCGCGGAGGCGACGGTGGCGGCGCTGGAGCGCGGCCGCCGCGGGATCTACAACGTCGTCGACGACGAGCCGGCGCCGGTGCGGGAGTGGCTGCCGGCGATCGCCCGCACGGTCGGCGCCAAGCCGCCGCACCGGGCGCCCCGCTGGCTCGGCCGCTTGCTCGCCGGGGAAGCCGCGGTGGTCATGATGACCGAGGTGCGAGGCGCGTCCAACGCAAAGGCGAAGCGGGAGCTCGGCTGGCAGCCCGCGCATCCGAGCTGGCGCCGGGGCGTGGCCGAGGCGGTCGCCTCGGCGGGGGCGGGGACGAGCGCGTGAGCGCGCCCGGCGAGCGCGAG
>DASVWP010000246.1:0-9784 GCA_036393155.1 Solirubrobacterales bacterium | reverse complement strand
CTCCGGCATCGTCGGGGTCGCCCTGCTCAGCTTCTTCGTCTGGCAGCACCACCTCTTCGTCAGCGGCCTCAACTCCTCGCTGCGGCCCTTCTACATGTTCTCCACCGAGGCGATCTCGCTGCCCACCGGCCTCGTCTTCCTGGCCGGGATGGGGACCCTGTGGCGGGCGAAGATCCGCTTCAAGGTGCCGATGCTGTTCTGCCTCGCCTGGTTCTTCAACTTCTTCGTCGGCGGCGCCTCGGGGGTCTTCCTCTCCGACGTGCCCAGCGACGTCGCCACCCACGGCAGCTTCTTCGTCATGGCCCACTTCCACTACACGATCATGGGCGGCCTGGTCTTCGTCTTCTTCGGCGCGATCTACTACTGGGTGCCGAAGATGTTCGGGATCGCGCTGAACGAAAGGCTCGGCAAGATCCACTTCTGGATGATGTTCATCGCGTTCAACTCGACCTTCGGGCCGCTGTTCGCGCTCGGGCTGATGGGGATGCCGCGCCGCGTCGTCACCTACCCGTCGCAGTTCCAGCCGCTCAACGTCTGGGTCTCGATCTCGGCCTTCGTGCTCGGGATCTCGATGCTGGTCTTCCTCTACAACGTCGTCTACTCGCTGATCGTCAAGCGGGAGCCGGCGCCGGCCAACCCCTGGGACTCCAAGTCGCTGGAGTGGCAGACGCCGACCCCGGTGCCGGTCGAGGACTACGACGAGGTGCCGGTCATCGACAGCGACCCCTACGAATACGGGGTGCCGGCGCCGCCACTGGCGCCCAAGCCAGCGGAGGCGGGAGCATGAGTGCCGCCGCGCCGCAGGGCCAGCCGCCCGCGGGGGTCCGGGAAACGAGCCTCGACGACACCCCGGCGCTGCACGAGCGGATAGACCGGGTCGGCTTCGCGCTGCTCGGCGGGGCCACGGTGATGTTCTTCCTCGGCTTCGTCTTCGCCTACTTCTACCTGCGCTCGCTCAACACCAACGGCCTCTGGCGGCCCGCGGGGGTCGAACCGCCGACCGCCTACGGGCTCGTCATCGTCGCCTCGCTGGTGCTCAGCGCCCTCGTCTTCGGCTGGGGGGCAAGGGACGCGGAGCGTGGCGGCGGCCGCTGGGTCGCCGCCTCCGGGGTGGCGCTGGCGCTCGGCCTGGTGGCCGTGATCGCCCAGGGATTCGAGTACGCGCACCTCGGCTTCGGACCCGAAAGCGGCGGCTACGCCAGCGTCTTCATCGGCTGGACCTCGCTCTACGCCGTCGCCGTGCTGCTGACCATGTACCGGCTGGAGATCGCGCTGGCGGTCGGGATCCGCAACCGGCGCAAGACGGGGTCGGCCGCCGCTCCCGAGGGCCTGGTCGCCGGTGCGGCCTACTGGGGCCTCCTGGCGGCGATCGGCCTCTTCGCCTGGGTCATCCTCTATCTGGTCTCGTGACCATGGCGGCGCTGCCCACGCCACTGGACTGGACCGGTGGCCCGGCGCTGCTCTGGGTGCTCGGCGCCGGCCTGCTCTACTGGCTGGGCGGCCGCCGGGCGCCGGCGCGGCGGGGGGACGGCTGGCGCGCCGCGGCCTTCCTCGCCGGCCTGCTGGCGGTCCTGGTCGCCCTCGACTCGCCGCTCGACGACTACGCCGAGGAACTGTTCTGGGCCCACATGACCCAGCACCTGCTGCTGATCGGAGTGGCGGCGCCGCTGCTCGCCCTGGCGCGGCCCTGGGCGCGGATGTGGCACGGGCTGCCGCTGGCCTTCCGGCGCGACGTCGCCGGCGCGATCGCCGGCCCCTCGGGGCGGCCGGCCAGGCGCCTCGCCACCCTCGTCGGGGGCGTCGTCGTCTCCTGGCTGATCTTCAACCTCACCTTCCTCGCCTGGCACCTGCCGGTCCTCTACGACGCGGCGCTGCGCTTCGAATTCGTTCACGCCCTCGAGCACCTGAGCTTCTTCGCCACCGCGCTCCTGTTCTGGACCCGGGTGATCCCCTCGGCGCCGTGGCGCTCGCCGCTCGGCGAGCCGGGCAAGCTGGTCTACCTGACCTCGACCCTGGTGGTCGGCTGGCTGCTGGCGATCGTCCTCGCCCTCGCCGGCAGCCCGCTCTACTCCGTCTACGCGGAAGAGGCCAGCAGGCCCGGGCACATCTCCGCCCTCACCGACCAGCAGCTGGCGGCGGGCGTGATGTGGGTTCCCGGCTCGATCCCCTTCGCCCTCGCGATCATCGTGATCGCCTACCGTTGGCTGGAGCCCAGGGACTCGCGTCGCGGGTCGCGGCCCCAACCGAAAGCCCTCTCGACTGGAGTTGGATGAGATGACCCAGCAACTGCTCGCCGACGTCGGTTGGACCAGCTTCTCCGGCGTCTTCTCGACGGTCTTCCCGATCGTCGTCCTGATCGCGGTCCTCGGCCTCTACGTGCTGAAGATCAGGAAGTACCCGTGATCTCCGGGGCGGTGGCTCGGCTCTGAGGGGCTGGCGGAGCAACCGCCGCGCGTCGGTGCTCGTGGTCCTCGCCGGGGCGGCGGTCGGGGTCCTGCTTGGCCTCGGCGTCCACCGGCTGGTGCAGGGAGGCGGCTCCGGCGCCGCGGCGGCCCGGCGGCTCGACGGCGCCGCCGTCTGGCCGGCGGGGATGCGGCGGGCGCCGGAAATCTCCCTTCCCGACTCGGCGGGGAAGCGCTTCACGCTCGCCTCGGCGCGGGGGAGGCCGGTGATCCTCACCTTCATGGACTCGCGCTGCCATCAGGAGTGCCCGCTGGAGGGCCGGGCGCTGGCCGCCGGCCTGCGCCGCGTTCCGGCCGGCGAGCGCCCGCTGATCGTCGTCGTCAGCATCGACCCCTGGGAGGACACCCCCGCCTCGGCGCGCCGGGCGATCCGCCGCTTCGGGCTCGCCGGCTTTGAATGGCGCTGGCTGCTGGGCTCGCGGGCCCGGCTGGCGCCGGTCTGGAAGCGGTACCGGATCTTCGTCCGCCGCGCCGCCGGCGACGTCGAACACACCGCGGCGCTGTATCTGATCGATGGGCAGGGCTATGAGCGGGCAGGCATGGTCTACCCGTTCCTGCCGACCTGGGTCAGCGGCGACCTCGGGCAGCTGGCCGCCGAATCCTGAGCTACTCGACGGGCTCGAGGACGCGGCGCTCGGCGCGGGGACGCTCGTGCCTGGCGGCGGCGATCGCCCGCTCCTCGGCGTGGCGGACGGCCCGGACGTAGTGGGTCGCGGTGCGGTCGAACGATTCGCGCAGGCGCATCGGCGCCAGCATCACCGCGGCGAGGATCGCCGAGAGAATGCCCGCGGCAGCGATGTTGATGAGGACTATGGTCAGCAGAGACATCGTGGTGTCCCTCCATTTCTGGGGTCGGTGTCCAAGCCTGGGGTCGGTGTCCAAGCGCAGTTTTACCCGATTCTGGGTAAGCCGTAACTAAGCCCCGGATGAGATCGGCCTTAGCCTCGGGCGACCTTGGCGAAGAAGCCTGAGAGGACGCTGAGCGCTCCCCCAGAGAGTGCCGAGACCGCTCCCAGGCGCCGTCCAAGCCCCGGCAAAGCTTCGGCAAAGCCGCCTCGGAGGGCCGAGTGCGGACGGGCCCTTGGACCCGACCCCCGCGTCTGCTTCAATCGTCAGACCAGAGAAAGGAGGTGGTCCTAACTTGATTCACATGCTTGAGGGGACTCTGGAGGTGCAGGGCCGCTAGGCGCCGCACTGGTTTGGGCGCCCGGTGGAATCCACCCCGGGCACCGGCGGGCGTTTCGGGAGCCGGGCGTTGTCCCACCCGGTCGCAGTTCCCGCGTCCGCTCGTATGCACCAGCCCAAGGGGCCGCCTTTCGGGGCGGCCCCTTTGTTTACCCGCCCTGCATTTGTGCGGCTATGGAGCAGAAATGCAGGGCGCCTCAGCTGGCGAAGCCGAGGATCAGGTCGGCGACCTGGGCCGGGACGTCGAGCTGCGGGCAGTGGCCGACGTCCTCCAGCTCCACCCACTCGGCCTGCGGCAGCCAGGACTCGCGGTAGCGCCGGGCGGCGACCGGCAGCTTGAGGATCCGGTCGGCGTCGCCCCAGACCAGCCGCACCGGGCACTCGATCTTCTCGGCGTCCAGGCGCCAGCCCTCGCGCTCGGCGTATTCCATCAGCCGCGCCACGTCCGGGCACCGGGCGGCGCCGCGGATCTGGTGGGCGATCAGGTCCGGGGGGATGTGCTCGTAGTTGACGGCGATGAATTCCGTTGCCGTGCGGCGCCCCTCGGGGGAGGCGGCGATCGCCTCGGCGTGCGGCGCCGCGGCCTTGATCAGCTCCTGGCTGCTCCTGAAGTAGGCCATCGTCTCCTCGAAGGCCGGGTCGCCCTCCGGCCAGCCCCCGGCCGGCGCCAGGGCGACGACCGAGCGGGCGCGGCCGCGGGCGGCGAGCTGCAGGGCGACGAAGCCGCCCAGGGAGTTGCCGACGAGGTGGGCGGTCTGGAAGCCGGCTTCGTCCATCGCCCGCTCGACCGCGTCGGGCAGTGCCTCCTCGGTCACCTCGCCGGCGATCGCCGGGCCGCCGCAGTGGCCGGCCAGGGTCGGCGCCAGCACGTCGTGGTGCCGTTCGAGCGCCGGCAACACCAGCTCCCAGGTCCGCCAGGTGTCGGTGAACCCGTGCAGGCAGACCATCGGCGAGCCGCTGCCGCCCCGGTGTGCCGGCGTGTAGGCGCTCTCGTTCACCGCGATCAACCTATTCGAATGCAGGTTCGCGGGCCGTGGAGTCGAACTGAGGGCGGTGACTCGCAAGCTCGACTTCGGCTCGGTCCTCAACGAGATCTTCGCGATCTACACCTCGAACGCCGGGGTCCTGCTGCCGATCGCCTTCTGGGTCTTCCTCGTCGTCGCGATCGTCAACGGGGTGACGGCCAACCACCTGGCCCTCTTCCCGCTCGACATCGCGGTCAGCTTCGTCGCCGGCACGATCTACCAGGGGACCGTCGTCGGCCTGGTCCGCGACGTCAAGGGCGGGCGCCGGGACTTCTCGTCCCGTGAGCTGGTGAGCGCCGCGATGCCGGTGGTCTGGCCGCTGATCGGCGCCGGGGTCCTCTCCGGTTTCGGGATCGCCGCCGGCTTCATCCTCTTCGTGGTCCCCGGGCTGTACCTGGTGACGATCTGGGCGGTGATCGCGCCGGCGATCGTGATCGAGCGGCGGGGCGCGATCGAGGCCTTCGGCCGCTCGCGGGAGCTCGTCAGGGGCAACGGCTGGCCGGTCTTCGGCGTCCTGGTCGTCGCCTTCCTGATCACCTTCGTCGGCGGCACCATTCTCGTCGGCATCGGCGAATCGGTCGCCGACGGCGTCCTGGTCCGGATCGTCTTCAGCGCCCTCGCATCGACGATCACCGCGCCGATCCTCGCGCTCGCCGCGAGCGTCATCTACTACCGGCTGCTGCCGGCCCAGGGTGCGCCTGCGGCGACGCCGGACATTCCCCCGCCCGCCGCCTAGCCGATCCCTAGCCGGAGCCGTCGCGCAGCGGCACCAGCCGTTCGACCGCCTCCGCCGCGGCGGTGCTGCCGCCGGTCGCCTCGTAGCCGGCGCGGACGCGAGCCGCACCCTCGACGCAGGCTTCCGCCTTTCTCGCCGCCCTGGCGAGGCGGGCGGGGGAGAGGCGGCGCCGGCTCAGCCTCGTCCCCGCCCCGGCGTGCACGACGTGGGCGGCGACGTCGAGCTGGTCGCGGCCCCAGGGCACGACGCACACCGGCACCCCGTGCGCCAGCGCCTTCTGGGCGATGCCCATACCGCCGTGGCAGACGACGACCGCGGCGCGCTCGAGCAGCGGCCCGTGCGGGAGGTAGCGGGCGAGGACGGCGTCGCCGCGGGCCGGCAGGTCGGCCGGGTCGACGCCGGCGGTGGTGAGGACAAGGCGCCAGTCCGCCGCCATCCCCTCCAGCGCCGCGACGGCGATCGCCCCGTCGTCCTGGAACTCCGAGGAGCAGGCGACGAGGGCGAGCGGGCGGCTGTCCCGCGGGATGCCCTCGAGCGCCCCCGCACCGGTCGGCGGCTCCCAGCTCGAGGCTCCGACCATCAGCACCCCGGGGGGCAGCGGCCGGCGGTACTCGAACGGCTCGGCGGTGAAGTAGAGCGTCAGCGGGGCGCGGTGGCGCGCCTCCTCGGCCGAGCCCAGCGCCGGCAGCCCGGCGGCGAGCCGCCCGGCGTTCGCGGTCGGCAGCCGCGAGGTCCTGTCGAAGCGAGCTCCCAGCGCGCCCAGGGCGCCGTCGCGCAGACGGCCCAGCGGCCCCCGCATCGGCCGCAGGCCGAACCCGAACGGGGGCAGCCCCGGCGCCCGGTCTTCGAGCAGGTAGGGCCGCGACTCGGCCCAGGGGATCCCCTCGCGCTCGGCGACGGCCTTGGCGCCGAAGGTGTTGACGTCGACCAGGGCCAGGTCGGGCTCGGCGGCGGCCAGCGCGGCCTCGAAGTCGCCGACCTCCAGGCGCGCCCGCTCGGCCCAGACGGCGAAGGCGCGTTCGCCCGCCCTGACCTGGGAGCCGGCCCGGTGGTCGTCCATCCTCACCGCCTCGATCGCCGGGTCGATCGGCTCGCAGCGCAGGCCGGCGTCGCGGACCGCGTCCACCGCGGCGGCCAGGGTCCGCACCTCGACCTCGGCGCCCCGGTCGCGCAGCTCCAGCAGCGGTCCCATCATCGGGTTCAGGTGGCCGCGGGCGGGGGAGGTGTAGGCGAGGATCCTCATCGCGGCTCTCCTTCTCTCGCATGGCGGGCCAGGTCGCGGATCGCCGTCTCGGTGGCGGCCCTGGCGAGCCCGTGACGGCGGCGCAGGAGGTGCCAGGTGTAGACGTCGGTGACGGTGGCGAGGAGAGCCAGGCGCTCGCGCCGGCGTCGCGCTGACAGGCCCTCGAGGTCGGCGGCGAAGACGGCTTCGACCCACTCGCGGTGCAGGCGTTCGCCACTCTCGGTCGCCTGGCGGACCAGCGGGTAGCGCTCGGAGGCGGCGAGGCGCCGGACCACCTCGTCCCCCATCTCCTCGTAGTGGTCGACCAGGGCCCGGATGGCTGCTTCGAGGTCGCCGGGCGGGGCCTCGCGGGAGGCTCGGACCCGCGCCTCGGCATCGCTCATCGCGGCCTCCATCAGCCCCTCCTTGGAGCCGAAGTGCCGCAGGACCGTGCGGGTGCTGACCCCCGCCCGGGCGGCGATCCGGTCGAGCGGCAGCTCGGCCAGCTCCTCCTCGCGGAACAGCTGCTGGGCCGCGGCGACGATCGCCTGCGTCGTGCGCTCGGTCGCCTCCACCCGCGCCACCTGCCTGTACGCACGCACGGTCATTTCGCGTCACGGTACATGACACGAAATTTCTGTCAAGCCCCCCGAACACCAGGACGAGCTCGTCCTAAGCTCCGCTATGCGGACACCAAGACGAACTCGGGGCTCAGTGCCGCAGTAGCCCCGCCAGCGCCTCGGCGACTCGACGGCCGCGCGGGGTCAGCGCGTACTCGGTGTGGGGCGGGCGGCCGGCGACGAGGTGGCGTTCGAGCAGCCCCGCCGCCTCCAGCTGCTCCAGCCGGTCCGACAGGGTGGTGGGGGAGACGCCGGGCAGGGACTGGCGGAACTCGTTGAAGCGGGCGGCGCCGCTGGAGCAGGCGTAGATCGTCGCCATCGTCCAGCGGCGCTCCAGGAGGCCGGCCGCCGCCCGCAGCTCGGCGGGAACCGGCGAGCAGTTGCGACAGCGCCCGGTCATCGGCGGCACCCTAGGCGACTACGCGGTCGCCGCCAGCCGCTGGCCCTTCTCGGCCGGCTCCATTGCGCGCTCCAGCACCTCGCCGATACCGATCACGGGGTGGAAGGTCATCTGCTCGCGCACCTCCTCGGGGACCTCGTCGAGGTCGCCGCGGTTGCGCTCCGGCAGGATCACCTCGGTCAGCCCGGCCGCGTGGGCCGCCAGCACCTTCTGCTTCAGCCCGCCGATCGGCAGCACCCGGCCCTGCAGGGTGACCTCGCCGGTCATCCCGACCGTGTGCTTCACCGGCCGCCCGGTCAGCAGCGAGACCAGCGCCGTGGTCATCGCCGTGCCGGCGCTGGGGCCGTCCTTGGGAATCGCCCCGGCGGGGACGTGGAGGTGGAACTCGCGCTGGAAGGCCTCCGGCTCGATGCCCAGCTCTTCGCGGTGGGCCCGCACGTAGGAGAGGGCGATCCGCGCCGACTCCTTCATCACGTCGCCGAGCTGGCCGGTCAGGACCAGGCCCTTGTCGCCGTCCATCGCGCTCGCCTCGATGAAGAGGATGTCGCCGCCGGTGCCGGTCACCGCCAGGCCGGTGGAGACGCCGGGGATCGCCGTGCGCTCGACCGACTCCTGGAAGAACTTCTGCCGGCCCAGCGCCTCGCGCACCGCCTCGGCGTCGAGCACGACCGTGCCCTGCGCCTCGCCGGCGGCGATCTTCGTCGCCGCCCCGCGCAGCAGCTTGCCCAGCTCGCGCTCGAGCTGGCGCACGCCGGCCTCGCGGGTGTACTCGGAGATCACGCCGCGCAGGACCTCGTCGGAGGCCTCGACCTCCTCGGCGGTCAGGCCATTGCGCTTCAGCTGCCGCGGCAGCAGGTAGCCGCGGGCGATCGCCAGCTTCTCCTCGGTCGTGTAGCCGTCGAAGGCGATGATCTCCATGCGGTCGCGCAGCGGCGCCGGGATCGTGTCCAGGAGGTTCGCGGTGGCGATGAAGACGACCTGCGAGAGGTCGATCTCGACGTCGAGGTAGTGGTCCCGGAAGGTGTCGTTCTGGGCCGGGTCGAGCACCTCGAGCAGGGCCGCCGAGGGGTCGCCGCGCCAGTCGGCGCCGACCTTGTCGACCTCGTCCAGCAGCACCACCGGGTTCATCGTCCCGGCGTCGCGCAGGGCGCGGACGATCCGCCCTGGCAGGGCGCCGATGTAGGTGCGGCGGTGGCCGCGGATCTCCGCCTCGTCGTGGACGCCGCCGAGGCTGATGCGGACGAACTCACGCCCCAGGGCGCGGGCGATCGACTCGCCGATCGAGGTCTTTCCGGTGCCGGGAGGCCCGGCCAGGGTGAGGATCGCGCCACCGGCGCGGCCCTCGTCCTCGACCCCGCGCTCCTCGCGCAGCTTGCGCACGGCGATGAACTCGGTGATCCGTTTCTTCACGTCCTCCAGGCCGGCGTGGTCCTCGTCGAGGACCCGGCGGGTGTGGACCGGGTCGAGCCGCTCCTCGGAGCGCTTGGACCACGGCACCGCGATCAGCCAGTCCAGGTAGCTGCGGATCATCGAGGACTCGGGCGACTGCTCGCCCTGGCGCTCCAGCCGCCGCAGCTCCTTCTCGGCCTGCTCGTGGACCGCCTCCGGCATCTCCGCCTCGGCGATCTTGCGCTCGTACTCCTCGATCAGGTCGCCCTCGTCCTCGCCCAGCTCCTTGCGGATCGACTCCATCTGCTTGCGCAGGAAGTACTCGCGCTGCTGCTGCTGGGCGCCGGACTCGACGTCGTCGCGGATCTTGTTGCGGACCTGCAGCTCGGCCAGCCGCTCGCGCTGCAGCTTGACGGCGATCTCCAGGCGCTGGGCGATGTCGACCGACTCCAGCAGGCGGAGCTTGCCTTCCAGCGGGATGTCGGGGCTGAGGCCGGAGGTGTCGGCGAGCGCGCCGGGCTCCTCGATCGAGCGCAGGAAGGCGGCAATGCGGCCGTCGTCGCCGCGCAGCTCGAGGATCTCCTCGACCACGGCGCGGTATTCGCGCGCCAGCTCGCGGGTGCGTCCGTCCTTCGGGTGGTCATCCGGACGTTCGTCGACCTCTACGCGCAGCTCCCCGCCGCTGCCGGTCTGGGCCGCACCGATCAGTGCGCGGTGCTCGCCGGACAGCGCGACCGCACGCCCG
>DASVWP010000245.1:0-11299 GCA_036393155.1 Solirubrobacterales bacterium | reverse complement strand
GCCCGGGCGCTCGGAGTCCTCGCCGGTGGTGATCCGGCGCACCGTCTACTTCGGCTGTGAAAACGGAGAACTGTTCGCGATCAACGCCTTCAACGGGCGCACGCGTTGGTCGACGCCGCTGGGCGGCCCGATCAAGTCGGCCCCGGCCTATTACAACGGCTCGCTCTACGTCGGCGACTACGGCGGCGAGATGAACAAGGTCGACGCCGGCAACGGCAAGCTGATCTGGCAGAGCGGCTCGCTCGGGCCGGGCTTCGCCGCCTCCGGCGAGTTCTACTCGACCCCGGCGCTGGCCTTCGGCCGCGTCTACGCGGGCAACAACGACGGCCGCGTCTACAGCTACGACCAGCGGGACGGGACGCTGGCCTGGAGCCACTCGACCGGCGGCTACGTCTATTCGGGGCCGACCGTCGCCAGCACGCCCACGACGCCGCCGACCGTCTACGTCGGCTCCTTCGACGGCAACATCTACGCGCTCAACGCCAAGAACGGCGAAACGCGCTGGGCGCACTCGGCGGGCGGCGAAGTGGTCGGCTCGCTCTCGGCGATCGGCAACATCGTCTACGTGGCCGAGTTCACCAACGGCTCGACCAACGGCTACGACATGAAGACCGGCAAGCAGGTCTTCCACTACAAGACCGGCACCTACACGCCGGTGATCTCCGACGGCCGGCGCATCTACCTGGTCGGCTACTCGAGCATCAACGCCCTCGAACCGATCCACCCGAAGACCAAGGTGCTGCCGGCGCAGAAGGCGCGGGCGGTGAAGCGGCAGGTCAGGGCCGCCAAGGCGAAGGCGGGCAAGCCGAAGGCCGCCAAGGCGAAGGCCGCCAAGGCGAAGGCGGGCAAGGGACGGGCTAAGGCGAAGGCGAAGGCGCGATCAGCACGGAGGCGCGCCCACCGCCACTGACCAGGGCGCCGTTTTCGAGCACGCGCAGCGGCACTCGGATCGGGCGCGGGGCGCGGTAGCGGGTGAGGGTGAAGTTGTAGGAGACGGGCTTGGAGCCGACCCGGTGGAAGGCCGGCGGCAGCAGGCGGGCGGCGTGCCGCTCGGCCTCGCCGGAGCCGACGAGGTCGATCTCGCGCAGCGGTGGCAGCGCGCCGCGGGCGAATTCGCCGCCCAGGTAGTAGCGCAGGGGCTGGCTGGCCGCGTAGCGGATCGTCACCACCGCCTTGCCCGGCCGCAGCGGCCCGACTTCGGCCGCCGCGTTGCGCAGGTCCTCGCGCTGCAGGCGCGGCAGGCGGTCGATCTCCAGCGTGAAGACCAGCGAGCAGAGGCAGAACGCCGCCGCCAGGCCGAGCCCGAGCCGGCCGGCGCGCCGAACGCCGAAGCCTGCCCCGAGCAGGACCAGCAGCGGGACGAAGGCCGGCAGCATGTTGCGGCCGTCGAAGTAGTCCGAGCCCGCGGCGGCGAGCAGCAGCGGCAGGGCGACGGCGCCCCCGCCCACCAGCGCCGCGAGGCCGGCGCCGCGCCGCTCCTCTGGGTCGCCCCGCCAGAGCAGCAGCGCCAGGGCGGCGAGCGCCAGGGCGAGCGGCACGCCGAGCGGGATCGGCCCCGGCTGGCGGGCGCCGTGCTCGTCGCCGTTGTCGTCGCCGACCAGCTTCGCGGTCGCCCGTTCGAGCCGTTCGCCGATCGGCTGTTCGGCGATCCAGCCGGCGTGGGCGTTTTCGCGCTGCTGCAGCGCGATCGGCGCCAGCAGCGCGCCCATCGCGACGACCCCCAGCACGGCGAGGATGACCGCCCGGCGCTCGGGCGCCCGGCCCCCGGTCGCGCCGTCCCCGTCCGCCGGCCGCGCCGCCCGGGGCCAGCCGAGCAGCAGCAGGACCGCCTCCGGCACGACCACGAAGCCGGCGAAGTAGTGGGTTGCCAGGGCGAGGGCCGAGAAGACGCCCCACCAGGCCACGTCGCGGCCGCGCCCGCCGCGGCGGGCGCGGGCGAAGAAGAGGAAGGAGAGCGCGGTCAGCAGGAAGACCAGCGCGTAGGCGCGGGCGTCCTGGGAGAACCAGATCAGGACCGGGCTGACGGCGACCGCCGCCGCGGCGATCAGCCCGGCGCGCCGCGGCAGCGGGATCGCCACGGCGCCGAGGTAGACGACGAGGATCGAGGCCGTGCCGGCGAGAGCCGAGAGCGAGCGCAGCCAGACCTCGCCGGTGCCGAAGGGCCGCGTCCACGCCCAGGCGAGCAGGTAGTAGAGCGGCGGCGTCGACTCGCTGTGGGGGATTTCGGAGAAGGTCGCGAAGAAGCTCGGGTGCAGCACCCGGGCGACCGTCACCGCCTCGTCGTAGCGGTAGCTCTGCAGGTCCAGGGTCGAGAAGCGCAGGACGGCGCCGAGCAGCACGATGCCGCTCAGCGCGGCGAGGTGCGGCGACGCGGCGATGCGGCGGATCGCCGGCATGGGCGCGATCCTCGGTCGCTTCCCTAAAGACTTCCTACGGGCCGCCTATGACTCAACTCAGGTCCCCGGCAGCCGTGGCGGTTCGAACGCGTAGGGCGGGAATTCTTCGCCGGCGATCCGGCGCTGGATCACGCCGAGGCTGGCCGGGAAGTTCTGGATGCGGAACGGGTTGGCGGTCCCGAAGTCCTGGTAGTAGACGAGCATTCTGGTACGAGGATGGCGCCTGACCCAGACGAACAGGCGCTTGACGAAGGTCGGGTCGTCTTCGCCGACCAGGCCCCACTCGGTGAGCACGAACGGCTGGCCGGGGTATCTGTCGTAGATCTGCGTCAGCGCCTTCCAGTCCGGATAGTCGGAGTAGAAGTCGGTCCCGGCCCAGTCGGTGTAGGCGCGGCCGGGGTAGAAGCGTTCGGGACGGTTGGGGCGGATTTCCGGCGAGCCGACCGGCAGCGGGCTCCAGAGGACGGCGATCGGCGCCTTCGGCAGGCCGGTCGGCAGCGGCGTCCCTTCTTCGCGCAGCGGCGGCAGGCCGGCGCGCTGCAGCCGTTCGTCGATCTTCGCCAGCTTGCCGCCGCCGTGGAGCAGGATGTACATGCGGCGGAACGCCTGCCGGTACCAGTAGGGCCTGTGCTCGGCGCCCCGCAGGTTGCCGCCGCAGTCGTAGGAGGCGTAGGCGTTGAGGCAGCGGTTGGGCTCGCCGAGCGGGCGGACGTAGGCGCGGATCCCCTGCGACCAGAAGAAGTAGTTGAGCGAGATCAGGTAGCCGTCGCCGTAGCCGTTGGCGATCTCGCGCGGGTCGATCAGCTCTTCGCCGGTGTTGGGGTCGGCGGTGGAGATGTGGAGGATCGGCCGCGTTTCCGCCCTCTGCCAGCGTTTCAGCGAGCCGGTGAGGCTTCCGCCCCAGGTCTGGAAGGTCTCGATCACCGGCGGGTGCTTGCCGACCAGTTCCGAGAATTCCCTGAACTGGGAGTTGACGCCGGTGTCGGAGACGCCGAAGAAGATTTGGTGGGGGGCGGGCCGCAGGGCCGCCCCGCTCGCCGGCGCGACGAGGAGGAGCGTCGCGACGAGGGCCGTTGCCAGTACGGTTCCGTAGCTTCGCGCGCGGGCCATGCGCCTATCTCCTCACCGGATGGAGCTCCACCAAAACCCCAACACGACGCGGGCGCGATGGTTCCTCTGGTCGGTCCTCGGCCTGACCGTCCTCGCCGCCGGCCTGCGCTTCTCGACGCTCGGCCTGCAGAGCTACCGCCACGACGAGGCGGTGACCGCCGGCCGCGTGCTTCTCGCCAGCTTCGCGGGGACGATGCACCGGGTCTGGACCAGCGAGTCCACGCCGCCCCTGTTCTACGCCCTCGCCTGGGCCTGGTCGCACCTGTTCGGGGTGCGGGAAGTCGGGCTGCGCTCGCTCTCGGCGATCTTCGGCACGGCGACCGTGCCGCTCGCCTGCCTGGCCGGTCGCGAACTGATCGGCCGCCGCGCCGGCCTCGCCCTCGGGGCGATCGCCGCGGTCAGCCCGATCCTCGTCTGGTACTCGCAGGACGCCCGCGCCTACGCGCTGCTGGTCCTCCTCTGCACCGCGGCGCTGATCTTCTTCGCCCGCGCCCTGCGCACCGGGTCCGCCCGCGACGTCGGCTGGTGGGCGGCCTTCTCCGCCCTCGCCCTGGCCAGCCACTACTTCGCCTTCTTCCCCCTGGCGATCGAGGCGGTCTGGCTGCTGGTCGCGGTGCGGCCGCTGCGCCGGGTCGTCTGGGCGCTGGCGGCGATCGCCGTGGTCGGCCTGGCGCTGGCGCCGATCGCCCTGCACCAGGCGCAGGGGTCCAACAACAACTGGATCGCGGAAATCCGCATCACCCGGCGCCTGCACGAAGCCGCGATCGCGCTCTTCGCCGGGGAAACCGGGCTGCTGAAGCACGCCCTGCTGCCGGCCGCGCTGTGCGCGGCGGGGGCGGCGCTGCTGCTGTGGCGGGGCGGCGAGCGCGAGCGGCGCGGGGCGCGGACCGGGCTGGCGATCGGTGGCGGCGCGATCGTCCTCGCGCTGCTCTTCGCCGCCGCCGGCCAGGACTTCGTCCTCGCCCGCAACCTGCTGCCGGCGCTGATCCCGCTGGCCCTCGTCCCGGCGGCCGGGGTCGCCGCCCCCCGGGCGGGCCGGCTGGGCCTTGCCGTCGGCCTCGCGCTGGTCCTCTACTGGGCGGCCTTCGACGTCTACGTCGACTTCCGCCCGGCGCTGCAGCGCGAAGACTGGCGCGGCGTCGCGGAGCTGATCGGGCCGCCGCGGGGCGTGCCGCGGGCGCTCGTTGCCTTCGAACAGGGCGACGAACCGCTCGCCTTCTACCTCGGCCACGGCGAGCGGCAGGCGAAGTGGAAGCACTGGCGCCACGGCCCGATCCCGGTCGCCGAAGTCGACGTGGTCAGCGGCCGCCGGCCGCCCGCGCACGGCGCCAGCGCGCTGCCGCCCGCCTTCCGCCGGGTCGAACAGGCGACGAGGGGACGGATGACCGTGACCCGCTACCGCGCGCCGCGGCCGTTGCGGCTGCCGTGGCGGGACCTGGTGGGCAGCTTCACCGGCTACGGCAACAACGCCGTCCTGCTCGACGGGCCTGGCACCGCCGGCGCTCACTGACCCGGCGCCAGGCCGCCCGGGGGCGGCGGCGGGGCAACCGGGAAGCCGGGCGCGAACGGCGGGAAGAGCCCGTTGTGCAGGCGCGAGCGCAGCACCCCCAGGCTGGCCGAGTAGTTCTGGATCCGGTAGTTGCTGGTCGTCCCGAAGTCCTGGTAGTAGACGAGCATCTTGCAGCGCGGGTGCTTTTCCACCCAGGTGAAGAGCTTGCGGACGAAGCTCGGGTCGTCGCCGCTTTCCACGCCCCACTCGGTGATCGCGAAGGGCTTGTCCTTGTAGCGGCGGTAGAGGCCGGTCAGCGACTTCCATTCCGGGTAGGCGGCGTAGAAGTCGGTCCCGGCCCAGTCGACCCAGCGGTCGCCGGGGTAGTAGAAGCGCGGCCGGTTCTGCGGCACGGTCGGCGAGCCGGACGGGAGCGGGCTCCAGACCACGGCGATCGGCGCCTTCGGCAGGCCGCCGACCCGCACGGTCAGCGGCGGCACCCCGGCTTCGGCCAGGAGCTTGTCGATCTTCTTCGCCTTGCCGCCGCCGTGGACGATCACGTAGATGCGGCGGAACGCCAGCTTGTACCAGCGCGGGGTGTGGGCGGAGTCGCGCTTGTTGCCCGCGCAGTCGTAGGAGGCGTAGACGTTGAGGCAGCGATTGGGCTCGCCGAGCGGCCGGATGTAGGCGCGCATGTGCTTGGCGTAGAAGAGCCTGTTGAGCCGGATCAGGTATTCGTCGCCGGCCCCTTCGGCGATCTGCTGCGGGGTGAGGATCTCGTGGCCGTCGCCGGAGTCGGCGGTGGTGATGTGGAGCATCGGCCGCGCCCGCGCGTCCTGCCAGCGTTCGATCGAGCCGTGGAAGTCGGCCCCCCAGCTGCGGAAGGACTCGATCACCGCCGGGTGCTTGTGCACGTCGCGGCTGAATTCCCCGAACTGGGCCGGGTCCCCGGTGTCCGAGACGCCGAAGAAGACGTGCTTGCCGCGCGGTTCGAGCAGGCCGGCGGAGGCCGGCGCGGCGACGGCGAGCGCCAGCAGCGCGAGGGCGAGGACGGCCGCGATGGCCGCCTGTTTTCTGGGCAGGCTGATCATCCGGGTTGCGCGGCGCGGCCGGGGAGCATCATCTCCCCAACACGGCCGGGGCTGCCTATGCTCGCAAGCGGGAGGCCGAGTGGCCGGGCTGGGGACCGGCCCTGCAACCGCGGTTGCGTGCGCGACGCCGGCTGGCCGAGGCGCTGTCCGCCGCTCAGCCGGCGAGCGAGCCGGCGTGCTCGGCGACCAGCGCCAGCACCTCGTCGGCGTACTTGGAGATGAAGGCGGGGCCGACCCCGCTGATCCCCAGCAGGGCCGCGCGATCGGCCGGGCGGCTGGCGGCGATCGCCGTCAGGGTGCGGTTGTTGGCGACCGTGTAGGCGGGCTTGCCGGCCGCCGCCTCGAGGCGCCAGGCTTTCAGCGCCTCGAACAGCGGCGCGTCGGCGGCGCCGAGGTCGGGGGCCGGGGAGGAGGCGCCGCTCCGCGGCCGCGAGGTGCGGCGGACGACGATCGAGTCGGGGTCCGGCAGCCAGTCGCGCGAGTCGCAGACGTCGCAGCAGCGATCGAGCGGGGCGCCGGCGGTGCGGTCGCCGAAGTGGGCGAGCAGGGAGCGGCGGCGGCAGCGGTCGGAGTAGATGAACGATTTGATCGCGTGGTAGGCGCGCCAGCCGCGCTCGTGGGCGATCGCCAGCTCGGGGTCGCCGGCCCGCTGTTCGTTGAAGCGGACGAGCCGGCCGAGGTCGGCCTTCATCGCCAGCAGGACCGCCCGCGCCGGCAGCCCGTCGCGCCCGGCGCGTCCGGCCTCCTGGTAGTAGGCCTCGACGCTGGTCGGGATCGCCATGTGCCAGACCGAGCGCACGTCGGCCTTGTCGACCCCCATCCCGAAGGCGTTGGTGGCGACGATCACTTCCGCCTCGCCGCTCATGAAGCGGCGCTGGACCGAGGTGCGCTCCTCGCCCTCCATGCCGGCGTGGTAGGCGAGCGCCCGCAGGCCGGTGGCGCGCAGGGTCTGCGCCACCTCGTCGGTGTCGCGGCGGGTCCCGCAGTAGACGATCGCCGGGCGGTTGGCGGGGTCGGCAAGGCCGGCCTCCAGCAGCGCCCCGCGGCGCGCCTTGGAGCCCTTGCCCTCGAGGGCGACGACGTCGAAGGAGAGGTTCGGCCGGTCGAAGCCGGAGCGCACCTGCAGCGGGTCGCGCATCCCGAAGCGGCTGGCGATCTCCGCCGCCACCGGCTTGGTCGCGGTCGTCGTGCAGGCCATCACCGTCGGGCGGCCGAGCCGGTCGGCGATCTGCGGCAGCCGCAGGTAGTCGGGGCGGAAGTCGTGGCCCCACTCCGAGACGCAGTGCGCCTCGTCAACCGCGATCAGGTCGATCCGCCGCTCGGCGAGGGCTTCGAGGAAGAGGTTAGAGGCGAAGCGCTCCGGCGCGCAGTAGACGATCCGCGCGTCGCCGCGCACCTGGGCGAGCGCTTCGCGCACGGCGCCCTCCTCCATGCCGGAGGAGATCATCGCCACCGGGTGCCCCTCGGCGGTCAGCCGCTGCCACTGGTCGCGCATCAGGGCGATCAGCGGGCTGACGACGATCGTCAGGTCCTCGGAGGCCAGCCCCGGCAGCTGGTAGCAGAGGCTCTTGCCGCCGCCGGTCGGCATCACGATCAGCGAGTCGCGGCCCTCCAGGGCCGCGATCACCGCCTCCCGCTGTCCCGGCCGCCACTCGGCGTAGCCCAGCTCGCGGAGCAGCTCGTCGGCTCTGTTTCCGGCGTCGATCATCGAACTAGCCAACCTAGCCGTTCCTCCGGCGGGTCGGCATCAGCCCCCTTCGGCGGCGGCGACCGGCGCCGGAACCTGGCTCAGCTTCTCGGCCAGGGCGTCGATCGACTGCGCCAGCCGGCGCGTGTCGGCCTGGTCGAGCGCGGTGTAGGGGACGAAGCCGGCGCCGCGCCGGTAGGGCTTCAGTTCCGCGTAGACGGCTTCGAAGTCGGCTTCAATCCCCTTCGTCAGGCCCGCGTCAGAGGCGCCGAGCAGCGGCGCGACCGCTTTGAAGGCGGCCTGCGCCCCTTCGACGTTGGCCTCGAAGTCGGCCAGGTCGGTGTGGGAGTAGCGCTCCTCCTCGCCGGTGATCTTCGAGGCCGAGACCTCGCCCAGCAGCTCGTTGGCGCCGTTGGCGATCTGGGCTGCCTGCAGGTCGACCGTCCTCACCTTCGACGCCAGCTCCTCACCGTCGTTCAGCAGCCGGTGGGCGACCGGCACCATGCCCCTGGTCGTGCCTTCCGCCCAGAGCGCCTTCTCGATCCGGTGAAAGCCGCCCCATTCGCCCTTCGGCGCCTCGTTTTCGCGGGCGTCGATAAGCGCGTCGAGATCGCCGAACGACTCGGCCACAGGCTCGATCCGCTCGTACGGGGTCCGCGCCGTCGCGTAGAGCGTCTTCGCCCTGGCGACGTCGGCGGCGGCGACAGCGGCGAGAAAGGGCCTGGTCCGGGCGAGCAGCTCGGCGGCGTTGCGCTCCAGGTAGCGCCGGTAGGCGCCGACCGCCTTTTCGGCCGCCGGAGTGCTCGTCGCCCTGGTGGCGCCCGTGACCGTCAGCGTCCCGTCTTCGTCCTCGCCTCCGTTGCAGCGCATCGTGTACCTGCCTGCGTCGAGGGTCAGCGAGAAACTGCCGGAGAGCCCTTCGGTGACGTCCTCCTTCTCGCCGAGGATCTTTTCGCCGTCGAGCACCTCGGCCTCGGTGACGCCGGCGCTGCCGGCGTTTTCGACCTCGAACTCGACCGGCCCGGCGGGGACGGTGAGATCGTGCGGCTCGCAGCCGGCGTCGGTCAGCTTGACCGAGACGGTCTTGGCGCCTGCTGGCGCCGCGTCGCTGGAGGAGCCGCAGCCGCTCGCGGAGAGCGCGAACAGGCCGACTGCGGCGAGCAGGGCAGGGAGGGTGAGGGCACGGGAGTTCATAATTAGGGCACCCTAACAAAAACCGACAAAGCAAGTCGGAATAGCGATGTGGCTGAGGTTTCAGTCGCTATGCGGATGGAAGCTCAGCCACGGGCTCAGCCAAGCAGCGTTTCGCCGACATAGGCGCCCGGCCTGGCGCCTGGCGGGACGGCGAAGACGGCGCTGCCGACGTGCTTGACGTACTCGTTCAGCGCGTCCATCGAGCCGAGGCTCTCGTCGACGCCGCCGGTGAACGAGTAGCCGCGGCGGAGGATCCGCTGGCCGTCGTTTTCCTGGGGCGAGGCGAGGCGGACGTGCGAGTCGGCGGGGATCGTCGGCTCACCGTCGGTCTCGGCGTCGAGATCGAGGGGATCGAACTCGCCGCGCTCGCCGAGCGCCGCGCCGCTGTACTTGTGGCGGCCGATCGTCCGCTCCTGGTCTTCGAGCGAGGTGCGGTCCCAGGTCTCGAGCAGCATGCGGATCCGGCGCGCGACCTGGAAGCTGCCGCCGCGCATCCAGGCCGGGCCGTCGCCGGCGCCGAGCCAGACGAAGCGGCGCATCGCCTCGGCGCCTCGGCGCGGATGTTGGCGGTCCCGTCCTTCATCCCCATCAGGTTGGGCCGGCGTGGCGATCCCCGCCTGGTGCTCGCCGAAGAACGGAACCGTTCCAGTTCCCTCGGCCTTCGCTTCGCCGGCCTCCTGTCCGGCCAGGTGGCCGCCGGCGCCGAGGCCGACCCCGGCCGCGCCGAGACCGGCCGAGGCCAGCAGCCTGCGGCGGGTGAGGGGGCTCACGAGCGGGCTAGGCGGGGTTCTCGGCGCGGACGGTGCCGCGGGAGCGGACCCGGCCGCGGCGCAGGCGCAGCTGCTGGGGCCAGAGGACGTAGATCGCCATCGGCACCGCGTAGAGCAGGTAGACCATCGTCTCGATCACCGTCGGCTGCGGCTGCAGGCCCAGCATCCCGGTCAGCAGCGAGCCGCTGACGGTGCCGGGCTGGACCAGCCAGGAGAGGTCGAGCGCCTGGCCCTGCAGACCGTTGACCCAACCGGCCTCGTGGGCGGTGTGGGCCGCGGTCGCCATCAGCCCGGCGGCGACGAAGACCAGGACCAGGCCGGTGATGCGGAAGAAGCGGGTGAGGTTGATGCGGACGCCGCCGCGGTACAGGCCGAGCCCGATCGCCACCGCGGCAACCAGGCCGAGCACGGCGCCGGAGCCCGCGGCGGTCGTGTCGGTGGCGTTCTGGAAGGCGGCGAGCAGGAAGACCGAGGTCTCCATCCCCTCGCGCAGCACGGCGAGGAAGGCCATCCCGACCAGCGCCATCGTCGAGCCGGCGGCCAGGGCCGAGGCGGCCTCGCCTTCCAGCGTCGCTTTGATCCCGCGGGCGTTGCGCCGCATCCAGACGATCATGTAGGTGACCGCCATCACCGCGATCAGGCTGACCACGGTCTCCAGGCCCTCCTGCTGCTTTTGCGGCAGCTCGGAGCCGACGACTTCGAGGAGCACCGCGACGCCGACGCACAGCGCCACCGCGATCGCCACCCCGAGCCACATCTTGCGCAGCGCGTCGCGGCGGCCCTCCTTGACGAGGAAGGCGGCGATGATTCCGATGATCAGCGAGGCCTCGACGCCCTCTCGCAGGGTGATCACGAAGGTGGGGATCATGCGCGGTGGTGCTCCTGGGGTTCGGGGGAGGGCGTTAGGCAGCCCTAATTAGGAGTGCCGAAAACCTAGCACGCCGGTGGGGATTGTGTGTGACCTTGCGCTCTCCCCCGCGGTTTGCAGGGGTTTCGCGAGGGCGGTTTAGAACCCGAGCACGCCCTCGGAGGGCTTTTCCGGCAGCCAGGGCTCCGACCACTGCGCGATGCCCCGGGTCAGCTCGTTGGCCTCCTTCGGCCCCCAGGTACCCGGCTGGTAGCGATGCACCGGCCCGGGTTCGTCGAGCAGCGGCTGCACCACCCGCCAGGTCTCTTCGATCGCGTCCTGGCGCGTGAACAGTTCGTGGCGACCGGCGATCGCGTCGCCGAGCAGCCGCTCGTAGGGCTCGGGGTCCTCGCCGGGGACTTTCTCGAACAGCACCTCGAGGTCGGCCGGCTCGAACGCCTCTTCGCCGGCCTTCTTGGCGAACAGGCGCATCCGCGAGCCCGGCTTGGGCTCGATCCGGATCGTCATCTTGTTCGGCTCCTGGGTCTTGCCGTGGCCGATCCCGAGGTTCGGCGGCGGCCGCTTGAAGACCACCGTGACCGCGCTGGACTTCACCGGCATGCACTTGCCGGCGCGGACGAAGAAGGGGACGCCGCTCCAGCGCCAGTTGTCGACCTCGAGCTCGATCGCGGCGAAGGTCTCGGTGGTCGAGTCC
>DASVWP010000244.1:0-2778 GCA_036393155.1 Solirubrobacterales bacterium | reverse complement strand
CTGCGCGGCCGCCTGCTGGCGGCGATCGAGGCGGAGGCCGCCGAGGCGGGCGCCGAGCGGCCCGAGCGCGGTGGCTGGCTGCGCCGGCTCGGCTGTGGCGCGCGCGCCTGGCGCCCGGCCGCCACGCTTGCGGCCCTGGCGCTGGCGTTGGTCGCCGTCGCCGGCTATGAGGTCGGCAGCAACACCGGCGACTCCGGCTCGGGCGCGGGCAGGGCGGCGAGCACGCTGACCGCCGGCCACTCGCCGGGGGTGACGGCAACGATGGTTCGCCAGGGCCCCGGCGGCGAGCTGCGCCTCGCCCACGTCAGCCAATTGCCCGGCGATGAGGTGCTGGAGGCCTGGGTGCGCCGCGAAGGCCGGGTCGAAGCGGTGCCGGCTCTGTTCGTCCCCAACCGCGAAGGCCGGGCCGAGACGACGATCGACGACATGCGGGGCGTTGACACGGTGATGGTCACCGCCGAGCCCAAGGGCGGGAGCCGCGAACCCACCTCGGAACCGATCGTGACGCTGGCAATCCCTCAATAGGTGCGACTTATGGGCGCCATAGGGCCCATAAGTCGCCCTGATCTCAGCGGCCGTAGCGGTCGGAGGAGAGGACTAGCTGCTCGGGGATCGCCGCGCGTGGCGGCGGCGCCGGGTCGGCGCGGACCGAGACGGTCTCGGCGACGCTGCGGCTGACCTCGTGCTCGCCCTCGGCGGAGGCGATGGTCACCGCGTTCTCGTCGGAGCTGGCGACCTTCCCTTCCAGCCCCGGCTCCAGGCCGGCCCCTTTCAGGTAGTGCAGGAGCTCCTCGGCCTCGTTCTCGAAGCGCAGGACGGTGACGTCGGCGCCGATCTCGACGTCGGCCAGCAGGGCTCCCTGCTCGCGCGCACCCTCGATGATCGGGTGGCCGTGCGGGCACGTCGTCGCGTCGCCGATCGCCGCCCGCATCCGCTCCTCCAGCACTGGCGACATCGCGTGCTCGATCCGCTCCGCCTCCTCGTGGACCTCGTCCCAGGGAATTCCCAGCACGTCGGTGAGGAAGCGCTCGATCATCCGGTGGCGGCGGACGATGTAGCTGGCGTGCTCGCGCCCGGACTCGGTGAACTCGAGCGATTTGTCGGCCTGGCGCTCGACGTAGCCGTCGGCGGTCAGGCGCCCGATCATCTCGTGCACGGTCGGCGGCGAGAGCTGCATCGCGCGGGCGATGTTGGCGCCGGTCATCGGCAGCCCGGCCTCCTCGAGCCAGAACATGATCTCCAGGTACTCCTGCTCCGCGACGGTCGCGTCGGACGACACCAGTCTCTCTCCTTTAGCCAGTCGAAGCTTGCCGAGCCGATACTAGATGAGCGACTCCGATTCCCAGAGCGGGTCGGCGGCCATTTACATACTCAGTTGTCTTTGTGTATTGGCCCCAGAAGGGTTATCCCATCCCTTCCTGCAACTCGAGGGAAGGAAGGGTCATGGCTCTCAATCCGAGGCTGCTCGGACCGGTTTTGGCGGCGGCGATCGCGATCGCCGCGGTGGCCGCGCCGGGCGCAGCGGCCGAAGTGCAGCACAGCTTCACCTCCGAAGTCGAACCGACGGAACTCACAGGGTCCGGGGGCGTGCATGAATGGAAGCTCGGCAGCGCGACCATGAAATGCGCCCATGTCGGGCTCACCGGGGTCCTGCCGAACAAAACCTCAGATCAGATGTCCCTGACGCCGGAATTCAAGGAATGCAAACTCAGCGGCGCCTTTGGGTCAGCGCCGGTGACCGTCACCAACACCGGCTGCAAAACAACGTTCGACAGCGACACAACCCCGGACCCCAACACAACGAAAAAGGAAGACGCGGTGGTCAGCCTCGACTGCGGCCATGCCAATGTCCTGTCGTTCGCGGCGGTGATCGAAGGGGAAGGCGTCTATTTCCACTTCTTCGACACACACCCCGAAGGAGTCCCGGTGAACCAGGAACTGCACGGCGCGTCCTATGAAGTCATCGGGGAAGGGCTCTCCGGCTTCGGCCTCTCGATCTCGATGCATGTGTTCGGGCTCCAGTTTCTCTGCACAGGCGCGAGATGCGAAGAATTCGGCCTCGTGGAAGGCACAAACAAAGGTGGTACAACAATCGGCGGCTACCAGGTCTTCGGCTACGCCGACGCGAAGCACGAACAAAAGGTCAACCTGGGCCTCTCGAGCCCCTGAGAAACGACGAGCGCCGCTGGGGGGTTCTCAGCGGCGCTCCATCAGGGTCGAGACGACGGCCTCGTAGAAGCCCTCGCCCATCGCCCCCTCGGTGACCGTGGCGTTGTCCCAGTCGGCGAGGGCGCCGCGGACCCCGGGGTCGCGCTCGGGGCCGTTGGCGACGACGAAGAAGCGCCCGACCGCGGCGGCCACCTCGAGGTCCTCGACCGAGTCGCCGACCGCGATGCAGGCGGCCGGGTCGTAGCCGCGGGCCCGCGCGTGGGCGGCCACGGCGCCGGCCTTGCTGACCAGGCGCGGGACCAGGTGGTAGGCGTGGGTGCGGCCCTCGACGGTCGGCATCGGGGTGCCGATCGCGCCGTTGTCGAGCAACCGCAGGTCCTCGTCGCCGCGCTCGGCGAGCAGCCGGTTGGCCTCCGCGACGTCGACCTTGCCGCGGAAGAGGTGGGAGAGGACGCGGCCGTGGTGCCAGGGCGAGTGGTACTCGAGCCTCCCCTCGAAGCGCTCGAAGAGCAGCTTGGGGATGCCGCGCTGCTCGATCTTCTCGTAGACCGTGCCGTCCTCGTCGGGGACCAGATCGCCGGTCAGCAGCGTCGTCTCGCCGTCGATCGC
>DASVWP010000243.1:0-14349 GCA_036393155.1 Solirubrobacterales bacterium | reverse complement strand
TCTCACTCTTGAATGAGCAGGCTCTCACCGAGCGTGATGGACCGCGCGATGAGTGCGGCGTCTTTGGCATATACGCGCCTGGACACGACGTCGCCCGACTCTCGTACTTCGGGCTCTACGCGCTTCAGCATCGCGGCCAGGAGTCGGCCGGGATCGCCACCTGCGAGGGCGGCCACATCACGACGCTGCGCGACTCCGGCCTCGTCTCCCAGGTCTTCGACGAGGAGAAGCTGCAGGCCCTCCAGGGCGACATGGCGATCGGCCACGTCCGTTACTCGACCACCGGCGGCGGCTCCTGGGAGAACGCGCAGCCGATCTGGCGCGACGACGGCCGTGAGGTGGCGCTCGCCCACAACGGCAACCTGACCAACGCGGTCGAGCTGTGGACCGAGCTGAAGGGGCGGGGCATCGACTTTCGCGGCACCTCCGACTCGGAGATCATCGCCGCGCTGCTCTCCTCCCACGAGGGCAAGATGATCGAGGACGCGGTCGCCGACGTGATGCCGCGGCTGCAGGGCGCCTACTCGACCGTGGTGATGACCAAGCGGGCGATCGTCGCCTTCCGCGACCCGCACGGGATCCGCCCGCTCTCGCTGGGCCGCCTGCAGGACCGCTTCGTCGTCGCCTCGGAGAGCTGCGCCTTCGACATCATCGGCGCCGAGCTGATGCGCGAGGTGCATCCGGGCGAGATGGTCTCGCTGACTGAGCGCGGGTTGGAGACGCGCCAGGTGGTGAAGACCGAGCGCCGCGCCACCTGCGTCTTCGAGCACATCTACTTCTCCCGCCCCGACAGCCGGCTGGAGGGCCACGTGCTGCAGCAGGCGCGCGGGCGGATGGGCGAGATCCTCTGGCGCGAGGCGCCGGTCGACGCCGACCTGGTGATCGCCGTCCCCGACTCCGGCAACCCGGCGGCGGCCGGCTTCGCCCGCGCCTCGGGGCTGCCCCGCGACGACGGGCTGATCAAGAACCGCTACGTCGCCCGGACCTTCATCCAGCCCGGCCAGGAGCTGCGCAAGCACGGGCTGCGGCTGAAGTTCAACCCGCTGCCGGAGATCGTCGCCGGGCAGCGGATCGTCGTCGTCGACGACTCGATCGTGCGCGGCAACACCACTCGCCAGATCGTCGGCATGCTGCGCGACGCCGGTGCCCGCGAAGTGCACCTGCGGATCTCCGCGCCGCCGATCCGCAACCCCTGCCACTACGGCGTCGACATGTCGACCCGCGAGGAGATGATCGCCCACGGCCGCACCGTGGAGGAGATCGCCGACGAGCTCGACGCCGACTCGCTCGCCTACCTCTCGATCGCCGGCGTCTACGAGGCGATCGGCGGCACCGCCGAGGAGCACTGCGACGCCTGCTTCACCGGTCACTACCCCCTGGGCGACCCCGCCGAGGCGAACGGCAAATTCGCCCTGGAGACCATCGCCAGCGCCAGCGCCTAACCAGCGCCGCTGAGAACGCGGTTCCCGCCGCTATGCGGGCGTCAGTGCGTTCTCACTCAGGGAGTCAGGGAGGCGACCAGTTCGGCGGCCGGGCGGACGTCGTGGATTCGGGCGACGGTCTCGCCGGCGTAGAGGGGACCGGCGTCGAGGAGCGACGACGGGGCCTCGTCGGTGACGCTCAGCGGGGTGAGCAGGCGGCTGTCCGGACGCTGGGCGCGGGCGAGGCGGAGCTGCGCCGCCGGCGGCAGGTAACGGGCACCGAGGCCGAGCACCTGGTTGATAGCGCGGTTGAGCCGCGGGCCGCGGGAGTCGTCCCGCAGCCAGCGTTCGGTCGCCGCGTTGGGCACCACCCGGTGCGGCGCCGGCCAGCCGGCTCCGAAAAGCTCGGTGAGGACCGTGTCCCGGGCCGCGAGCAGGCGCCGGCGGTACTCGGGGTGCGCCCGGCTCTCCTCGGAGAGCAGGAAGCGCGTGCCGGCGACCGCCGCCTGGGCGCCGCAGGCCAGCGCCGCCTCGACGTCGGCCCGCTCGGCGATCCCGCCGGCCACCAGCAGCGGGAACCCCTCCGGCAGCGCGGCGCGGACATCGCCGAGCAGCTCCAGCGCGGCCACGCCGCCGCGCACGTGACCTCCCGCCTCGACGCCCTGCACGATCACCCCGTCGGCACCGGCGCCGTGCGCCGCCCGGGCCTCGGCGACCGAGCCGCACTGGTGCAGCCAGACGCCCGGGGTGCGGCGTCGCGGCCGGCCCCAGAAGGTGACGACGACGTCGGCCGCGGCGGCGGCCGCGAACCAGTCGCGCCGGGCGAAGGGCAGCAGAACGTTGACCGCGAGCGGCCGTCCGGTGAGCGCCCGCGCCGCCCGCAGCTCGCGCTCGATCGCGGCGGCGCCGTTGACCGCGATCGTCCCCAGCCCGCCCGCCTCCGACACGGCCGCCGCGAGCTCGTGACGGCTCAGCCCGCCGCCCATGCCGGCCTGGACGACCGGCGCCTCGACGCCGAGCCGGGCCAGGAGGTCCATCAGGTCGCCAGTTCCATCCCCAGCCATACGATGACCAAGGTGGTCAGCAGGATCGCCCCCTGGAGGACGTGGGCGTTGCCCCAGCGCAGGTGCAGCACGGTCAGCGCGATGACCAGGCCGACCAGGGCCAGCTTCACCTGCAGGGTCGAACTGCCGTAGAGGTGGAAGTGCGAGGCCATCGCCGCCCCGGTGGCGATCAGCACCCCGAGCGCGATCCCGGCGCCGTAGCCGAACCGCCGCGCGACCGCCCGCAGCCCCTCGCGCCCCTCCTCGAGCCGCAGCACCGGCACCACCGCGAGGCCGAAGGCGAGCAGGCCGCCGACGAAGAAGGCCATCGCCAACAGGTGCAGGTACAGCACCGCGTGCCAGAAGCCATTCACACGTCGAAGCTATCGCCTCGGCGGCGGCGCCGGCCGGCCGGGCCTTGCGCGAAGATGCGGCGGTGAGCGCCTTCCGCATCGTCGTCCTCGCCTCGGGGAGCGGCACCAACCTGCAGGCGATCCTCGACCGGCTGCACGGGCGCGGGGGAATCGAGGTGGTTGGCGTCGGCTCCGACAAGCCGGCGGCGCGGGCACTGGAGCGAGCACGGGCGACCGGGGTGGAGACCGGCGTCTTTCCCCGCGAGGAGTTCGCCGACCGGGCGGCGCGCGACGCGGCGATCGGCGACTGGATCGAATCGCTGGAGGCCGACCTCGTCGTCCTCGCCGGCTACATGCAACTGCTCTCCGAGTCGTTCGTCACCCGCTTCCGCAACCGCGTCGTCAACGTCCACCCCGCGCTGCTGCCGGACTTCCCGGGCCTCGACGCGATCGGGCAGGCGCTGGCCGCCGGGGTCGAGGTGACCGGCGTCACCGTGCACTTCGTCGACGAGGGGGTCGACACCGGTCCGCCGCTGCTGCAGCGCGAGGTCCCGGTGCCGCCGGGGCGCGACCGGGCCCAGCTGGAGGCGGCGATCCACGCCGTCGAGCACGAGCTCTACCCGGAGGCGATCCGCATGATCGCGGAGGGCAGGGTTAGGATCGAGGAGAACGACCCGCGTGCGGTCGTGATCGATGACTGAGGCAGCAGGCGCACAAACCGAGAGCAAGGCCGTCGCCGACGGGGCCGTCCGGGTGCGCAGGGCGCTGCTCTCGGTCTCCGACAAGACCGGCGTCGCCGACTTCGCCCGCAGCCTCGCCGCCCTCGGGGTGGAGATCCTCTCCACCGGCGGCACCGCGGCGGCGCTGCGCGAGGCGGGGCTCGAGGTGACCGACGTCTCGGAGTTCACCGGCCAGGCGGAGATCCTCGACGGGCGGGTGAAGACCCTGCACCCGCGGCTCCACGCGGCGCTGCTGGCGCGGCGCGGCGACCCCGAGCACGAGGCGACGCTGGAGAGCGAGGGGATCGAGCCGATCGACCTCGTCTGCGTCAACCTCTACCCCTTCGAGCAGACCGTCGCCGCCAGCGACGTCTCGCCCGAGGCGGCGATCGAGAACATCGACATCGGCGGCCCGACGATGATCCGCGCCGCGGCGAAGAACCACGCCGGGGTGGCGGTCATCGTCAAGCCCGAGTCCTACGACGCGGTCTGCGCCGAGCTGGAGGAGTCCGGCGGCGAGATCTCCGCCTCGACCCGCCACTGGCTGGCCAACGAGGCCTTCGCTCAGACGGCGCGCTACGACGCCGCGATCAGCCGCTGGTTCTCGATGGAGTACGAGGACTTCCCGGAACACCTGGCGGTCGCCTACGAGAAGGTGCTCGACCTCTCCTACGGCGAGAACCCCCACCAGCGGGCGGCGCTGTACTCGGAAGCCGGCGCGCGGACCCACATCCTCTCCCGGGTCTCCAAGCTGCATGGCAAGGCTCTCTCCTTCAACAACGTGCTCGATCTCGACTCGGCGCGCGGCCTGGTCGGCGACTTCGAGGCCCCGGCCTGCGTGATCGTCAAGCACAACAATCCCTGCGGGGTGGCGGTCGGCGAGGACGCGCTGGCGGCCTACCTGAAGGCGCTCGCCTGCGACCCGGTTTCCGCCTACGGCAGCGTGATCGCCTTCAACCGGCGCGTGAGCGTGGCACTGGCCGAGGAGCTGCACAAGAACTTCGTGGAGGTGCTTCTGGCGCCGGGCTTCGAGGACGGGGCGCTGGAGGTGCTGCAGCAGAAGGACTCGATCCGGATCCTCGACGAGGAGGAGCGCCGCCAGCCCGACGCCGAGGAACGCGACGTCAAGAAGGTGATGGGCGGGGTGCTGATCCAGGACCGCGACGGCGATCCCGAGCCGCGGGAGATCATGGAGGTGGTGACCGGGAACCAGCCGACCGAGGAGCAGTGGCGCGACATGCTCTTCGCCTGGACGGTCAGCCGCCGGGTCCGCTCCAACGCGATCGTGATCGCCAAGGACGGGGCGACGCTGGGGATCGGCGCCGGCCAGATGAGCCGCGTCGACTCGGTGCGGCTCGCGGTCGAGAAGTGCCGCGAGGCGCGCGGCGAGGAGGCCGAGGGGCTGCTCGCCGGCTCGGCCGTCGCCTCCGACGCCTTCTTCCCCTTCGCCGACGGCCCGGAGCTGGCGCTGCAGGCCGGCTCGAACGCGGTGATCCAGCCGGGGGGCTCCAAACGCGACGCCGAGGTGATCGCCGCCTGCGAGGAGGCCGGCGTGACGATGGTCTTCACCAAGCACCGCCACTTCCGCCACTGAGCGCCGTGGAGGACGGCGGCGGCGCGAGCGGGACCGCTGCCGAGCGGCGGACGACCCCGGTCGAGCTGCTCTGGGACCTCGCCTTCGTCTACGCGGTGACGCAGGTGACGGCGCTGCTCGTCCATCACCTCTCCTGGGCCGGCTTCGGCAAGGCGATGCTGATCCTGGCGCTGGTCTGGTGGGCCTGGTCGGCCTTTGTCTGGGCGGCCAACGCGCAGGCGGAGGACTCGGCGACGATGGAACTCGCGCTGCTCGCCTCGCTGGTTCTGATCTTCGTCGCCGGCCTCGCCGTGCCCGGCGCCTTCGGTTCGGAGGCGACCCTGTTCGCGCTCACCTACGCGGGCGTGCGGATGATCCACCTCGGCCTCTACGTCGACGCCTCGCGGCGCGGCAACGCCTCCTGGGAGGCGATCGCCGGCTTCGGCGCGGCGACGATCGGGGCGATGGGGCTGCTGGTCGCCGGCTCGCTGCTCGGCGGCAGCGCGCAGGTGGTGCTCTGGATCGTCGCCGTGGCGGTCGACTACGCCGGCCCGGCCTGGCTCACCCGCGAGCGCCTGCGCGGCCTGCAGCGCGTCGCGGTCGCCCACTTCGCCGAGCGCTACGGCCTCTTCGTGATCATCTGCCTCGGCGAGTCGATCGTCGCGATCGGCCTGGCCGCCAACGGCCACCACGTCGGCGCCGAGCTGATCGCCGCGGTGGCCTGCGGCCTGCTGGTGACGATCGGCCTCTGGCGCACCTACTTCGGCGAGCTGGCCGTGAACGCCGAGCGCAGCCTGCACCGCGACGACGCCGACGTCGTCCTCGCCGCCGCCGACGGCTACAGCTACCTGCACCTGCTGATCGTCGCCGGCATCGCCGTCTTCGCGGTCGGCGTCAAGGTCGCCGTCGAGGCCCCCGGCCACACCCTCGGCACCGCCGCCCGCCTCGCCCTCTGCGGCGGCGTCGCCCTCTACCTCGTCGGCCACGCCGCCTTCCGCCTCCGCATGGTCGCCCGCGCCAATCCCGCCGAGCTCGCCGCCGTCGCCGCTGCCCTGCTCGTCTTCGCCGCCGGCGCAGGCCTCGCCGCCTGGCTGGTCATCGCGGTGCTCGCCGCGGTCGTACTGGCCCTCTGCGGCGCGGAAGCCGTGGCGGGCTCAGCGCAGGGGCAGCCGCGGAGCTGACACGTCCTGCCAGGGCACGCCGGACACGCCGGAAGCCGGTGCATGGATGACGCGGATGGTCTTGCCACCGGTGCCGAGCCATTCGAGCCGGGTTGGCGCAGCCTTGGCAACCGCGCTTTCGTACTCCGCTTCAAGCCGATACCGGGAGGATCGGCGTGGCGCCTGGACGAGGCGTTTGAGCCTTGATTCGAGGCCGGGCTCGCTGGGCGGGCTCATGCGATAGGCGTCTTCTTCGACCCGGGCGTCGATCGGGCGCCGGTTCCGATACGAGACCCGGACCTCCGAGACCCCCGTGGGCACCAGTTCAATCAGCGGCGTCCGGATGACGGGGACGGAAGCCCAAACGGCGCCCCCTTCGCGAGCAGCGGCAAACGGCTCGCAACCAAGACCGACCGCGTGGGCTCCAGCCCTGGTCATCAGGATGCAGTAGGCGAGCTCGACCCGGCGTCGGCGTTCCTGTTCCACCAAGCGCTGGCGCCGTGCCCTCGAGGCGAAGCACCGGGCGGGAGGAACGGCCTGCGCCCGCCCGTAGGCAGGGATCGCAAACGCGCGCTTCCCGCCGTCCCAGCTCACCACCTCCCGCACGTAGTGCGGATAGAAGCGGGACAGCAGGTAGATGTGGCCCAGGGTGCGCTTCAGGCCTCCGCCCTGCAACGCCGATCGAGGCAGCCGGTCACTCGGGCGTGGGAGCCTGCGAAAGACAGGAACCGAGAGCGGATCCGTGGCGGCAGCGCTGCCTGGACCGGCGTGGGGCCGGAGGGTTCCGGCGCGAAGAGCCTCAACGAGGAGGAAAGGCATGACCGCGCGGCCCTTCCACAGAGCAGGGTCGCCCTGTGTGCGGTGGGAGCGCCACTGGCGCAGCCGACGGGGCCATCGCCGCGTGACGCTTCGAAGTAGTGGCCTGCGAACAGCGCCACACCGGCGATGCCAACCAGGACGGCAATGGCTCTACTTCGCACTGCCCGGAACTCCGAGCCGCAGAGCCTCCGTGCCGACCGACGTCACTCCGGGAGCTTCAGGCCGCATCGCCGGCTGCGTAGCGGTAGAGCTCCACCGCGAAGACTTGACGCATGGCGGTTGCCAGGGCGGCGACCGCGAGGAGAGCGAGGACGCCGGCCGCCACAACGGGAAGCACAACCCCCCCAGCGCCCACGATCGCCGCCCCCAACCCCGCCACCACCAGAAACAGAGCGGGCACGCTCAGCGCGAACTGCCAGAGTCCGATCCCCACCAGGCCCGTCAACCCCTCTCCCCAAGCCTTGCTCAACAGACTCCCTGATCTGTTCACGGCGCTCAGCGGGCCGATGTCCTCCATGGCCAGCAACGGGATTACGAAGATCGTCATCAACACCCAGCCGAGTTCGATGATCCAGATCAGCAGGCTTGCGGCCCCCGGAGTGCTGGCGCCAAGGGAGCGAAACGCCAGCCCCACGATCATCGCCAGGATCGACCACAGAGCGACGTGGTCTCCCTGCTGCAGGGTTCTGCCGACCACATCGCGCAACCTCATCGGCCTCCCTTCGAGGCGGGCCCCAGCCGCGGCCGCAATCGCAACATGGAAGAAGACCCCAAGGAAGACCATCGGGTACGCAGCGACGAGGACCAAGGGTGCCAGCTGCGTGCGACTCGATCGGTGCAGCAGCGGAGCATGTCCCGCGACGGCGAAGAAGATCGCGATCGCTCCCAGCAACCCGAAGACGACGCCGAGAACCGCCAGCAGGAGGACCGTGCGGTCCCGCCAAGTCAGCCGCCAGGCGACCCTGGTCATCTGCCAACCGCGACCGACGCGCGTCTTGCCGTCAGCCCGTTCGGCGGGCTGTTGCGCCTCCATAGCGCGACCCTACCGTTAGTACTCCTCGCGTACCTAAACAGTGAAGGTTCTCTAATCCAGCGCCCGCTGTCGCTCGCTGGCCCGGAGGACGTGCTGGCAGACCTCGTCGGGGTGGTCGGCGAGGATCAGCAGGTCGTCGTCTTCGGCGGAGATCAGGCCGTCGACCTCGACGTCGTTGGCGAGCCAGTCGAGCAGCGGGCGCCAGTGTTCGGAGTCGACCAGGATGGTCGGGAAGTGGCGGACCCGGTGGGTCTGGATCAGGGTCAGGCTCTCGAACATCTCGTCGAAGGTGCCGAAGCCGCCGGGCATGATCACGAAGGCGCGGGCGTAGCGGACGAACATCAGCTTGCGGGCGAAGAAGTAGTGGAAATGCAGGGAGCGGTTGACGTAGGGGTTGGTGTGCTGCTCGCGCGGCAGCTCGATGTTGAGCCCGATCGAGAGGCCGCCGCGCTCGGCGGCGCCGCGGTTGGCGGCCTCCATCAGGCCCGGCCCGCCGCCGGTGACGATGCTGAAGCCGTGGTCGACGAGGCAGGCCGCGGTCTCGCGCGCCAGCTCGTACCAGCGATGCCCCTCCGTCACCCGCGCCGAGCCGAAGACCGAGACCCCGTTGTCGACGTCGCGCAGAGCGTCGAACCCCCGCTCGATCTCCGCCCGGATCCGTTCCAGCCGCAGCTCGTCTTCTTCGGCCACGTCGCTGGGGACGCGGAGCAGGCGCTCGTCGCGCCTCGCGCCCTCGCTCCCCTTCGCAGCCGACAATGCCCCCGGCGGGACTCGAACCCGCGCCGCGCGGCTTAAAAGGCCGCCGCTCTAACCAACTGAGCTACAGGGGCGCGGTGCCCATGGTAGTCAGGAAAGCTCGGGCAGGCCCTCGTAGGCGGTCGAGGCCTGGGCGTGGGTGCGCTTCGGGATGCGGCCGGCGCGGCGCGCGGTGAGGCCGGCCTCGACGCCGGCGCGCAGGGCGCGGGCCATCGCCACCGGGTCCTCGGCGCCAAAGATCGCGCTGGCGGCGAGGACGGCGTCGCAGCCGAGCTCCATCGCCAGGGCGGCGTCGGAGGCGGTGCCGATCCCGGCGTCGAGGATCACCGGCACCTCGGCCCGCTCGGCGATGATCGCGACGTTGTAGGGGTTGCGGATGCCGGCGCCGGAGCCGATCGGCGAGCCGAGCGGCATCACCGCGGCGCAGCCGGCCTCCTCCAGGCGGCGGGCGAGGATCGGGTCGTCGTTGGTGTAGGGGAGGACGGTGAAGCCGTCGGCGACCAGCTGCTCGGCGGCGTCGAGCAGCTCGACCGCGTCGGGAAACAGGGTCCGGTCGTCGCCGATCACCTCGAGCTTGATCCAGTCCGTCTGGAAGGCCTCGCGGGCGAACTTGGCGGTGCGGACGGCGTCCCGGGCCGTGTAGCAGCCGGCGGTGTTGGGGAGGACGAAAAGCCCGAGGCGGTCGAGCACGTTGAGGACCGAGCCCTCGGCCGCCGGGTCGATGCGGCGCAGGGCGACGGTGACGATCTCCGTCCCCGAGGCGGCGAGCGCCGCCTCCATCTGCTCCAGCGAGCGGAAGCCGCCGGTGCCGGCGATCAGGTGCGAGGACCACGTCCGCCCGCCGAGCTCCCAGGTCTCGGCGCCGCCCTGGATCGCCGCCAGCACCTCGACCGCCTGGCCGTCGCGCAGCGGCGTCGCCTGCCACTCGCCGCGCGGGACGACCTCGCCGTCGAGGGCGACCGCGACCCCGCGACGCCCCTTCCCCGCCCCGGCCTCGCGGGCAGCATCGGCGAGCGTCGAGGCCTCCGGCAGCTCCCTCGGCTCGCCGTTCAGCTCGATCCTCATCTGACCGCCTCCGGCCGAGCACCGCGCCGATGGACTGAATCAGGGGAGTGGCTGAGCTTTGCCTCGCTATGCGAATGAAAGCTCAGCCGGTCCGGGCCGGCGTGCGCGAGCACCTCCGGCATCGGCTCGCCGGCCAGGTGGGCGGCGATCGCCGCCGCGGTCAGCGGCGCCAGCAGGATCCCGTTGCGGTAGTGGCCGGTCGCGAGGATGAGGCCGTCGACCGCGCCGGGGCCGACGAACGGCAGGTTGTCCGGGGTGCCGGGGCGCAGGCCGGCGATCGTCCCCAGCAGCTCCATCTCGGCGACGTCGGGGAGCAGCCGGTAGGCCTCGCGCAGCAGCTCGTGGACGCCGCCGGCCAGCACGGTGGTGTCGAAGCCCTGCTCTTCGGTGGTCGCCCCGACGATCAGCCGCCCGTCGGGGCGCGGCACCAGGTAGACGCGCTCGGAGGCGAGGATCCGCTCGCAGACGGCGCCGTCGCGCGAGCCCAGCTCCAGCACCTGTCCCTTGACCGGGCGCACCCGCGGCCGGGCCCGCTCGGGCAGCCACTCGGCCGCCCCGGACCAGGCGCCGTTCGCCAGCACCACGGCGTCGCCCAGCAGTTCCTCGCCGCCGACCCGCACGCCGACCAGGCGGTCCCCCTCGAAGACGCCGTCGCTCACCTCGCTGCCGGTCCGCAGCTCCCCCCCGGCCTCGCGCAGCCCCACCGTCAGTGCCCTGGCAAGCGCCCGCGGATCGACCGAGCCCTCGTTGGCGGCGAAAACGCCGCCGTTGAAGGATGGCGTCAGCCCCGGCTCCAGCTCGCGGCAGCGGCGCGGCGCCAGCCATTCCGCCTCCAGCCCGAGCGAGCGCTGCAGGTCGTGGACGCGGCGCAGCTGAGCGGCCTCGTCGCGGTCGAGCGCGACGTGCAGGGCCCCCTGCCGCGAGTAGCCGGTGGACATCGCGCTCGCCGCCTCCAGCTCGGCGACGAACTCCGGGTACAGGCGGCCCGAGGCGAGGGTCAGCTCCAGCAGCTCCGCCTCGCCGAAGGTCAGCTCGCCGACAGGCGCCAGCATCCCGGCGGCGACGTTGGTCGCCCCGGCCGGCGGCTCGGCCCGCTCCAGCACGACCACGCGGGCGCCGCGCTGGGCGGCCCGCCAGGCGCAGCTGAGGCCGATCACACCGCCGCCGACGAATATCGCGTCGAAACTCCGCTTGTTGGTCACGCCTCTACCTCCGCCGGCATTACCCGGATCAGGTTCAGACGGTCGGTGGCCTCGGTGCCACCCTCTCAGCCCATCCGGGCTCCCGTTTCCACCTCCGATGCTACCCCCCGCCGAAGCCCGGCAGGCGAGGCCGCATCCCAGGGCGGTTCATAATCGACCCATGAGCTTTGCGCTTCCGGAGGGCGACGGACCGCTGCGGCGCGAGCGGCTGCGCACCGCCCGCCTCTACTTCTGCTGCGGCGCGCGCCCCAACGGCCAGGACCCCGAAGGCCTGCTGCGGGCGGCGCTCGGCGGTGGCGTCGACATCGTGCAGCTGCGCGAGAAGGAGCTCGGCCGGGCCGAGATCGAGCGCGCCGCCGGCACCTTCCGCCGCCTCGCCGACAACTACAGCGCCCTCTTCATCCTCAACGACGACCCGGACCTGGCGCGCTCCTGCGACGCCGACGGCGTCCACGTCGGCCAGGACGACGTCAGCGCCGAGCAGGCCCGCGAGCTGCTCGGGCCGGACGCGATCGTCGGCCTCTCGACGCACTCCGAGGAGCAGATCGCCGCCGCCGCCGAGCGCCCCGTCGACTACATCAGCGTCGGCCCGATCTGGGAGACGCCGACCAAGCAGGGCCGCCCCGCGGTCGGCTTGCAGCTGGTGGCCCACGCGGCGGAGCGGGCGACCAAGCCGTTCTTCGCGATCGGCGGCATCAGCCCCCTGAACGCCGAGGAGGTCGTGCGGGCGGGGGCGCGCCGGCTCTGCGCCGTGCGGGCAATCCGCGACGCCCCGCACCCGGCGGTGGCGGCGGAAGCGCTGCGGCGCAGCTTCGCCGCCGCCGAGCACGCCGTGCATGGCAACCAGGACGATCTGCTCGATCGGCCGGACTCCTGGCGGGGGGTGGCGCCGGGTGGCTGAGGAGCGGGAAGCGGCCGGGCCGCCGGTCAAGCGCAAGCAGCGGGGCGCCAACCCGATGACTCGCGGCTACGCCAAGGCCGAGCAGCGCAACCAGGAAGCGCGGGACGCTCTGGAGCCGCTGGCCGAGGGCGAGCGGCCGACCGTGGTCACCGTCGGCGCCGTCGTCTCCGGGCTGATCGCCCTCTCGATCGTCGTCGGCTATCTGGCCGGCGCGAAGGTCAACGGCGAAACGCCGAAACTGACGCAGGTGCTGGCGCCGGCGCTGATCATGGGCGTGATGGCCTGGGGCATGTGGCGGGGGCGCTACTGGGCGGTCCTCGGCTTCCAGCTCGTCCTCGTCTTCCTGATCTTCAGCGCCTTCTTCGGCCTGGCGCTGCAGGCGACGACCGTCGCCCAGTTCGCCGTGACGCTGGCGCTGCTCCTCGTCGCCGGCGGCTTCTTCTACTTCATGGTCAAGGCGATGGCGCGGATCCAGATGCCGACCCGACTGCCCCGGGAGTAGCGGTGGCGCCGGACTTCCGCTCCCTCGGACGCATCTCCGCCCTCCCCGGCGACGTGCTGGCGGCGCTGCGGATGATCCCCGAGCTGGTCGACAACACGCGGGCGATGCGCGACCACACGGCGGCCCTGGAGCGGGTCGCCGAGGCGCTCGACCGGGTCGCCGCCGACACCGCGGCGCTGCCGGAGGTGCGCGAGGGGATCGCCCGGATCGAGGCGGAAACGCGGGTCCTGGGCGACATGGACACGCGGCTGGCGGCGATCGGGGGGGCGATGCCAACCCTGATCGAAGTCCAGCGCCACCTCGCCCAGCTGCCGGAGACGATGGGGCGCCTCGACGACGGCATCGAGCGGCTGAGCGGCCTGATGGAGCGGATCCTCACCGCGCTGGAGCGGCTGGACGGCAGCGTCGAGACGCTGCAGGGCTCGGTCGAGCCGCTGGGGCGGCTGGCCGGTCGGGTGCCGGGCCAGCGCAGATCCCGTCCGGCCACGGCGGGTGATGGCGGCGAGTCCGGCGGCACCTCCGAATAGCCCAATCGGGGAGATCGACAAACGCCCGCCGCTGCCGAGGTCGTCCCTTCTATAGGCTCAGCGCCAGATGCCCGAGAGCTTCGACACGATCGTCATCGGCGGCGGTCCCGGCGGCTACGTGGCGGCGATCCGCGCCGCCCAGCTCGGCAAGAAGACCGCGGTGGTCGAGAAGGACAAAGCCGGCGGTCGCTGCCTCAACTACGCGTGCATCCCGGCGAAGACCGTGCTGCGCACGGCGGAGATCTACCACGAGGCCCAGAGCTCGGCCGAGCTCGGCGTCGTCACCAAGGACGTGCAGCTCGACTGGGAGGCGCTGGGCAAGCGCCGCGCCGACGTCTCGGCGACCCTCTCGGGCGGCGTCGAAGGGCTGTGGAAGAAGAACAAGGTCCAGTTCATCCAGGGCGAGGGGTCGCTGACCGCCGAGGGCAACGTCCGGGTCGGCGACGAGGTCTACGAGGCCGGCGCGGTGATCCTCGCGACGGGCTCGGTGGCGCTGCCGATCCCCGGGGTCGAGTTCGGCGGCCGGGTGCTCGACACCTGGGGCGCCTGGTCGCTCCCGGAGCGGCCGGGGAAGATCGCCGTGGTCGGCGCCGGCGCCTCCGGGGCCGAGATCGCCTCCGCCTACAACCGCTTCGGCACCGAGGTGATCCTGATCGAGATGCTCGATCAGATCCTCCCGGCCGAGGACAAGGACATCGCCAAAGTCGTCGAACGGGTCTTCAAGAAAGAGGGCATCGAGATCTCGACCGGGACCCCGGTGCAGAACGTCGAGGCGGGTGAGAAGTCGGTTAAGTTCAGCTACGGCGACAACACCGCCGAGGTCGACCACCTCTGCATCGCCGGCGGCCGCGGCCCCGACACCGAGGCTCTCAATCTGCAGGAGGCGGGAGTCGAGCTCGAGGAGGGCCGCCGCAAAATCAAGGTCGACCCCTACCAGCGGACCACCAACCCCAAGGTCTTCGCGATCGGCGATCTGGTCAACGCCAAGGCGCTCGCCCACAAGGCCTCCGAGGAGGGCGTGATCGCGGCCGAGGCCGCGGCCGGCGTCGAGACCCACCCGGTCGACCAGGAGCTGATGGTCGGCGCCACCTTCTGCGCGCCCCAGGTGGCGAGCGTCGGGATGACCGAGGCGGCCGCCAAGGCGGCGGGCCGCGACGTCAAGGTCGGCAAACAGAAAATCGCCGGCGAGGGAGCGGGCACCGTCTACCAGGACAAAGACGGGCTGGTGAAGCTCGTCGTCGACTCCCAGTACGGCGAGATCCTCGGCGCCCACAT
>DASVWP010000242.1:0-8996 GCA_036393155.1 Solirubrobacterales bacterium | reverse complement strand
GGAACGGCGCGACGACCTCGTTCACGGCGGCGATCTCCTCCGCCTGCCGGCGCAGCGCGTCCGCATCGAGGCCCGGGACGACCTGCACGTTCGGCGTGTGGTCGCAAATCGCGAGGTACTCGTAGCCGCGGTCGCGCGCCGCCTCGGCCATCTCGAGCACGCTCGCCTTCCCGTCCGACCAGGTCGTGTGCGAGTGCAGGTCGCCGCGGACGTCGTCGAGCGAGACCAGGTCCGGCAGGGCGCCCTCGCGCGCCGCCTTCAGCTCGCCGCGGCCCTCGCGCAGCTCGGGCTCGATGTAGGCGTAGCCGAGCCGTTCGTAGACCTCCTCCTCGCTCTCGCAGAGGGTGGTTTCGCCGCTCTCGGTCTCGGCGATGCCGTGCTCGGAGACCGAGAGGCCGCGCTTGACCGCGTCCTCGCGCAGCTGCACGTTGTGGGCCGCCGAGCCGGTGAAGTGCTGCAGCAGGTTGCCGAAGGCGGCCGGGGGGACGATCCGCAGGTCGACCGAGATCCCGTTGTGGGTCTGGGCGCGGACGCCGTTGGGGCCGGGGTTGCCCGCCGCCGCGATCAGCGCGTGCCCGGCCAGGTGCTCGGCCAGCTCGGCCGGCTCCTCCGCGGTGGCGATCAGGTCGATGTCCTTGCAGGTCTCGGCCCAGCGGCGCACCGAGCCGGCGATCTCCACCCGGTTGGCCGCGGGATGCTCGCGCAGGGCGGCGGCCAGCTCCTCGGCTACCGGCTTGACCTTCGAGAGCAGCAGCCTGCCCGGACCCTCTCCCGGCTCGCCGAGCCGCTCCAGCGCCGCGAGGATGTTCTCCTCGGCCTTCGGCCCGAGCCCTTTGACGCCGCGGATCCTCTGCGCCTCGCCCGCCGCCTTCAGGTCCTCCATCGAGGAGATCTCCAGCTCCTCGAAGAGGCGGCGGGCGGTTTTCGGCCCGACCCCGGGGACCCGGGTCACCTCGATCAGGGTCGGCGGGAACTTCGCTTTCAGCTTCACGGCGGCGGGAATCTCGCCGGTCGCGAGCAGCGCGTCGATCTTTTCCGCCAGCGTCTTGCCGACCCCCGGGATCTCCGTCGCCCTCCCCTGGGCGGCCAGCTCGGCGACCGAGACCGGGCTCTCGCGAATCGCCTTGGCGGCGGTCGAGTAGGCGAGGACGCGGTATTTGACCGCCCCGTCGAGCTCGTAGAGGACTCCCAGCTCTTCCAGCGCGGCGGCGATCTCGGCGTTGGTCACGGGAGGGAACTTAACGACCGACCCACCGGCCTCTTTAGGTCGGCTTTTCCTCCCTTTAGGTTCGCTTTCCGAACGGGAATAGCATCCAGGTATGTCACCAGTCGACAGGGGGCCGGCTTGGTTGGTCCTCCCCACCTACAACGAGGCCGGCAACGTCGAGGCCTTCGTCGCCGCGGTGCGCGCCAAGCTGCCTGAGTCGGCGCGGATCCTGATCGTCGACGACAGCTCCCCTGACGGGACCGGCGAGATCGCCGACCGCCTGGCCGAGGCGGACAGGCGAATCGACGTGCTGCACCGCAAGAGCAAGGAAGGCCTGGGCCCCGCCTACATCGCCGGCTTTCAGCGGGCGCTCGCCGGCGGCGCCGGCCTGGTGCTGGAGATGGACTGCGACTTCTCGCACGACCCGGCCTACCTGCCGCGCCTGCTGGAGGCGGCCGAGCGCGCCGACCTGGTTCTGGGCTCGCGCTACGTCCCCGGCGGCGGGGTCAGCGACTGGGGACCGCTGCGCCAGGTGATCAGCCGCGGCGGCAGCGCCTACGCGCGGCTGGTTCTCGGGGTCGACGTCCGCGACCTCACCGGCGGCTTCAAGTGCTTCCGCCGCGAGGTCCTCGAGGCGATCGACTTCGACTCCATCCAGGCCCGCGGCTACGCCTTCCAGGTGGAGATGACCTACCGGGCGATCCGCGCCGGCTTCAAGGTCACCGAGGTGCCGATCGTCTTCCGCGAGCGCCGGGTGGGGACCTCCAAGATGGACGGCTCGATCGTCGCCGAGGCGATCTGGCAACTGCCCCGCCTGCGCTTCGGCTCCACCCAGGTCGCCAAGGCCTCCCCCGCCGGAAAGCAGGTCGTGGGTCAATTTGGCCCTCGTGCCTGACGCCGCTATACTTTCTGAAGTATTGCGGTATGACCTTCGAATCCGGGAGACCGATATCCAGTGACCGGCAAGCTGACTGACGTTACCGACGCAACCTTCAAAGCCGACGTGCTCGAGGCCGACGGACCCGTTCTCGTCGACTTCTGGGCGCCGTGGTGCGGTCCCTGCCGGGTCGTCCATCCGGTCCTCGAGGAGATCGACGCCGAGCGCGACGACCTGAAGGTCGTCAGCATCAACGTCGACGAGAACCAGCAGACCGCCGCCCAGTACGAAGTCCTCTCGATCCCGACGATGATCCTCTTCAAGGAGGGCGCGATCGCCAAGAAAGTCGTCGGGGCGATGCCGAAGCGGCGCCTCGAGGCAGAGCTGGAGCCGGCGCTCGCCTGAGCGCGGCGCCAGCCCCCCGACACCATGCCGTTCGTCCACGTCCACTGGTACGAGGGCCGCTCCGACGAGCAGAAGGCCGAAGTCGCCAAGCGCATCGAGGAAGCGCTTGGCGAGATCGCCGGCGTCCCGCCCGAGCACTGCTGGGTCAAGTTCTCCGACTCCAAGCGGTCGGACCTGATCATCCCCGAGCCGGCCGAGGACTAAGCGGCCAGGCGGCCGCTCACGGTCACCGCGCGATCGGGGGCCGCCAATGCCGCTTTCGCGGCGGCGAGGAGGCTTTCCGGGTCTAGCTCGTAGCTCTCCGCCACAGCCTCCAGAAGGCGGAGGTTTTCGCTCGGATACAGCAGTCCGATATAGACGAGGCGACCCTTGGAGAAGCCGAGGTTGCAGTAATCGTCATCGAACTCGTCCCCGTCGTCCCACCGCTCCACCTCGATCAGCTCGATCCCCAGAGCATTCGCCTCGCTGTCGTAGTCGGCTTTCACAGGTGCCTCCTTGGATGGACGGTGATCACGACATCCGGATCGTCGGCGGCCACCACCACGCGCACCAGATCGCCGCGGACATAGCCAAGATAGCGCTGGTTCCCGCGCCTGTCGGCATCCACCTTCGCCGGGTCGAGGATCACCCGGAGGATCTCCCGCTGGGTCCAACCTTTCCAGCGCATTTCGTTCTTCGCGTGGTGGCTGAAGCGCACCTGCGGTCAAGGCCGCGGCGGCGATTGCTCTCCCCTCAGGCGCGGCTGACGGCGATGCGCAGTTCGCGGCCGTCGATCTTGGCGGCCGCGCCGGCGTCGGCGCCGTCGTAGGCGACGGCGGTGGCGAGGACCTCGCCGCTCAGGTAGTCCTGGTGGGCCCGGGCGGCGTCGAGCAGCTCGGGGTCGCCGCCCAGCGTCAGCTCGATCCGGTCGGTGATCTCCAGGCCGGCGTCTTTGCGGGCGTTCTGGACGGCGTGGACGATCTCGCGCGCCAGGCCCTCGCGGCGCAGCTCCTCGTCGAGCTCGAGCTGCAGGGCGACGGCGTGGCCGGCGCCGGCCTCGACCTCATAGCCCTCCAGCGGCTGCAGGGCGAGGGTGATGTCCTCGGGACCGAGGCCGTGGTCGACGCCGTCGATCGCGATCCCGATCGCACCTCCCTCCGCGAGCACCGAGGCGACGTGCGCCGGGTCGAGCGCCTCGACCGCCGCCGCCACCTGGGGCATCCTGTTGCCGAAGCGGGGGCCGAGGGCGCGGTAGTTGGGCTTGGCCTGGTAGCTGACCAGCTCCGAGGTGTCGGTGACGAAGTCGAGCTCCTTGACGTTGAGCTCGACGGTGACCAGCCCGGCCCGCGCTTCGATCGCCGCCCGCTCGGTCTCGTTGGCGACGATGACCGCCCGCCGCAGCGGCTGGCGGACCTTGGCCTTCGCCTTGGCGCGCGCCGCCCGACCCAGCTCGACGGTCAGCCGCACCGCCTCCATCCCCGCCTCGAGGCCGGGGTCGGCGAGCGCCGGGTCGACCTGGGGGAAGTCGCGCAGGTGCACCGATTCGGCCAGGTCCTCTGTCTGGCGCAGGCAGCCGCCGGCGAGGTTGAGGTGGATCTCGTCGGCGAGGAAGGGGACGAAGGGGGCCAGCATCGCCGCCGTCTCCAGCAGGCAGTGGCGCAGGGTCGCGAAGGCCGCCCGGTCGCCGTCCCAGAAGCGGCGCCGGGAGAGGCGCACGTACCAGTTGGAGAGCTCCTCGACGAACTCGGCGATCGTCCGGCCGGCGGTCGTGCAGTCGAAATCGTCCATCCGCTCGCGGACCGTGGCGATCGTCGCCTGCAGCCGCGAGAGCGCCCAGCGGTCGAGGTCGTTGGCCGGCTCGAGCGGGCCGCGGAAGTCGAGCGGGCCGAGGTCCTCGGCGTTCGCGTACAGGACCCAGAAGGAGTAGGTGTTCCAGAGCGTCAGCAGGAACTGGCGCACCGACTCGCCCACCGTCTCGACCGAAAAGCGGTAGCCCGACCAGGGCTGCTGGGAGGTCAGGTAGTACCAGCGGAAGGCGTCGGCGCCGTGGGCGGCGATCACGTCCCAGGGGTCGACGACGTTGCCGCGGCTCTTCGACATCTTCTGCCCCTCGGGGTCGAGGATCAGGCCGAGGCAGACGCAGTTGCGGAAGCTCGAGGTGTCGAAGAGCAGCGTCGACTCGGCGAGCAGGGTGTAGAACCAGCCGCGGGTCTGGTCGATCGCCTCGCAGATGTAGTCGGCCGGGAAGCGCTCCTCGAACTCCTCGGTGCCCTCGAACGGGTAGTGGAACTGCGCGTAGGGCATCGCGCCGCTGTCGTACCAGGTGTCGATCACCGACTCGACGCGGCGCATCTCGCCGCCGCACTTCTCGCAGTCCAGCACCACCTCGTCGATGTAGGGGCGGTGGAGGTCCGCGGGGACCTCACCCCTGGCCCGCTCGGCCAGCTCGGCCACCGAGCCGGCGCAGAAGCGCTCCTCGCAGCCCTCGCCGCGGCACTCCCAGACCGGCAGCGGCGTCCCCCAGTAGCGGTCGCGGGAGAGCGCCCAGTCGACGTTGTTCTCCAGCCAGCGGCCGAAGCGGCCGTGCTTGATGTGCTCGGGGTGCCAGCCGATCGTCTCGTTGTTGGCCAGCAGCCGGTCGCGGACCTGCGAGGTGGCGATGTACCAGCTGGACTTCGCGTAGTACAGGAGCGGCGTGCCGCAGCGCCAGCAGTGCGGGTAGGCATGCTCGTAGGACTGCTCGCGGAACAGCAGGCCGCGCCCCCGGAGGTCGGCGATCAGCTCGCTGGTCACCTCGGGGTCCTTGACGAACTTGCCGGCGAAACCGGTGACCCTCTGGTCGAAGGTGCCGTCGAGGCCGACCGGGTTGTAGAGGGTGCCGTGGCTGGTCGGGTCGAAGATCCCGTTGGCGGCGGCGACCGCGTAGTCGTCTTCGCCGAAGGCGGGGGCGATGTGGACCAGGCCGGTTCCGTCCTCGGTGGTGACGAAGTCGCCGGCGATCACCGGGTAGGTGCCGGGCTCGCGGTCGGCGGCCGGGAAGACCGGGCCGCTGTAGTGGCTGCCGATCAGCTCCTCGCCGGCGACCCTCTCGAGGACCTCGACATCCTCTCCGAGCACCTTCTCGACCAGCGGCTCGGCGAGGACCAGCACCTCCTCTCCCACTTGCACCCGCGCGTAGGTGACCGCCGGGTTGGCGCCGACGGCGACGTTGCCGGGCAGGGTCCAGGGGGTGGTCGTCCAGACCAGCAGCGATTCGCGCTCGGCGCCGGCGAGCGGGAAGCGAATATAGATGGACGGGTCCTTGACGTCCTGGTAGCCGAGCGCGACCTCGTGCGAGGACAGCGCGGTGCCGCAGCGCGGGCAGTAGGGGACAACCTTGTGGCCCTCGTAGAGGCGGCCGGCATCCCAGAGCCGGCGCAGGGACCACCAGACCGACTCGATGTAGGGGTCCTCGAGCGTCACGTAGGGGTCTTCGAGGTCGATCCAGAAGGCGATCCGCTCGGTCAGCCGGTTCCACTCCTCGACGTACTCGAAGACCGACTCGCGGCAGCGGGCGTTGAACTCAGCGATCCCGAACTCCTCGATCTCCTGCTTGGAGGAGATCCCGAGCTGTTTTTCGACCTCCAGCTCGACCGGCAGGCCGTGGCAGTCCCAGCCCGCCTTGCGCGGCACCCGGTACCCGCACATCGTCTTGTAGCGGGGGTAGACGTCCTTGAAGACGCGGGCGAGGACGTGGTGGGAGCCGGGGCGGCCGTTGGCGGTCGGCGGACCCTCGTAGAAGCTCCAGACCTCGGCGCCGGCACGGTTCTCCAGCGAGCGGCGGAAGAGGTCCTCCTCGCGCCAGCGCGCCAGCACCCGCTCCTCCAGCTCGGGGAAGGATTGCTTGGGGTCGACTGGCTCGAATCCGGGCATGAGCGGGTGATTCTAGGAGCGATGCGGGCCCAGGCGGGGCGGGGCCGCGGCGTGCGCGTTAGGCTGCGGCGCCATGCCCAGATATGACCTGAACGGAAAAGTTGCCCTGGTGACCGGCGCCGCCCGCGGGATCGGCTTCGAGACCGCCCGACAGATGCACATGCGCGGCGCCTCGGTGGCGGTGCTCGACCTCGACGCCGAGCAGGCGCGCGAGGCGGCGGAGCGGATCGGTTCGCGGGCGATCGGCGTCGGCGCCGACGTCACCGACCAGGGGGCGATGATGGCCTCCGTGGCCCAGGTCGTCGAGCGGTTCGGCGGGCTCGACGTCGCCGTCGCCAACGCCGGCATCGCCCAGAAGAGCTTCGCGACCACGCGCGGGATCTCCGGCGAGGAATGGGAACGCGTCTTCGAGGTCGACCTGCTGGGCGTCTGGCGGACGGTCCGCGCGGCGCTGCCGCAGATCGTCGAGCGCCAGGGACAGATGGTCGTCGTCTCCTCCGTCTACGCCTTCGCCAACGGCTTCGGCAACACCCCCTACGCGGTCGCCAAGGCCGGCGTCGAGTCGCTGGGCCGGGCGCTGCGGGTCGAGCTGGCGCCGCACGGGGCGAGCGCCTCGGTCGCCTACTTCGGCTGGGTCGACACGAAACTGGTGCAGGACGCCTTCGCCCAGCCCGACGCCCAGCGCGTCCGCGACCTCAGCCCCGACTTCCTGCTGAAGCGGATCACCCCCGACGAGGCCGGAGCCGGCCTGCTCCGCGGAATCGAGGAACGCGCCCCGCGCATCTTCGTCCCCAAGTGGTGGCGCTACGTGGCCGCCCTGCGCGGGCTGGTCAACCCGCTGCTCGACAAGCGGATGGAGCGCGACGCGAAGACGCAGGCGCTGATCCGCGACCTCGACGCGAAAGCGCTCGGCGAGACGAGCGCGAGCGGGGGCTAGTCCCCCGCCTCGGTTGCGGCTTTGCGCCGCTCGTAGACCGCCCGCTGCACGTGGTCGTAGAGCGTCTCCGGGGCGATGTCGGCTTCGTTGGGCCACTCGATGGTGTCGCCGCACTCGTGGATCCGCAGTCGCCGGAAGAACTCCGGGTCCCGAAGAGGCTCGAACATCGGGCCCCCGCCGACGAGGTAGGACAGATCGACGTCTGCCGCCAGGCCGTCGGCGAAGCGCAGGTGAACTCGGTGACCGTCGAGCGGCACCGCTTCGGCGAGGCGAGGAGGCAGTATCACCAGTGGGGACATTGGTCTGAGTGTAGACAAATCATTTCAGGGGCTCAATAGGCTGGAGGTCGAGGCCGGACCGGGCCCGCTCCCAGTTCTCCAACAGCTCCCGACGATGGGCCTTCGCCCAACGGCGCACCAGCCGCTCTGCCCGCAGCGGGAGCTCGCCAGCAAGACGCGAGCTGTCGGAGGCATCGAAGACCGCGGCGGCGTCCGCGTACACCGCGTGAAAATGGGGACGCCCTTGGTGAATGTCCTCGTTGAAGAACATCCGAATCTGGATTCCGAGGAATTGGGAGACCGTCGGCACGCACCTGCAAAGCGGCACGGACCACTTTCTCTCCCCTCTCAGGCCGGGCGGGTCAGGCGCTCGAGCAGGATGAGGACCGACTCGTAGGGGGCGCCGGTGGCGCGCTGCATGCCGATCTCGCAGGTGCGGTTGCTGGAGAGGTGAGCGTCGAAGCGGCGTCCGCCGAGCTCGGCGGCGGCCACCTCGCTCGCCTCGGCGCGGGTCGCCGACTCGGTCAGCTCCGGGTGGGAGATGCCGCGGTCGCCGGCGAAGCCGCAGCAGGTCGCCGTCGGCGGCACGTGGACGTCCTCGGCCAGGGCGGCAGCAAGAGCCTGCAGGCGCGGCGCCAGACCCATGTGGCGGGTCGCGCAGGTCGGGTGGATCGTCGCCGAGCCGACCTTCTCGGAGACCTCCAGCCACGGCAGCAGGCGGTCGTGCGCCCAGGCGACCGAGTCGAGGATCTCCAGCCCGGCGAGGCGCTCGGCGTTCTCCTCGCTGAGCACCCCCTCTCCCGGTTCGGCGGCGGCGTTGGTGCAGGAGGCGGCGTCGACGACGATCGGCAGCGCCCCCTCGCCGCTCCAGGCCCATAGCTTCTCGACGAACTCGCTGGCCTTCTCGCGGTGCGCCTCGGCGAAGCCTTTCGAGCTCCAGGGCAGCCCGCAGCAGCTGCCGCCGACGTCATCGGGGATCCAGACCGGCAGGCCGGCCCGCGAGGAGACCTCGACCAGCGCCTCGACCACCCAGGCCGAGCCGTCTCCCGCCGAGGCGCCGAAGATCCGGTTGGTGCAGGAGGGGACGTAGACCGCGGCGGCCCCGGTGTGCAGAGTCGCCGGCAGCTTCGAGGAGGCGGCCTTCGGCAGCGCCTTGCCGCGCTTGGTCGCCCGCGCCAGCGGGCCGCCGAAGCGCAGCCCCACCCGGCTCGCGCCCTCGATCGAGGCCCAGCGCCGCGCCCGCTTCAGCGCCCGCCGTTCCTCGCCCTCGCCGTGGCTGCCGTGGCGCAGCTCCTTGACCAGCCGCCCGGTGTCGATCCCGACCGGGCAGGCGAGCTGGCAGGAGCCGTCGGCGGCGCAGGTGTCGAGCGAGTCGTAGGCCTGCTCCTCGAGCAGCGCCCG
>DASVWP010000241.1:0-6167 GCA_036393155.1 Solirubrobacterales bacterium | reverse complement strand
GGCGAGGCGGTAGAGGTTCCACCAGCCGTTGCGGTCGGAGACGAAGTGCAGGTGCCCCTCGGCGTCCCACTCGGGCTGGAAGACCGACTCGGCGGCGCCGCCGGCGAGCAGCCGCGAGTCGCCGGGGTCGGCGAGCGGGGCGAGCCAGAGCTCGCTCCCGTCCCAGGGCATGTTCGGGTGGTCCCAGCACAGCCAGGCCAGCGAGGCGCCGTCGGGGCTGACCCGCGGCGCCGCGTAGAAGTCGCGCCCTGCGGCCAGCACCTCGGCCTCGCCGGAGCCGTCGAGCGGCAGGGCGACGACCTGGTTCTCCGGTTCGCCCGCGCGGTGGACCTCGCGCACGGCGAGGACCGTGCGGCCGTCGGGCGTCACCCGCATGTCGGCGTAGCGCAGCGCCGCCGCGGTCTCCGGCTCGGGCGTGATCGCCACCGGCGCCTCGCCGAGCCGCTGCCGGTAGAGGCGCTGGTCGGCGAAGTCGACGAAGAGGACGAGGTCGGGACCGGCGAGGCTCCAGGCGCCGCCGCCGTACTCGTGGACACGGGTGCGGACGTAGAAGCCCTCCGGGGTCACCGTTTCGGGCTCGCCGCCCTCGGGGCGGCGGACGAGGACGACCCGCCCGCCGTCGGCGGGGTGGCCCTCCGCCCACCAGACGGCGCCGTCGGCGGCGATCGTCGCCGCGGCCAGCCGGCGGCCGCCGCGGGCGACCAGCTCGGCGCTGACCGGCGAGCGCCAGGAGCCGTAGGGGGCCGTCTCGGGCATCGGCGCAGTCTATGAAGCCGGCGCTGCGTTCATTTGAGGCGCATACGGTGGCAAAGGTACGCAGCGCTCAGACGCTGCCGCCGATCAGGGCGCCGAGGCCGAAGGTGAGGGCGGCGGCGGCGAAGCCGACGAGGACCTGGCGGCCGCCGGAGAAGAGGACGCCGCGCCCGGTCATCAGGGTGATCAGGGCGCCGATCCCGAACAGCGCCGCGGCCGAGAGCGCGGCGCTGAGCGCGATCGCCGCGGCGCCGCCGCCGAACAGGAAGGGCAGGATCGGCACCGTGGCGCCGATCGCGAAGAGGACGAAGGAGGTGCCGGCGGCCGCCCCCGCGGAGCCGCCCAGCTCCTCGGGGTCGATCCCCAGCTCCTCGCGCGAGAGCGTGTCGAGCGCCTGGGCCGGGGAGGACATCAGCCGGTCGGCCAGCTCTTCGGCCTCCTGCGCCGAGAGCCCCTTCGCCTGGTAGATCAGCACCAGCTCCTCGCGCTCCTCCTCGGGGATCGCCTCCAGCTCTTCGCGCTCGATCGCGATCTGGCGGCTGAACAGCTCGCGCGCGTTCATCACCGAGATCCACTCGCCCATCGCCATCGAGCCGGCGCCGGCGACCAGGCCGGCGAGCCCGGTGATGAGGATTTCCGAGTTCCCGAGCTGGGCGCCGGCGACGCCCATCACGAGGCTGAAGTTGGAGAGCAGGCCGTCGTTGGCGCCGAGCACCGCGGCCCGCAGCGAGTTGCCGCTGGCCGCCCGGTGGCGCCCCTCCAACCGCGCCACCGAGGGGCCCTGCAGGCCGGCGCCGCCTTCGCCGATCGTCTTCAGCAGGCGCGCGTGCGAGCGCTCCTCCGCCGGCAGCGCGGTGCCGGCCGCCTCCGGCTGGGCGTCGTAGGAGCCGGCGTCGGCCTGCTCCATGGCGTCGATCGTCGGCAGCACGAAGCCGGTACCGAACCGTCGCGCCGCCCAGGCGAGCAGGCGCGCCCGCCAGCCCATCCGGTGCGGCGGCACCGGCTCGCCGGCCTCGCGCAGGCGCCCGGCCCAGAACTCGGCGTGGCGCTCCTCGACCTCGGCCAGCTGTCGGTAGACCTGGGCCAGCCGCTCGTCCTCCTCCGCCTCGGCGATCCGGCGGTACAGGCCGGCGCTGTCGAGCTCGTCCTGCAGGTTGGCGCGCCAGCGCTTCGCGTCGGCGGCCGCCAGGGCTCAGTCCCCCTGGTCGACCTGCACCTCGTGCAGGCGGTGGGTGTCGACGTCGTAGACGAAGCCCCGCACCCGGTCGCGGTGGGGGACGAACTCCGAGCGGCGGACCCGCAGGACCGACTGGCGGACGTCGGACTCGACGTCGACGAAGGACTCGATCGCGAAGGCGGGGGAGACGCCGGTCGCCTCCTGCAGCTCGGCGCGGAAGCCGTCGTCGGTGATCGTCTGCATGCCGCAGTCGGTGTGGTGGATCAGCATCACCTCGCGGGTGCCGAGCTTGCGCTGGGAGATCGCCAGGGAGCGGATCACGTCGTCGGTGATCACGCCGCCGGCGTTGCGCAGCACGTGCGCCTCGCCGTCGCCGAGCCCGAGCGCGGCGAAGACGTCCAGCCGCGAGTCCATGCAGGTGACGATCGCCAGGCGCCGGCTCGGCTGCACGTCGAGGTGGCGCTCCGGCAGGCCCTCGGCGAACTCCCGGTTGTTGGCGAGCAGCTGGTCGATCGTCTCCATGCCCGAGAGCCTAATGAGCGAGGAGGGCGAAGGCTCAGCAGCTGCCGAGGAAGCGGTCGAGCGCCGCTTCGATTCCCTCGCGGTCCATCGTGCTGTCGTCGTCCATCAGCTGGTCGAGGGCGATCCCGTCCATCAGGGCGACGAGCTGCACGGCGTGGGTGCGCGGGTCCTTGCAGCCGCTGGCCCGCAGGACCATCTCGGTGAGGTCGATGACCCGCTCGCGAGCGTCCTGGTAGCGGCGGCGCAGCTCCGGGCGCCGGGTGGACTCGAGCATCAGCTCGTAGCGGGCGGCGACCATCGAGCGCGCCTCGGGCTCGATCACCCGCGAGAGCGCGGCGAGGATCAGGCCGCGAGCCTGGTCGCGGTCGAGCCTGGAGTCGCCGATCTGCTCGATCAGCTCGACCGGCGGCAGGTCGAGCTCGATGTGGCGGGCAAGCGCCGCCTCGAGCAGGGCCGAGCGGGTGCGGAAGTAGTTCGAGGTCGAGCCCAGCGGCAGGTCGGCCTCCTGGTCGACGGCGCGGTGGGTCAGCCCGCGGGAGCCATGCTCGGCGAGCACGGCAAGCGCCGCCCCTGCCGCCAGCTCCCGCTTCCGAGTGGCGCGGGGTCCGGTCACGCTCGTATTTGTAGCTGCCGCTGGGCGCGGGGGCAAACGCTTTAGCGGTCGATTACCGGCAGCGTGGGCGGGGTATGGACTCGGCGATGCGCTACCTGCACTTCTGCGCCCACGAGCAGTTCCCGCCCCAGGACCTGCTGCGCCAGGCGGTTGCCGCCGAGCGGGCCGGCTTCGACGGGATCGGCTGCAGCGACCACGTCCAGCCCTGGTGGGAACCCGGCGAGTCCGGCAACGCCTGGGTCTGGCTCGGCGCCGCCGGCCAGGCGACCGGCGAGCGGATGCTGCTGGGAACCGGGGTGACGCCGCCGGGGCCGCGCTACCACCCGCTGCTGATCGCTCAGGCCTGGGCGACGCTGGAGCTGATGTTCCCCGGCCGTCCGTTCCTCGGCTTCGGCTCCGGCGAGGCGCTGAACGAGGTGCCGGTCGGCGGCGAGTGGCCGGCGGTCGGCGCCCAGATCGACCGCATGGCCGAGGCGCTGGAGATGATCCTGGCGCTGTTCGACGGCCAGCGGCTGAGCGGGCGCGGCCGCCACTTCTCGACCGACGGCGCCTTCCTGCACAGCCGGCCCGAGCGGCGGCCGCCGATCTGGGTCTCCGCCTTCGGCCCCGAGGCGGCGAAGGTCGCGGGCCGGCTCGGGGATGGCGTCTGGACCCTGGCCGATCCCGAAGCGGTGCCGGAGATCGTCGATGCCTATCGCGGCGCCGCCGAGGACGCCGGCCGCGAGCCGGGCGAGATCGTCCTGCAGGCCGCCTTCTCCTGGGCCGAGGAGGACGGTGCCGCGCTCGAGGGGGCCCGCGTCTGGAAGGGCGCCCAGCCGAAAGAGTTCTACCGCGACGACTGGCACGACCCGCGGGCGATGTACGAGGAGGGGAAGCGGCAGGTCTCCGACGAGGAGCTGCGGGAGGCGATGATCATCTCCACCGACCTCGACGAGCACGCCGAGCGGATCCGCGAGGTCGAGAAGCTCGGCGCGACCACGGTGGCGTTGATGAACAACTCCGGAGCCGACCCGCTGGCGGCGATCGACGCCTACGGGTGCCGGGTGCTGCCGAGCCTGCAGGGCTCCCGCTGAGGAGCGGATCGTGGGCTCGCGGCCGCGTCTCCCGCCGGAGACGTTCCGGCTGCCGGTCGAGAAAATCCGCTCCGCCTACTACTCGGACTCCTACTTCGCGCTGAGCAGGGAGCTGCTGGAGGCGGAGGGCCGTCACCCGCTGGTCACGGTGCAGGTCTTCGCCAAGCGACGGTCCCGAGCTGCGCGGCAGCTTCGACTTCACCGCCGACGTGGTCGAGCTCGAGGGCCGTCCCGCCGCCAAGGCGGGGCGCGAGCTCCGTCCCAACCCGCGCCTGGAGCCGGTCGCTTAGTCTCCGGCCGGATGAGTCCCGAGATGGTCGAGGAGTTCCGAATCCGCGCGACGGCCGAAGCCGACGTCGAGACCCTGCACCGGCTGATCCTCGAGCTGGCCGAGTACGAGAAGCTCGCCGAGGAGGTGCGGGGCGACCCCGAGACGCTGCGCCACTCGCTGTTCGACCGCCGCGACGCCGAGGCGCTGCTGATCGAACGAGGCGGGGAGGCGGTCGGCTACGCGATCTTCTTCACCACCTTCTCCAGCTTCGAGTGCCGCTCGGGGATCTGGCTGGAGGACGTCTACGTGCGGCCCGAGCACCGCCGCGGCGGCATCGGCCGGGCGGTGATGGAGCGGCTCGCCGCGATCGCCCTCGAACGCGGCCACGTCCGCCTCGAATGGTGCGCGCTGGAGTGGAACGCCCCGGCCCTCGACTTCTACGCCAGCCTCGGCGCCCGCCGCCTCGAGGACTGGCGGATGCTGCGCCTGGAGCGCGACGGCATCGAGCGGCTGGCCGCCGGCCGCGAGCCCGGCGGCTCGGCCGAGGCCGGGCCCTCGGCCTAACCCGCCGTCTCGGCCGCCCGGCGCAGCAGCAGCTCGCGCTCGGCGGCGTTCCCGGTCATCGCGGCGGCGCGGCGGAACTCCAGCTCGGCCTCCTCGGCCCGGCCGAGCTTGGCGAGGAGGTCGGCGCGGACGCTGGGCAGCAGGTGGTAGTCGCGCAGCGCCGGCTCGGCGGCGATCCGCTCCAGCAGCTCCAGGCCCGCCTCGGGGCCGAAGGCCATGCCGAGGGCGACGGCGCGGTTCAGCTCGACGATCGGCGAGGGGGCGAGCTGGGAGAGCGCGTCATACAGGGCGGCGATGCGGATCCAGTCGGTTTCCTCGGCCCGCAGCGCCCGCGCGTGGCCGGCGGCGATCGCCGCCTGCAGGCCGTAGGGGCCGAGCGGGCCGGGCAGCGCCTGCGCCCGCTCCAGCGCCCGCAGCCCGCGGACGATCAGCAGCGGGTCCCAGCGCGAGCGGTCCTGCTCGAGCAGCAGCACCGGCTCGCCGCCGGGCCCCAGGCGCGCGGCGCCGCGCGAGGCCTGGATCTCCAGCAGGGCGATCAGGCCGTGGGCCTCCGGCTCGGCCGGCGCCAGCTCGGCGAGGACGCGGCCGAGCCGCAGCGCTTCCTCGCAGAGCGCGGGGCGGATCCAGTCCTCGCCGGCGCTCGCCGCGTAGCCCTCGTTGAAGACCAGGTAGATGACTTCGAGCACCGAGGGCAGGCGCTCGGCGAGCTCGGCGCCGCGTGGCACCTCGAAGGGGACGCCGGCGTCGCGCAGGGTGCGCTTGGCGCGGACCAGCCGCTGGGCGACCGTCGACTCGCGGACCAGGAAGGCGCGGGCGATCTCCGGCGTGCTCAGCCCTCCGAGCAGGCGCAGGGTCAGCGCCACCCGCGCCTCGCGGGCCAGCACCGGGTGGCAGCAGGCGAAGATCAGCGCCAGCAGGTCGTCGCCAATCTCCTCGTCGACCGCGGCCTCGAACTCCGAGCGCTCCAGGGCGAACAGGGCGCCGGTCTCCCGCGCGATCTCTTCCTGCTTGCGCTCCATGGTGGCGCCGCGGCGCAGCAGGTCGATCGCCCGGTTCTTGGCGGTGGCCATCAGCCAGGCGCCCGGGTTCTCCGGGACGCCGCTGGCCGGCCAGTGCTCGAGCGCGGCGACCAGGGCGTCCTGCGCGAGGTCCTCGGCGAGCTCGACGTCGCGGGTCATCCGCGCCAGCGCCCCC
>DASVWP010000240.1:0-10734 GCA_036393155.1 Solirubrobacterales bacterium | reverse complement strand
GGCGTGGCCCGGTGGCGCCTGCCTGGATCCGCGCCGCCAGCGAGACGGCGTCGACTTCGAGCACGCGGTCGAGCCGCCGCAGGTCGAGCGTGACGACCGGGCGCTCGCCCAGCCGCGCCTCTATCCCGCCGACGACGCTGGTGCCGCCGCCGAAGGGGATCACGGCGGCGCCCTCGGCCTCGGCCCAGCTCAGCACCGCCTCGATCTCCGACTCGTCGCGCGGCCGGGCGACGAGGTCGGGCGGGTTCTCGAACTCGCCGCGGAAGCCGCGGACGACGTCGCGGTAGGCCTTGCCGAGGGCGTGCGAGACGCGCTCGTAACGGCCGTCGGAGAAGAGGTCCCCGAACCCGCTCGGCCGCTTCAGCCGCGGCCTGCGCAGCTCGACCTCCGCCAGCGGCACCGGCTTCTCCACCTCGCCGCCGAACCCGAACCGCGCCCGGATCCCTTCCGCCGCCTCCCGCAGCTGCGTCGCGCTCGGCGCCTGGTCCTCGTACCCCCAACCCCAGTGCTTCAGCCGCCGCTTCGCCACGGGAGTGAGGTCAAGAGACGTGGTCTGACCAAGCAGTTCAAGGACGCAGGGAGCGCCGTGTGCTCTGCACACAAGCGACTGAGGACGCCGAAATGCGCCGGCCAGAGCGCGTCTCTACCAGTGGACGCCTTTCATCAGGTGCGCGAAGGCCACGGCCTCGGTCGAAGGGGCTTTGTCGCGCGCCTCCTCGCCTTTGCCTTTCGCCGCCTGGGAGTCCGGGAAGAGCTTGTAGGCGGTGTTGAGGATCGAGTCGCTGGCCTTCGGGGCGACGGCGTAGATCAGCTCGCCGAGATTGCCGAGCCGGGTCGCGATCTTCTTCGGCCGTCCGACCATCGCCTTGGCGATCATCTCCGCCGCCTCCTCGGGCGTGATCGCCGGGAACATGTCGTACATCCGCGTCGGGGCGATCATCGGCGTGCGCACCAGCGGCATGTGGATCGTCGTGATGTGGACGTCGTCGTCGACCACCTCGGAGGCGATCACCCGGCCGAAGGCGTCCAGCGCCGCCTTCGAGGCGACGTAGGCGGAGAAGCGCGGTGGGTTGGTCTGCGTCCCGATCGAGCTGATGTTGATGATGTGACCCGACTTGCGGGAGCGCATCGTCGGCAGCAGGGCGAGGATCAGCCGCACGGCGCCGAAGTAGTTGAGCTGGATCGTCCGCTCGTAGTCGTGGAAGCGGTCGTAGGAGAGCGCGACCGAGCGGCGGATCGAGCGACCGGCGTTGTTGACCAGGACGTCGACGTGGCCGTGGTAGGCGAGGACCTCTTCGGCCATCCGCTCGACGTCCTCGACGTCGGCGAGGTCGCAGCGGTGGATGTGCGCGGTGCCGCCGGCGGCGAGGATCTCCTCCTTGGTCTCCTCGAGCTTCTCGACCGAGCGGGCGACCAGCAGGACGGTGGCCCCGGCGTCGGCGACCTTGACCGCCGTCGCTTTGCCGATCCCCGAGGAGGCGCCGGTGATCAGGACGATCTTCCCCCGCACCGCCGCCGACAGCGAGCGGTCCTTGAACAGGTCCGGGTCGAGGTTGCGCTCCCAGTAGTCCCAGAGCCGCGCCGCGTAGCTCTCCAGCGGCGGCACCTCGATCCCCGAGCCGGCGAGCGCCGCCTGCGTGCCGCTGGAGTCGAAGCTGGTCGGATAGTCGACGTAGGTCAGCACCGAGGCCGGGATCCCCACCTCGGCGAAGACCCGCTTGACCACCGCCCTCCCCGGCGGGAAGAGCTTCAGCGCCGTGCGGATCGCCCCGGTCGCCGGCTCGGTGACGTCGGTGTCGAGGCGCAGCGCCATCTGCGGCGCGTCGGCCGCGCGGGCGAAGAGGTTGATCACCTCGCCCGCCCGCTTGGGGTTGGGATCGGTGAGGTGGAAGGCCCTGCCGTCGAGGTCGGGCTGGTGGGCGATGTGGTCGATCGCCGCGGCGACGTAGTCGACCGGGACGATGTTGATCTCGCCGCCCTCGATGCCCACCGTCGGCAGCCAGGCCGGCACCACGCGGCGCAGGCGCTGCAAAGCCTTGAAGAAGTAGTAGGGCCCGTCGATCTTGTCGATATGGCCGGTGCGCGAGTCGCCGACGACGATCCCCGGGCGGTAGACCCGCCAGGGCCGCGGGCTGTCCTCGCGGACCAGCCGCTCGGACTCGTGCTTGGTGCGGAAGTAGGGGTTGTTGTCGAGCCGTTCGGCCTCGCCGAACATCTCCTCGCGCCAGGTGCCCTTGTAGAGGCCGGCGACGGCGATCGAGCTGACGTGGTGGAAGCAGCCGGCGTCCAGCGCGCCGGCCAGCTCGAGCGCATTGCGCGTGCCCTCGACGTTGGCAGCCTCCTGCACCTCGGCATCGGCGGTGATGTCGTAGATCGCCGCCAGGTGGAAGAAGTGGTCGATTTGGCCCCGCATCGCGACCAGGTCCTCCTCGGCGACGGCGAGGCCGGGCTGGGTGAGGTCGCCGGCGACCGGGACAACCCGCGCCCCGTCGGCGCCCCAGCTGGTCCGCAGCTCCTCCAGGCGTCCGCGCGAGCCCGCTCGCACCAGCGCGTAGATCGTGCCCTCGCGCTGGAGCAGCCGCTCGACCAGGTTGCGGCCGATGAACCCCGTCGCTCCGGTGACGAAATGGCTCACCCACGGCAGGGTACCTGGGACCTTGCCGATACGCCGGGTTTCATAGACTGAGGCGAAGAGATGCCAGATACGGCCACCGTCCAGATAGCCATGCCCGAGATGGGCGAGTCGGTGACCGAGGGCATCGTTCTCGAGTGGCACGTCGCCGAGGGCGACACCGTCAAAGAGGGCGATACGGTCGTCGAGGTCTCCACCGACAAGGTCGACGCCGAGGTGCCGGCGCCGGCGGATGGGGTGATCACGAAGCTTTTGGTGGCCGTGGACGACGAGGTGCCGGTGGGGTCGCCGCTGGCCGAGATGGAAGCGACCGGGAACGTGAACCCGGAGTCGCCGTCGCTGGCGTCCGGGAACGGGGGCGCTGGACCCGCGGGTCCTGTCTCCGATGGGGCCTCCCCGGAACCAGGTTCCGGGGAGGCCCCATCGTCGCCACCCACGGGACAAGCGTCGGAGCCCCAGGGCGCCAACGGCACCGGGAACAGCGGGGAGACGCTGACGATTTCGATGCCGGAGATGGGCGAGTCCGTTACGGAGGGCATCGTCCTCGAGTGGCATGTGGCTGAGGGGGATTCGGTCGGGGAGGGCGACACGGTCGTCGAGGTCTCCACCGACAAGGTCGACGCCGAGGTGCCCGCCCCCGCCCCAGGAATCATCACCAAGCTTCTGGCCCAGGTCGATGACGAGGTCAAGGTCGGCCAGCCCCTTGCGGAGATGGAAACGTCAGCCGGCGCGGCCGCTTCCGCGGGTGACGCCGTAGGGGGGACCACCCCCGAGGAAGCCCGAGCCCCCGCCGGCAACGGCTCCTCGTCCGCCGACGTTCGCGCCACTCCGGTCGCTCGACGGATCGCCGCCGCCAACGGCGTCGATCTCGGTTCCGTCAAAGGCACCGGTCCCGGCGCCAAGGTGACCAAGGAGGACGTCCTCGCCGCCGGTTCCGGCAACGGCGCCTCCGCGACTCCAGTCCTCGCCGGCGAGGAGAAGCCGCTGCGCGGGCCCGCCGCGATGCTGGCCAAGGCGATGGACGAGAGCCGCGCGGTGCCGACCGCCACCTCGTTCCGCACGATCGCCGTCGACACCCTGGACGCCAAGCGCAAGGCGATCAACCCGCTGCTCAAGGAGCGCGGGCTGAAGGTCTCCTTCACCCATCTGGTCGCCTGGGCAATCGTCCAGGCGGTCAAGGAGTTCCCGGTGATGGTCCGGGTCTTCGAGGAGCGCGACGGCAAGCCGTTCGCGATTGAAAACGGGCCGGTCAACCTCGGGATCGCGGTCGACGTCGAGCGCAAGGACGGCTCCCACAGCCTGATGGTGCCGGCGATCAAGGGCTCCCAGGACCTCGACTTCGCCTCCTTCCACTCCCGCTACGAGGAGCTGATCGCGAAGACGCGCGAGAACAAGCTCACCGCCGACGACTTCAAGGGGACCAACATCTCCCTCACCAACCCGGGCGGCATCGGCACCGTCGCCTCGGTGCCGCGCCTGCTCGCCGGCCAGAGCGCGATCATCGCCACGGGCTCGATCGCCTACCCGCCGGAGTGGTCCCACGCCTCACCCGACCGCCTGAAGCAGCTCGGGGTCTCGAAAGTGATGACGATGACCTCGACCTACGACCACCGGGTCATCCAGGGGGCGGAGTCCGGTGCCTTCCTGCGCCGGGTCGAGCAGCTGCTGCAGGGCGAGGACTCCTTCTACGAGTCGGTCGCCGCCGACCTCGGCATCGACGCCGGCCCGATCGCCGCCGCTCACCCCGCCTCCGCCTCGGCGCCGCCGCTTGGCGCCCCGGCCCCCAGCGTCGAACCGACCACCGCCCCCGGCCAGGTCGACGTCGAGCTGCTGCAGGCGGTCCAGGCGGCGACCTCGGTGCTCAAAGCCTTCCGCACCCATGGCCACCTCGCGGCGCACCTCGACCCGCTCGGCTCCGAGCCGAAAGGCGACCCGGCACTGGAGCCGGAGAACGTCAACCTGACCCCGGAGCTGATGTCGCGGATCCCCGCCTCGATCCTCCGCGTCGGCGTCCCCGGGGAAACGCTGCTGGAGGCGCTGCCGCGGCTGCGCACGGCCTACTGCGGGACGATCGGCTACCAGTTCGAGCACCTCTCCTCCCACCAGCAGCGGATCTGGCTGCGGGAGATGATCGAGACCGGCGCCCACCGCCAGCCGCTGCGCGACGACGAGAAACAGCGCCTGCTCAACCGGCTGATCGACGTCTTCGAGTTCGAGCGCTTCCTCGAGAAGGCCTACCTGGGCCAGAAGATGTTCTCGATCGAGGGGCTCGACGTGATCGTGCCGATGATCGACGAGCTGGTCACCCTGGCGCACCGCGCCGGCGCCGAGGAGGTCGTCTTCGGGATGGCCCATCGCGGCCGGCTCAGCGTCCTCGCCCATAACATGGGCCGCTCGGTCGAGTCGATCCTCGCCGAGTTCGAGGGCTCCAAGCGAATCGAGGCGGTGAAGGCGGTGGCGGCGATCCCCCACGGCGGCACCGGCGACGTCAAGTACCACCACGGCCACCGCGGGGTCTACGAGACCAGCGAGGGCGAGAAGATCTCGGTCCGCCTCTACCCGAACCCCAGTCATCTGGAGTTCGTCGACCCGGTCGTCACCGGCGGCGCCCGCTACCTGCAGTCGGAGTTCGAGGGGCCGAAGATCAGCCAGGACACGAAACTGGCGGTACCGGTGCTGCTGCACGGCGACGCCGCCTTCCCCGCGCAGGGCGTCGTCGCCGAGACCTTCAACCTGCAGGCCCTGAAGGGCTACACGACCGGCGGCACGGTCCACATCATCCAGAACAACCAGGTTGGCTTCACCACCGACCCCGACGACGCCCGCTCGACCCCCTTCGCCGCCGACATGGCCAAGGGCTACAACGTGCCGATCATCCACGTCAACGCCGACGACGTCGAGGCCTGCACCTCGGCGATCCGCCTGGCGATGGCCTACCGCGAGCGCTGGTGCCGCGACATCGTCATCGACGTGATCGGCTACCGCCGTTTCGGCCACAACGAGACCGACGAGCCGGCCTACACCCAGCCGGCGATGGCGGCGAAGATCAAGTCCCACCCGCCGGTCGCCGAGATCTACGGCGAGCAGCTGATCAAGGAGGGGACGGTCTCCGCCGAGGAGGTCGGGCACACCCACGACGAGCGCCGGGAGGAGATGTCGGCGGCGCTGAAGGACCTGCGGGAGAAGATGGAGGCGGGCGAGTACGAGGACCCGACCGTCACCGGCGTCTCGACCAGCACCGGCGAACTGCTCGACCGCAGCGCCAGCCCGCCCGTCGAGACCGCCGTCGCCACCGGCCGCCTGCGCCAGCTCAACGAGGAACTGCTGCGGACGCCCGAGGGGTTCAACGTCCACCGCAAGCTGCGGCGGCCGCTCTCGCGGCGCACCGAGGCGCTCAAGCAGGGCGGCATCGACTTCGGCCACGCCGAGGCCCTGGCCTTCGGCTCGCTGCTCACCGACGGCATCCACATCCGCCTCACCGGCCAGGACACCGAGCGCGGCACCTTCTCCCACCGCCACCTCGTCCTGCACGACGAGAACACCGGCCTGCAGTACGCGCCGATGCAGCATCTGGAGGACGCCTCGGCACCCTTCGAGCTCTACAACAGCCCGCTCTCGGAGATCGCCTGCCTCGGCTTCGAGTACGGCTACGCGTCCGCCAACCCCAACGCGCTGGTCCTCTGGGAGGCCCAGTTCGGCGACTTCGCCAACGCCGCCCAGGTGATCATCGACAGCTTCATCGTCTCCGGCGAGTCGAAGTGGGGCCAGACCAGCCGCCTGACGCTGCTGCTGCCGCACGGCTACGAGGGCTCGGGCCCCGAGCACTCCAGCGCCCGCATCGAGCGCTTCCTGGCCCTCGGCGCCGAGGGCAACATCCGGATCGCCAACCCGACCACCGCGGCCCAGTACTTCCACCTGCTGCGCCGCCAGGCGCTGATCCGCAAGGCGCGGCCGATGATCGTCTTCACGCCAAAGGGCCTGCTGCGCCTCGACCGCGCCGCCTCCAGCCTCGACGAGCTGACCGACGGCCAGCTCCACTACATCCTCGACGACCCGACCGCCGCCAGCCGCCGCGAGCAGGTCGAGCGGCTGGTCCTCTGCACCGGCAAGGTCTACTACGACCTCGACGCCAACGACCGCCGCGCCGGCGCCGAGACCGTCGCCATCGCCCGGGTCGAGATGCTCTACCCCTTCGCCAAGGAGCAGCTGGAAGAGGTGATCGGCCTCTACCCGAACCTCAGGGAGATCGCCTGGGTGCAGGAGGAGCCGCGGAACATGGGCGCCTGGAAGGTGATGTCGCGCCGCCTGCCCGACCTGCTGCCCGAGGGCGTCGCGCTGACCTACATCGGCCGCCCCGGCCGCGCCAGCCCGGGCGAGGGATACTCCGGCGCGCACGCGCGCGAGCAGGAGCGGATCGTGCTCACCGCGCTCACCCCGGGCGCCTGAGCCCGCGAGATGGCGCGCCCGTTCCAGAAGCCCGTCCCGGGCCCACTGTTCGTCTGGGTGAAGCGCCTCTCCTGGGTGGAGCTGGCGATCTTCACGGCCCTGATCGTGTTCTGGGTGCTGCCCGGCTTCGAAACCGAGACGATGGTCTTCGGCTGGGCGCACGGCCTCGGCTTCGTCGCACTTTGCGTGGTGATCTGGATCGCCTGCGTGCGCCGCGAGGCCCCCTACACCCTGCTTGCCGCAACCCTCACGCCGGTCGGCCCGGTCGGCAGCGTGATCGGGATCGAGCTGATCGAACGCAAGGGCTGGGGGATCGCTCAACCCGACGCTCGGGGGGTCGATCCCCCGCAAGCCGCGGCCGATCGAACCTAAAACCGGTCGGAACGGCTTGACCCGCCGCTGTCCAACCTGTATAGCTAATCGTTGACTGTTCTTCTGGGCAGTCCCGTCTAGGGGAACGGCCGCGTCGGCATCCCTCCCTGGCTACCGACGCGCAGGTGCAGTGAGGGTCGCGCGGACCCCCCTGCCTCCCGCGGCCCCGCTGCGCCTACTTCCTCAGTTTGCGCAGCACCGTCTGCAAGATACCGCCGTTTCTGAAGTAGGTCACCTCGTTCGGCGTGTCCAGCCGGACGGTGGCCTCGAACTCGACGGTGCCGCCCTCCTCGCGCCGGGCGGTGACGGCGACGGACTTCGCCTCGCCGTCCTCCAGGTCGCCGATGTCGAAGGTCTCGGCCCCGGTCAGGCCCAGCGAGGCGGCGCTCTCGCCCTCGGCGAACTGCAGCGGCAGCACGCCCATCCCGATCAGGTTCGAGCGATGGATCCGCTCGAAGCTCTCGGCGATAACCGCCCGCACCCCGAGCAGCTTCGTCCCCTTCGCCGCCCAGTCGCGGGACGAGCCCGAGCCGTACTCCTTGCCGGCCAGGACGACGAGCGGCACGCCCTCCTGCGCGTAGGCCATCGCGGCGTCGTAGATCGTCGTCTCCTCGCCGTCGGGGAAGTGCCGGGTGAAGCCGCCGGCGCGATCGACCAGCTGGTTGCGCAGGCGGATGTTGGCGAAGGTGCCGCGGATCATCACCTCGTGGTTGCCGCGGCGCGAGCCGTAGGAGTTGAATTCTCCCGGCTCGACCCCCTGGTCCATCAGCCAGCGACCGGCGGGGCTTTCCTTCTTGATCGCCCCGGCCGGCGAGATGTGGTCGGTGGTGATCGAGTCGCCGAGCAGCGCCAGGGCGCGGGCCCCGGCGATCGGCTGCACCCCCGGCGGGTCGGCCGGCATGTCGAGGAAGAAGCTCGGCTGGCGGACGTAGGTCGAGTCCGGCCAGTCGTAGCGATCTCCCTCGGGCACCTCGACCGCGTTCCACATCTGGTCGCCGGCGAAGACCTCGGCGTAGCTGCGGGCGAACATCTCCGAGGCGACCGATTCGCCGACCACCCGCTTGATCTCCTCGGCGCTGGGCTAGATGTCGCGCAGGTAGACCGGCTCGCCGTCGAAGCCCTCGCCCAGCGGCTCGGAGCCGAGGTCGATGTCCATCCGCCCGACCAGCGCGTAGGCGACGACCAGCGGCGGGCTGGCGAGGTAGTTGGCCTTCACGTCCTGGTTGATCCGGCCCTCGAAGTTGCGGTTGCCGGACAGTACGGCGCAGACGGCGAGGTCCTTCTCGGCGACCGCGGCGGAGATCGCCGGGTCCAGCGGCCCGGAGTTGCCGATGCAGGTGGTGCAGCCGTAGCCGACCAGGTTGAACTGCAGGGCGTCGAGGAACTCTGTCAGGCCGGCGCGCTCCAGGTAGTCGGTGACCACGGTCGAGCCCGGGGCCAGCGAGGTCTTGACCCAGGGCTGGCGCTGCAGCCCGCGCTGAACCGCGTTGCGGGCGAGCAGTCCGGCACCGATCATCACGCTCGGGTTGGAGGTGTTGGTGCAGCTGGTGATCGCCGCGATCACCACCCGCCCGTGGTCGAGCTGGAAGCTCGTGCCGTCCTCCAGCGTGACCTCGATCGAGTCGTCGGTCCGTGGCGCCGTCGTCGTGGCCCCGGTCAGCGCCGGCCGCGGCTTGCCGGCGGCGTCGTCGTGGTCCTCCGCCGGCGGGTCGGAGGCGGGGAAGGACTCTTCGATCGCCTCGTCGCGCCCGTTGCCCAGCTGCTCGGCGGCCTCGGGGTCGAACTCGCACATCGCCTCCAGGAACGCCTCCTTCGCCTCGCTCAGCGGTACCCGGTCCTGGGGGCGTTTCGGGCCGGCCAGGCTCGGCACGACCTCGCCGAGATCGAGCTCGAGCATGTCGGAGAACACCGGGTCGGGAGCCGACTCCTCGTGGAACATGCCCTGCTCGCGGGCGTAGGCGTCGACCAGCTCGATCGTCTCGGTCGGCCGCCCGGTCAGGTCGAGGTAGCGCAGGGTCTCCGCGTCGACCGGGAAGATCGCGCAGGTCGAGCCGAACTCCGGCGACATGTTGCCGAGGGTGGCGCGGTCGGCGAGGCCGAGAGTCGGCAGGCCCGGCCCGAAGAACTCGACGAATTTGGAGACGACCCCGCGCTCGCGCAACATCTCGGTCACCGTGAGGACGAGGTCGGTCGCGGTCGCCCCCTCCGGCAGTTCGCCAGAGAGCTTGAAGCCGACGACCTGCGGCAGCAGCATCGAGATCGGTTGGCCGAGCATCGCCGCCTCGGCCTCGATCCCGCCCACGCCCCAGCCGAGGACCCCGAGGCCGTTGACCATCGTCGTGTGCGAGTCGGTGCCGACCAGGGTGTCGGGGTAGGCCTGCAGGACGCCGTCGTTGCGGCGGCTGTAGACGACCTGGGCCAGGTACTCGAGGTTGACCTGGTGGCAGATCCCGGTCGCCGGCGGCACGACGCGGAAGCTGTCGAAGGACTCCTGCCCCCACTTGAGGAACGAGTAGCGCTCGCGGTTGCGCTCGAAGTCGTGCTCGGCGTTGACCGCGAAGGCGCGCTCGTTGCCGAAGGCGTCGACCTGGACCGAGTGGTCGATCACCAGGTCGACGTCGACCAGCGGGTTGATCGCCGAGGGGTCGCCGCCGATCTCCTCCATCGCGTCGCGCATCGCCGCCAGGTCGACGACGGCGGGGACGCCGGTGAAGTCCTGCATCAGCACCCGGGCCGGCTGGAAGGGAATCTCGACGCTGGGCTCGGCGGCGGCGTCCCAGCCGGCGATCGCCTCGACGTCGGCGGCGCTGACCGAGACCCCGTCCTCGAGCCGCAGGACGTTCTCCAGCAGGACCTTGATCGAGTAGGGCAGGCGGGCGACGTCGAAGCGCTCCTGCAGGGCATCGAGGCGGAAGACCTCGTAGTCGCGCCCGCTCACCGCGAGGGTCGAACGGGCGCCAAAGGAATCGCTGCTCATCTGTGGGGGGTTCCTTCCAAGTGGCTGGCTATCTCTTGTCTTTCGAGTTCTCGGCGTGGCCGGCGGCGATCGCTTCGGAGGCCTTCTGGCCGGCGGCGCCGCTCTGGGCGCGGACCGCGATGCTGGGGCTGACGAGACTGAAGTGGGCGGCGACGCGGTCGATCAGGGGCGCGACGACGATCTCGACCCGGTTGTGCTCAACCGCCTTGACGACGGCGGCGGCGACCTCGGCCGAGGTCGCGGTCCCGAGCCCGGGCGGGGTTTTCGCGCCGGAGTCGGCGAACATGCCGGCGTCGCGGATGAAGCC
>DASVWP010000239.1:0-8177 GCA_036393155.1 Solirubrobacterales bacterium | reverse complement strand
GGCCGAAGCGAGCAAGTTCGGCAACTTCGTGATCGTGATCGAAATCAACCACCACGCGGTGGGCACGGCGCAGCAGTACGTCAACGAGATGAAGTCGATCGGCAGCGGCGAGCGGTTCTCCCTCACCGTTGCCCAGGAGGGGCCGGACCAGCGCCTCCACGGGATCGAAGAAGCGACGATCGCCGCTCCCTGACCGCCGCGCTTTCGGGCGCTGCGAGTGAGTGACCCGCGCCGCCGGCCACCGGGCCGGCGGCGCGCCGCCGCGCCTCAGGCGGTTGCCGGCAGCTTCACCTCGGTGAGCCGGAAGCTGTTGCCGGAGGGATCGCGGAAGCCGGCGTCGATGCCGTAGGGGCGCTCTTCGGGCGCCTCGGTGAACTCGACGCCGCGCGCCTTCAGCTCCTCGTAGGAGGAGTGGCAGTCATCGGTGGTGAGGAAGACGGTCCCCGCGAACCCCTTGCCCATCAGGTCCTCGACCTGCTGCGCGGTCTCCTCGCTCATCACCGGCGGACCGGGGATCGCCATCAGGACGATCCCGAACTCCTCCTGTCCGGGCGGGCCCACGGTCAGCCAGCGGAAGCCGCCCATCTCCGGCAGGCTGACGTCGGTCTGGACCTCCATGCCCAGCTTCTCGGTGTAGAAGGCCAGGGCCTCGTCCTGGTCGTGGACCCATAGCTGCGTGTTTGCGATCTTCATCGTTCTCCTCCTGGTCGGAATCGGCTGAGGCGATGCTAGGTCGGGGTCGGCGCGCTGTCTTCTCGAAACGTGCGGTTCTGCGGGCGGCCGTAGGCCCGCACCACGCAGGCCGGGACGACCGCCATCGCGGCGGCCGGGGGGAAGGAGGCGCGGTAGGCGGTCGGCGTCTTGCCGTAGATGCGCTTGAAGCTCGTGGTGAAGGAGCCCAGGCTCTGCAGGCCGACCGAGCTGCAGATCTCCAGCACCGAGCGGTCGGTGCCGCGGAGCAGGTGGGCGGCGCGCTCGAGCCGCCTCGTCAGCAGGTATTCGTGCGGGGAGACGCCGAAGGTGCGGCGGAACTCGCGGCTGAAATGGGCGCGCGAGAGCCCCGCCGCGGCGGCCATCCGGGCGACGTCGAGCGGTTCGAAGTAGCGGGCGTCGACCAGGTCCTTGGCGCGCAGCAGATGCCGGGCGGGAGGGACGAAGGCCATCGCCGCAGTCTAGGCTCGCGGACCTCGTGATCGGAACCTATGCAGCCGTGCTGGCGGTGGGGCTGTCCTCGCTGGCGGTCGGGCAGGCGGCGATCGGCCTCTGCGGGGCCCGCCGCTGGTCGTGGCTGTCGCCGGCCGTCGGGCTGGCGCTGCTGTGTGCCGTCTGCTGGGGAACGGTGCGGCTGCCCGGGCACGGGGTGGTCTCGGCGGTCGCGGTGCTGGTGCTGACGCTCGGCGCCGTGGCCTACCTCTGGCGGCGGCTGGAGGGCGGGGCGGAGGCCCTGCGGGTCGGCGGGCCGGTCGCTCTGATCGCCCTGCTGGCCGCCTCGCTGCCGTTTGCGGTCGAAGGCCACTTCGGGATCCTCGGCACCAGCTTCAACCCGGACATGTCCCAGCACCTGCTGGCGGCCGACCGCCTCGCCCATGGCGCGAGCTCGGATCTCCTGCGACAGGGGTATCCGCTCGGCCCGCACTCGGTCGTCGTGGCGCTGAACAAGGGGCTCGGGGTCGGCCTCGTCCAGGGCTTCAGCGGCCTCACCGTCGCCGTCGCCGTGCTCGCCCCGCTGACCGCGCTCGCCGCTCTCAGGGAACTTCCCGCCGTCCCGCGCACCGCCGCCGCGCTGGTCGTCGGCCTCGCCTACGTCGTCGCCTCCTACTTCGCCCAGGGCGCCTTCAAGGAGACGATGCAGGCCCTCTTCCTGCTCGGCTTCGCGCTGGCCCTGCGGGAGTCCGGCCGCTCCTGGGCCGAGCGGCCGCTGCGCTTCGTCCCCGCCGCCCTGATCGCCGTCGGCTCGATCTACACCTACAGCTTCCCCGGCCTGCTCTGGCTCGGAGGCGCCTTCGTGATCTGGGCGGTGGCGGAGTTGGCGAGGGGGCGCCTCTCGCGCGCCGCCCTGCGGCCGCTCGGCCTCGCCCTGCTGGCCTTCGTCGTCCCGGTGGTGCCGGAGGTCGGCCGCATGCTGGACTTCCGCCACTTCGAGACCTTCAACCCCAACGGGCCCGGGCTCGGCAACCTGTTCGGCCAGATCTCGCCCTTCGAGGCGCTCGGCATCTGGCCCTCCGGCGACTTCCGCCTGGCGCCCGGCGACGGCGCCGTGCCGGCGCCCGCCTACTACCTCGGTATCGCGTTCGGCCTGGTCCTTCTCGGCTACGGCCTCTTCCGCCTCTGGCAGCGTCGCGAGACGGCGATCCTCTCAGGGCTCGCCGCCGCCGCCCTCGCCTACCTCGCCGCCCGCCTCGGCGGCACCCCCTACACGGCCGCCAAGGCGATCGAGATCGCAGCGCCGCTCGTCGCCCTGGCGATCCTGCTGCCCCTGCTCGACCGTAGGCGCATTTGTTCGGACATGCCGAACAAAGTCGCCACGGCCGCCGCGGCCCTCTTCCTGCTCGCCGCCGGCATCTGCTCGCTGCTCGCGCTCGCCAACGCGCCGGTCGGCCCGACCTCCTTCTCGCCGGCGCTGAGCGAATTCCGCGGGGAAGTCGGCGAAGGGTCGACGCTGGTAATTGCCTCGCGGCAGCTGCTCGAGGAAGAACATGGCGAGCCCTATCTAGCTTGGGAAATGCGGGGCGGTCGGGTCTGCGTCGCTGCCGAGGGTGAAATGAGCAAGGCGCCACCGGGGGTGCGCTTCGTGATCACCCCGGCATTCGAGATGCGGGCCAGCGGCGGCGCAATCATGGGCGCCCAGGTCCCCTTCTCCGGCTTCGAGGTCCGTCGCGCCCGGCCGCCCTACGTCCTCTGGGAAGCCACCGGCCATGTCGCGCCCCACAGTCCCTGCCCGCTGATCGCGGTTCGGCAGGCGCGCCAGGGCCCCGCTCGCTGACGAGACGTGCATTCACCGTCCATGCGACGGTCAATGCACTCCTCATCCGGGAGTCGCCGTCAGCCACGCACGATTGCACTGCGTTCGTTGCGTACGATGGGCCTCGGATGGAGGCCGCAACGGACAAGATCGTCGTCACCCTGCCCGACGGCACGCCGCTCGAGCTGCCCGCCGGGGCGACCGGCGCCGACGCGGCGGCGGCGATCGGCGCCGGGCTCGCCAAGGCGGCGCTGGCGATCCGCGTCGACGGCGAGCTGCGCGACCTCGCGGCGCCGCTGCCCGAAGACGGGGGAGAGGTGGCGATCCTCACCGACCGCGACCCCGAGGCGCTGGAGCTGATCCGCCACGACGCCGCCCACGTGATGGCCGAGGCGGTGACCGAGCTCTATCCCGGGACCAAGGTGACGATCGGGCCGCCGATCGAGTCAGGCTTCTACTACGACTTCGAGTTCCCGCCCGAGACCCGGATCACCGACGAGGACCTGCCGAAGATCGAGGCGGCGATGCAGCGCCACATCGACGCCGACGAGACGTTCGGCCGCCGCGACGTGCCGGTCGCCGAGGCGATCGAGATCTTCCGCGGCCAGGACCAGGGCTTCAAGGTCGAGCTGATCGAGGACCTGGTCCGCGACGAAGGGGTCGAGACCGTCTCGCTGTACCGCAACGGGCCCTTCGAGGACCTATGCCGCGGCCCGCACGGCCCCTCGACCGGCCGCATCAAGGCGATCAAGCTGAGCTCGGTCGCCGGCGCCTACTGGCGCGGCGACGAGAACCGCGAGAGCCTGACCCGGATCTACGGCACCGCCTTCTTCTCGCAGAAGGAACTGGACCAGCACCTGGAGCGGATCGAGGAGGCCAAAGCGCGCGACCACCGCCGCCTCGGCCCGCAGCTCGGCCTCTTCATGCTGCGCAAGGAGGCCCCGGGGATGCCGTTCTGGCTGCCCAACGGCACCACGCTGCTGCACCTGATCGAAGCCGAGGTGCGCGAGCAGCTGCGCAAGCGCGGCTACCAGGAGATCGCTACCCCGCAGGTCCTCGACGAGGGCCTCTGGCACCGCTCCGGGCACTGGGACAACTACAAGGACGAGATGTACTTCATGGAGGACGACGATCGCCGCTACGCGCTGCGGCCGATGAACTGCCCCGGTGCCTGCCTCGTCTACTCCTCCGACCGCCACTCCTACCGCGAGCTGCCGCTGCGCCTGGCCGAGTTCGGGCGCGTCTCGCGCAACGAGCGCGAGGGCGTGCTGCACGGCCTGCTGCGGGTCCGCGCCTTCACCCAGGACGATGCCCACGTCTACTGCACCGAGGAGCAGATCGGCCCCGAGGTGGCCTCGATCTGCGAGGCGATCGACGAGCTTTACGCCCGCTTCGGCTTCGAGGACGTCCACGTCGAGCTCTCGACGCGGCCGGAGAAGTCGATGGGGACCGAGGAGCAGTGGGCGAAGGCGGAGGCGGCGCTGGCCGAGGCGTTGGAGAGCCAGGGGCGTGAGTACGTGCTGAACCCCGGCGACGGCGCCTTCTACGGGCCGAAGATCGACTTCCACGTCACCGACGCGCTCGGCCGCTCCTGGCAGTGCGGCACCTGCCAGCTCGACTTCCAGATGCCCGAGCGCTTCGACCTCTACTACACGGGCGCCGACGACTCCGCCCACCGCCCGGTGATGATCCACCGCGCCCTGCTGGGCTCGATGGAGCGCTTCGCCGGGATCCTGATCGAGCACTACGCCGGCCGCTTCCCGACCTGGCTGGCGCCGGTGCAGGCGATCGTCCTGCCGATCTCCGACCGCCACAACCCCTACGGGGCGCGGGCGATGACAGAGCTGCGCGAAGCCGGGGTGCGGGTCGCCCTCGACGACCGCTCGGAGTCCGTCGGCAAGAAGATCCGCGACGCCTCGACGATCGGCCTCTACCCCTACATGCTGGTGGTCGGCGACCGCGAGGAGGAGACCGGCGCGGTCGCCGTGCGCTCGCGCGCCGACGGCGATCTGGGGGAGATGTCGCTGGCCGATTTCGCCGCCCGCGTCGAGACCGAGGCGGGGGCGCGATGAGGCTGGCTTGCCAAGGCGCGCTCGCCCTCTATACTCCGCAGCACTTGATCGCAGGTACCCAAAATCACTGCCGCCGCTGAGCGCCCCGTGCCTGCGTCCCGACCTCTCGTCCTCTTGAAGCTCCTCCGCAACTCCCGATAGTGCCGGTTCCGCGCAGGTTCGATCGGCGCCCTCCGGAGCGCGACACGACGAGGATCAACGAGCGGATCCGCGTCCCTCAGGTGCGCCTGATCGGCGCCGACGGCGAGCAGCTGGGCATCGTCGACACCTCCGAGGCGCTGAAACGCGCCCAGGAAGCCGACCTCGACCTGGTCGAGGTCGCCCCGAACTCCAAGCCGCCGGTCACCCGCCTGCTCGACTACTCGAAGTACAAATACGAGCAGGAGCAGAAGCAGAAGGCGGCGCGCAAGCACCAGCAGCAGGTCAACATCCGCGAAATCAAGCTGCGGCCGAAGATCGCGGACAACGACTACCGGACCAAGAAGGGCCACGTCGAACGCTTCCTCAAGCACCGCGACAAGGTCAAGGTGACGATCATGTTCCGCGGCCGCGAGCAGGCCCACCCGGAGCGCGGCCGCGACCTCCTGAACAAACTCTTCGAGGACCTCGGCGGGCTGGCGACGATCGAGTCGGCGCCGCTGCAGGAAGGCCGCAACATGAGCATGCTGCTCGGGCCGAGCAAAGAGGTCGACAAGCTCGCCGACGCCCAGGCCGAGGCCTCTTCGGACGGGGCCGACGCGGCCACCGACGCCTCCTAGCGCCAGGCGCTCTGGCTAAGAGCCGACGATCACGTCGGCGATTCGCTCCGCGGCGCGGCCGTCCCACAGCGGCGGCGGCTCGCCTGCCGCCGGTCCGCGCTCGGCGAGCGCGGCGGGAATGCCGGCGATCGCCGCCGGGTCGAGCCCGAGCAGGGTGTTGGTGCCGGCGCTGACGGTCACCGGCCGCTCGGTGTTGTCGCGCAGCGTGAAGCAGGGGATGCCGAGGTAGGTCGTCTCCTCCTGGATGCCGCCCGAGTCGGTCAGCACCGCCCTCGCGTCGGCGAGCAGCGAGAGGAAGTCCAGGTAGCCGAGCGGCTCGATCAGCGACAGCCCCGGGTGCTCGGCCTCGACGCTCTCCATCATCTTGCGGGTGCGTGGGTGGACCGGGAAGACGACCGGCATCTCGCGCGCCAGCGCCGCCAGCTGCTGGACGGTCTGGGGCAGCAGCGCCCCGTCGACCAGCGCCGGCCGGTGCAGCGTGACCAGCAGGTAGGAGCCAGGCTCGACGCCGAGCCGCGCCGCGGCGCCGGCTTCCCGGAAACGCCCTTCGAGGGCGACCAGGGTGTCGATCATCGTGTTGCCGACGAAGTGCATCCGCTCCTCCGGCAGTCCTTCGGCGCGCAGGTTGTCGATCGCCTCGGCGCTGTGCAGGAAGAGGTGGGCGGAGAAGCGGTCGGCGACGATCCGGTTGACCTCCTCGGGCATCGTCATGTCGAAGCTGCGCAGCCCCGACTCGACGTGCGCGACCGGGATCCCCAGCTTGACCGCGGTCAGAGCTGCCGCCAGGGTCGAGTTGACGTCGCCGGGGACGATCACCAGATCGGGGCGCTCCTCCAGCAGCACCGGCTCCAGGCGCTCCATCGTGCGGGCGGTCTGCACCGCGTGGCTGCCCGAGCCGACCTCGAGCATGTGGTCGGGCGCCGGCACGCCGAGCTCCTCGAGAAAGACCTCCGACATCAGCCGGTCGTAGTGCTGCCCGGTGTGGACGATCGCGTGCCGGCCGGTCGGCAGCCGCTCGCGCAGGGCGCCGATCACCGGTGCGGTCTTGACGAAGTTGGGCCGCGTTCCGACCACGTAGAGAAGGCGCATCGCGGTCGCGACCCTGACAGAAACCGTCAGGGTCGTGTCATGACAAGGGGTGTGCGGTCCGGAGAATGCGTCGGTCTGCTTCAATAGCGAGCCCGATGCCGAAGATGAAAACCCATTCCGGCGCCAAGAAGCGCTTCAAGAAGACGGCCACCGGCAAGATCCGGGGCCGGCACGCCTACTCCAGCCACATCCTGGAGAAAAAGTCGCCGAAGCGTAAGCGCGGGATGGCACGGCCGGCGGAGATCGCCGCGCAGGATGTCCCGACGGTCCGCAAGCTCCTCGGAGGCGGCAAGTGAGCCGGGTCAAGCGCTCCGTCCACGCGCGCAAGAAGCGCCGCAAGGTACTGAAGGAAGCGAAGGGCTATTTCGGCCGCAAGCACTCCTCCTACCGCTTCGCCAAAGAGCAGGTCCAGCGGTCGGGCATGTACGCCTACCGGGACCGGCGCAACAAGAAGCGCACCTTCCGCCGGCTCTGGATCACCCGGATCAACGCTGCCGCGCGCCTGGAGGGCATGAGCTACTCCGAACTGATTCACGGCCTCGGCAAGGCCGAAGTCGAGGTGAACCGCAAGATGCTGGCCGAGATCGCGGTCTCCGACCGCGAGGCCTTCCGCCGATTTGTGGAGCTAGCCCGGGAGGGTGCGGCCGCCTGACGGCACACCCAAGACTCCACTCTCCCGGGCGGGCCATTTCAGGCTCGCCCTTTTTTTTGCGCCGGGCGCCGCGGGTGCCCAGGAGAAGACACAGCCAACCAGAAAAGACAGCACCGAACCGACTTTCCCAGACCGTGACGATCACCTCGCCCCACAACGAGAAGCTGAAGCTGGTGCGCAAGCTGCGCGAGCGCAAGCACCGCGAACGCGAGGGGCTGTTCGCGACCGAGGGCGAGGACCTGGTGCGGGCCGCCCTCGCCGCCGGCGCCGAGCCGCGGTTCCTGCTGACCGCCGCGGGCAGCGCGCTCGGCGGCGAGGAGGTGGAGCCGGCGCTGCTGGCCGAGGTCTCCTCGCTCGGCTCGGGCACCCGGGCGATCGCCGTCTGGCCGCTGCGCTGGGCGGATCGGGTCGAGGCGCCGTGCGTGTACCTGCACGGGGTCGGCGACCCGGGCAACGTCGGCACCATCGTCCGCACCGCTCACGGGCTGATCGAGGGCACGGTCGCGCTCGGGCCCGGCTGCGCGGATCCCTTCTCTCCCAAGGCCGTGCGGGCGAGCATGGGCTCGATCTTCGCCCGGCCGCCGGCCCGGGCCGAGGTAGGGGAGACGCCGCCGCCGCGGGTGGCGCTGGTGGCGCACGGGGGC
>DASVWP010000238.1:0-7495 GCA_036393155.1 Solirubrobacterales bacterium | reverse complement strand
TCAGGGACGGTGCCGTGGTTCCAGCTCAGCTGATGAAGCTCACCCTCTCCTGCGATCACCGCATCCTCTACGGCGCCGAGGGGGCCGAGTTCCTGGCCAGGGTCAGGGCGCTCCTGGAGGAGCCGGTGGGGCTGGCGCTCTGAGCGAGAACGCACTTCCCGCCGCTCGCCGGCTGAGAACGCAGTTTTGCCCGGTATGCGGGGGGAAGTGCGTTCTCGGGATGGCCGGGCCGCTCAGCGCAGGATCGCGATGTTGAAGTCGGTCGTGTCGAGCGCGCCGTGGAGGCGCAGCCAAAGCGGCAGGTACATCTCGGTGCCGCGGGCGCCGGTGATGTCGCCGAGGTCGACGATCGCGTCCCGCGGCCAGCCGAAGGCCTCCAGCAGTGCGGTGACCTGCGCCTTCGCCGCCTCGTCGTCGCCGCAGACGAAGATCGCGTGGTCGCCGCGGACCCGGGAGGGCTCGACCATCACGCTCGCGTTGACCGTGTTCAGCGCCTTGACCACGCGGGCGTCGGGGTGGGCGGCCTGGATCCGCTCGCCGAGGCTGTCGTCGTTGCAGACGCTGAGCCGCGGCGGCATCCCGTGCGAGAAGTCCAGCGGGTTGGCGACGTCGACCAGGGTCTTGCCGGCGAGGTTCGCGGCGCCGGCCGCCTCGAGCGCCTCCAGGGAGGCCGTCCCCGCCGTGCAGTTGAAGATCAGCTCGCCGGCCGCCGCGGCGTCGGCGAAGGTCCCGCCCGCCGCGCCCTCCCCGGCGCCCTGCAGCCAGGTCTGCATCGCGCCGTTGTCGGCCGAGCGCGAGCCCATCGTCACCTCGTGGCCGAGCTCCACCAGCCGGCCGGCGATCGCCTGTCCGACCGCGCCGGTTCCGAGCACCCCGATCCTCATCTCCACAACCCTCCTTGCCGGTTCGAGACGGAGTCAGGCTAGCGGGCGGCCATCCTCGCCCGGCGGAGGATCAGCCTTCGGCGGCCGCGTCCTCGGCTTCGTAGCTGGCCAGCAGGCGGCGCTCGTCGTCGCGCTTGGGGAAGGCCAGGAAGACGATCGCGGCGCCGAGCAGCACGGCGATGATCCCGGCGGCGTAGGCCCAGTCGCCGCCGTTGAGGAAGGAGGCCTTGGCGCCGGCGATGATCTCCTGGCTGTAGTGGGGGTAGCGTTCGGCGAGGTTGGCGGCGCTGGAGAAGGATTTGGTGAGCGCGCTTTCGACGCTCTCGGTGACGCCGTGGGGAGAGGCTTCGACCGCCTTGGTCGCCGCGGTCGCGTAGCCGGCGGTGAGCAGGGCACCGAGGATCGCCTGCATGATCGCGCCGCCGAGGTCGCGCTGCAGGTCGGCGGTCCCGGAGGCCATGCCGGCCCGGCGCACCGGGACCGAGCCGGTCAGCGAGTGCGAGGCCGGCGTGCCGGCGAAGCCGACCCCGACGCCGACCAGGCCGTAGCCGAGGGCGACTTCCCAGTAGGAGGTCCCTTCTTCCCAGAGCAGCAGCATCGTCAGGAAGCCGAGCAGGCAGAAGGCGTAGCCGAGCAGCAGCGTGAAGCGCGCGCCCCTGGCCTCGACCAGCTTCGCCGAGCGGGGGGCGACGAGCACCATCAGCAGCGCCGCCGGCAGGATCGCCGCGCCCGAGCCGAGGGTCGAGTAGCCGAGCACGTTCTGCAGGAACTGCTGGCCGACGAACATCGCCGCCATCAGCGAGCCGAAGACGATGATCCCCGCCAGCGCCGCGACGGCGAAGATCCGCCGGCTGGCGACCGCGAGGTCGTACAGCGGCTCCGGCGCCCGGCGCTGGCGCAGGACGAAGGCGCCGGTCGCCGCCAGGGCGACCGCGATCAAGCCCAGCGCCAGGGTCAGCTTGCCCGGCGCCGGCGCCAGGCTGATCCCCATCACCAGCGTCGCCACCATGACGATCGAGAGCAGGCCGCCGGGGTTGTCGACCGGGTTGGTCGTCTCGTTGACGTGGGCGGGGACGAAGCGCCAGGCCAGGTAGAGCGCCAGCACCGCCAGCGGCAGCGTGACGTAGAAGACCGCGCCCCAGTCGAAGTGCTGGAGCAGGGCGCCGGAGATCAGCGGCCCGAGGGCGGCGATCGCGCCGCCGAGCGCCGACCACAGGGCGATCGCCCGGGTCCGCGCCGGCCCCGACCACAGCGCGGTGATCAGCGCCAGGGTGGTCGGGAACGCCATCCCGGCGGCGACGCCGCCGAGCAGCCGGGCGAGGAAGAGGACGCCGATCGTCGGTGCCGCGCCGGCCAGCAGCGAGGCGGGGATCGAGAGCCCCATCCCGAGCAGCAGCATCATCTTGCGCCCGTAGCGGTCGCCCAGCGCCCCCAGGTAGAGGACCGAGGCGGCGAGCCCGAGCGAGTAGCCGACGGCGACCAGGTTGAGCGTCGTCTGGCCGGCGTCGAAGGCCTTGCCGATGTCCGGCAGGGCGACGTTGGCGACCGAGAGGTTGAGGTTGGCGACGGCGGCGACGAGGATCAGCGAGCCGAGCACCAGCGGGGCGCGCTCGGGGGCGCCGGCCGCGTCCTGCCCGGGACCGTTCCGCGGCGCCATCGCTCCGTCCGGCCTACACCTCGAGCCAGGTGCCGTTGGGACCGAGGTTGCGGATCGGCGTCGGGCCGACCTGGCTCTCGCAGCCCCACGACTCGTGGATGTGGCCGCAGACCGCGAGCCGCGGCCGCTTCTCCTCGATCGCCGCCAGCAGGGCCGGGCTGCCGAAATGGGTGCCGTCGCCGCCGCTGTCGCAGTGCCCCTGCGGCGGGGAATGGAGGACAAGCACCGCCTCCTCGGGGCAGCCCGCGACCATCGCCGCCGCCTCCCCGTCGCTGAGGTCGAAGCTCCATTCCCAGGGGGTCGTCGGGACCCCGGCGCCGAGGCCGAAGAACTCCACCCCGGCGATCGTCGCCCCTTCCCCGTGCAGCACCGTGGCTGCGGCCCACTCGCCGGCCGCGGCGCGCAGGGCGTCGGCGGTCTCGTTGTTGCCCGGGACGAGGACGGTCGGCGTCTCGATCGCCGCCAGGGCGGAGATCGTCTCCTCCAGGCCCTCGTGGACCGAGGCGAAGTCGCCGGCACCGACCACCACGTCGGCCTCGCCGGACATCTCGACCAGCCGCGCGGCCTGGGTGAGGTCGCGGTGGAGGTCGCTGAAGGCGAGCAACTTCACGCCCCACAACCTATCCGGTCGGCCGGGGGCTGACGGCGGCGCTGAGCGGGTACTTGCCGTAGCTGTGAAATTACTTACTGGTTTCTAAGTTGCGCTTTATTGGTTCGGTGCAGCCTGCCTCTGTGCCCCCCTGGCGTCGGATTCGCCGCATCATCATGCTCGCCCTGGCGATCTGCCTGGTCCCGGCGGCGATCTCCTGGCTCGGCCACGTCACCGGCCCGCGCAACGTCGGCCTCGGCGTCTCCACCGTGGAGTGGGTCCGCCAGCACGGCGGCAACCCCCTGGTCTCCGAAGTCGAGAACATCTACTACACGCTGAACGCGCCCTCGAAGGGCGGCCCGGCGCTGAAATCGCTGCCCAAGGTTGGCGCCGAAGAAGAAGGCGAAGGCGAAGGCCAGCCCGAACAGGCCGCCTACCGGCCGCCCCCGATCAAGCCGGTGATTCACCCGGCGCTGAAGGGGGAGGGGGTTTGGAAGCCGGCCGGCGCCAAGGCCGGCCCCGAACCGCCGGTCCTCCTGACCACCTTCCGCAGCGACCCGGAATACCCCCAGTTCGTCGCCGGGGTCGCCTGGATCGACACCGAAAAGACCCACCTCGCCTACGTCCCCGGCCTGGTCGAGCCGCCGGAACTCGAAAACCGCGGCCCGGCCGAGGTGCCGCCGAAGCTGCGCAACCGCGTCGTCGCCACCTTCAACGGCGGCTTCCCGCTGGAAACCTCGAATGCCGGCCTGATCTACCGCGGCCAGGTCCTCGCGCCGATGGTCAACGGGATCGCCACCGTGGTCGAGTACCGTGACGGGCGGGTCGACATCGTCAAATGGGAGAGCGGCGAAAACGTCAACCCGCGGATCGTCTTCGCGAAGCAGAACCTGCCGCCGATCATCTACGAAGGCAAGCTCAACCCCAACCTCTCCGACGGGCCCGAATGGGGCGCGACGGTCAACAACGCGGTCCGCGTATGGCGCTCGGGCCTGGGGATCGACAAGCGCGGCAACCTGATCTACGCCGCGGCCAACTGGCAGACGGTCGAATCGCTGGCGGAAATCCTCAAGCGGGCCGGCGCCGTGCGGGCGATCGAGCTGGACATCAACGAACACTGGACCAGCTTCATCACCTACCGGCACCCCGGCGCGGCCGAACCGTCCAACCTGCTGCCGGAAATGTCCCGGCCGCCGGAACGCTATTTGACCCCCGACGAACGCGATTTCTTCGCCGTCTACCTGCGCCCGGGGGCGAAGTGGTGAGCGGGCGCGGCCGGACGGACGGACGGAGGGCGCCGATGAGCCGGATGCCGCAGCGGATATCCCCCGGCGCGCGGGCCCGGCGCGCCCTGCTGTTCGATTTCATCGTCGCCGTGGTGATCGCCCTCGTGGTCCTGCAGGTGACCGCCGGGCTCGGCGTCGTCGCCTTCTTCGGTCTGCCGCTGTTCCTGATCGGCCTGCTGTGGCTGGCGGTCGAAGCGGCGGTGCGGCGGCTCAGGCGGCCTCGGCGACCGGCCGGCGGACGCCGCCGAGCCGACGCGGCGGCCAGGGCTGCCAGGAGCGAGCGGGTCTGACCCCCCCGACCTCGGCGTGCGCCCGCGGGTCGAGGTAGAGCAGCGGCAGGTCGCTGAAGATCAGCGCGAGGGTGAGGCGGGCCCGACGGGGGTCGCCGCCGGCGCTTCCTCGACCTCTTCTTCGACTTTGCCGCTGGGCATTTTCGCCAGCGCGACGAGGAAGGCGACCGCCATCACGCCGGCGAAGGCGTAGAAGACCGTCTGGCTCGCCAGGGCGAAGTCGTGGGGAATGCTGGCGGCGACCTTGCCGGCGGCGGCACCGGCGTGGTGCAGGCTCGATTCGCCGCCGGAGCCGCCGCCGCCGCTGATCGCGTCGGCGATTTCGTCGGCGACCGACTTCGAGATCCCGTGTTCGGTGGCAGTCGCCTCGAGGTGGTGGCGGTTCTGGACGATCAGCACCGAGCCCAGCACCGCCAGCCCGAGGCTGGAGCCGAAGTTGCGCACGGTCTGGGTGATTCCCGTCGCCTCGCCGTAGCGCTCCTTCGGCACCCGGTTGAGGGCGTCGGTGTTGGCCGGGCTGAGGACCAGGCCGACCCCGGCGCCGGCGATCACGATCCAGGGCCACTGGTCGGAGACCGAGAGTTCGGTCAGCGAGTGGCCCCAGAGGTAGAAGCCGACGGCGGCGACGGCGCAGCCGAGGACGACCGAGGGCCGGGCGCCCACTTTGTCGAGGATCTTGCCGCCCCACTGCGAGGCGGTGGCGAAGCCGGCGAAGAAGATCAGCAGGTAGAGGCCGGTTTCCGAGGCGCTTTCGCCGAGCGAGATCTGCGCGTACATGCTGGCGAAGAAGAACAGCGGCACGAACGGGATCATCAGCAGGAAGAGGATCGCGTTGTCGACGCTGAAGGCCCGGCTGCGGAAGACCTCGAGCCGCAGCAGCGGGTTGGCGGTCCGCAGCTGGTAGCGGACGAAGGCGACGAGGATCAGCAGGCCGGCGACGATGCAGGCCCAGGTAGCGACGCTGTTCCAGGTCCAGATGGCCGACTGCTGCAGGCCGAGCACCAGCAGCCCGATCCCGCCGGTGATCAGCACCGTGCCGCGGTAGTCGATCGGCGCCGGGTGCTTGGCGTCCTCCGGTTTGGAGCGCCAGATCAGGAAGAGGGCGATCAGCGCCACCGGGATGTTGACCCAGAAGATCGCTCGCCAGGTCCATTCGGTGAGGAAGCCGCCGGCGATCGGGCCGATCGAGGTGAGGCCGCCGGTGACCGCGAAGAAGATCGCCATCGCCCGGCCGCGTTCGCGGATCGGGAAGGCGGCGAGGACGATCGCCAGGGCGGCGGGGAACATCAGCGCCGCGCCGGCTCCCTGGATCAGTCGGAAGGCGATCAGCCAGGGCTCGTCGAGGGAGCCGGTCGGGGTGGCGCCGCAGAGGGCGGAGGCGGTGGCGAAGACGACGATCCCGATCACCACCATCCTGCGGTGGCCGGCGACGTCGGCGAGCCGGCCGCCGAAGGCGAAGAGGGCCGAGAGCGCCAGCAGGTAGCCGTTGATGATCCACTGCACGCCGGTCGAGGTCAGCGAGAGGTCTTCCTGGATGCTCGGGACCGCGATCGCGACGATCGTCTGGTCGATGAACATCATCGCGACGGCGAAGATCATCGCCGCGAGGATCAGCTTGCTGTTCTTGCCGGTGGACGCGTTCATGGGGTGACCTCTCCTGGTCTCGAGCAGGGAACTCTCGTGTTGGGTGCCTTCTCCTATCGGCACCCCGATTCCTCCCTTGAGGCCCGTTCGATATTCTCGCCGCCGTCATGCCAACGATCTTCTGGCTCGGCCTCGGCATCGCCGCCTTCGTAGTCCTCGTCGGCGCCATCTCCGGCGCCCGCTCGCGGACCGCGACGCTGGGCAGCGGTGCGCTGATGGGCCTCTACTTCGGCGTCATGCTCGCCTTCCCGCTGATGGCGATCGGCCTCTCCAACAGCTAGCCGCCGCGAGGGCCGGCCTGCATAGCGGTCCCCTGCCGCGGGTAGGCGCTCTGCCATGACCCAAACGGCCCCGCCCCCGATCTCCCTCCACGACGGCGTGGAGATCCCCCAGCTCGGCTTCGGGGTCTTCCAGGTGCCCCCGGAGGCGACCCAGGAAGTGGTCGAGGCGGCGCTGGAGACGGGCTATCGCCACATCGATACCGCCGCGGCCTACCGCAACGAGCAGGGCGTCGGGGCGGCCGTGGCGGCCAGCGGGATCCCTCGCGAGGAGGTCTTCCTGACCACCAAGCTGTGGAACGCCGAGCAGGGCTTCGACTCGACGCTGCGGGCGTTCGAGGCGAGCCGCGAGCGGCTCGGGGTCGAGCGGGTCGACCTCTACCTGATCCACTGGCCGGTGCCGGCGCGCGGCCTCTTCCTCGAGACCTGGCGTGCCTTCGAGCGGATCCACGCCGAGGGCGGCGCCCGCTCGGTCGGCGTCTCCAACTTCCGCGTCGAGGACCTGGAAGCGCTGCGCCGCGAGTCCGAGCTGCTGCCGACCGTCAACCAGATCGAGCTGCACCCGCACCTCCAGCAGGCCGAGCTGCGCGCCTGGCACGCCGAGCACGCGATCGCCACCGAGGCCTGGAGCCCGCTCGGCCAGGGCAGCCTGCTCGACGATCCGACGATCGCCGAGATCGCCGCCCACCACGCGCGGACCCCGGCCCAGGCGATCATCCGCTGGCACCTGCAGCTCGGCAACGTGGCGATCCCGAAGTCGGCGACCCCGGAGCGGATCCGCGAGAACTTCGACGTCCTCGACTTCGTCCTCGAGGAGGACGAGATGGAAGCGATCGCCGGCCTCGACAACGGCCGCCGGATCGGCCC
>DASVWP010000237.1:0-9690 GCA_036393155.1 Solirubrobacterales bacterium | reverse complement strand
GACCAGCGGATCCCGTAGCTCTCGCGGATCAGCTCCGCCAGCCCCTTGCCGGTGACGGTGCCCATCCGCGCGGCCGAGCGCTGCACGAGGGCCAGGGAGACGGTGATCAGCACCATCGCCCAGAGCAGCGTGTAGCCGTAGCGGGCGCCGACTTCCGAGTAGGTGGCGATGCCGCCGGCGTCGTTGCCGGCGTTGGCGGCGATCAGGCCGGGCCCGAGCAGCCCGAGGAAGACGAGCAGGCGGCTACGGCGCGAGCGCAGCCGCGAGGGCAGGTGCGGGCGCGAGGAGGCCAGCGACCGCGCCCGCCGGATGGCGGCTGGTACTCGGCCCGGCATCCACTTGCTCGCTCCACTCGCCCATGCGGCGGCGGAGTCTAGGCGAGCGTCCTCAATCCTCGCCGAGCAGCCCGAAGCGCCGGCGCCAGCCCTTCGGCAGCAGCACCTCGAGCACGTCGTCGACGGTGACCACGCCGATCATCCGTTCGGAGGAGTCGAGGACCGGGGCGGCGGTGAGGTTGTAGTCGGCCATCAGCCGCGCCACCTCCTCGAAGTCGGCCTCGGGGACCAGGTGCGGGACGACCTGGATGTCGAGGCTGAGGATGTCGGCCTCCGGATCGGCGCGGACCAGGGCGGGCAGGGCGAGGACTCCGAGGAAGCGGTGTTTGGCGTCCATCACGTAGACGCTCCCCAGCATCTCGTCGGCGAGGGCGCTGCGGCGGATGCGGTCGAGCACCTCGCCGACCGTGGCCTGGCGGTAGACGCTGACGAACTCGGTGCTCATCAGCCCCCCGGCCTCGGCGGGGTCGTACCCGAGCAGGGCGCGGACCTTGCGGCGCTGACCGGGCGCCAGCCGCTCGAGCACGGCCTCCTGGCGCTCCTCGCGAAGCTCGGCGACGAGGTCGGCGGCGTCGTCGGGAGCCATCCGCGAGACGAGGGCCGCCACGTCCTCGTCGGAGCGCTGGGCGACGAACTCCAGCTGGTGCTGGGCGTCGAGCTCCTCGAAGACGTCGGCCTCCAGGGCCGCGTCGGCGCCCAGCGCCTGGATGATCTCCTCGCCCTCGTCGTGGGAGGCCGCCTCGACCAGGTCGGCGATCTGGGCCGGGTGCAGTTTCGCCAGCTTCGGGTGCAGGACCCGCAGCCGCACCGCCGGCATCTCGCCGGAGAACGGCTCGACGCTGGCCCAGTCGAGGAACTCGCCGGTGCCGACCCGCCGGCCGAGCGCCTTCGGCAGCAGGCGCCGCAGCCCCCCGCGCGGCCCGGTGTCGACGCCGACCACCCGCCACCACCCCTCCAGCCGCGCCAGCTCGATCTCGTTGGCGCGCACCAGCCGGGCGCCCTCGACGTTGATCAGCTGATGGTCGAGCACGTCGTGCTTCAGCAGGACCTCCTCGTGGCGGCGCGAGAAGGGACGCAGGTCGAGCTTGGCCATGCTGAGCGTGACCACCCCCGGCTCGACCCCCGCCACCCGCTCGGCCGGCAGGTAGGAGCGCCGCCCGGCGACCGTCACCAGGAAGCCGGTGATCGGCGGGTAGCCCGCCCCGCCCAGGCGCACGATCGCGTCGTCGACCCTGCCGAGCCTGGCGCCGTCGCTGTCGCGCAGGGCGCCGCCGAGGATCAGCGAGAGGTGCAGCACCTCGGGAGCCTGGGCGGTGCGGGTCGCCATCGGGCGAATGCTAGGCCGGGGGCCTAAAGACCGCGACGGACAGATTGGACTCGAACCCAGAATCGTCGGTTCTGAACCCGTCCGTGGGTCCCAAGCAGGAGATCAAGCCAAGCCATAGCGACGACGTGCTGCGATCCAGGCGACGGCCGCGAGACCACCGAGCGCGACCAGAACCGTTCTCGAATCCCGCGCTTCCGAGGCGGAGTTGAAGGACGCCGTTTGAGGATTATCGGGGTCGTAGTAAACGCGAAGTTCAGAGCCGACGTCGTGCCTTCCCAAATCCGCCGTGATCGTGTAGATCCTCGCCTGCTTCGTCCTGTCGGTCCGCCTGGGTGAGTAGGCAACCGTGGTCGTGTAGTACAGGCTTTCCTGAGTGCGATGTTCGATCGACTGCACGACAGTCCCCATCACGTACACGTCGCTGACCCCACTGAACATCGGAATCGCGATGCCGAGCAGCACCAGGAGGATGGCGGCGACCAACATCCATCCCGAAGCCATCCAAGACCAGAAGCTCGGCTCGTCGTCTTCGGCGCTGACGCCGGGAAGCCGGCTTGCCGCCGCTGCGGACTCAAGCTCACTTACCAGTGCCTGCGTTGGCGGCTTTGCGTCCGTCTGCGCTTTCCTCTTCTCACGCTTCACCTTCTCGTACACGTCCACCATCGTTTTGATCGCCTCCACCATCGGCTTGGCGGCGACAACAGCCGCCCCTGCCCGAGGCGGAAAACCCATGTCGATGGCGACGAAGCCAGCGATCAAGACGTCCATCTCATCCTGAGGAAGGCCGAGGCTGAGGGCGAGCTGGCGAGAATCCCAATGCCTTGCCCTAGATTCACCGATCGCTGCTTTCAGCCCTGCTTCATCGAGGGTCCCACGGCTGAGCGCATCGGCCACGACCTCGCGCAGCCAGGGTACGTCCTCGTCGCACGCTGCCCGGACCTGCCCCAATTCGGCGAACAGCTTCGAATGGGACTCCTCTGCCCGAGCAGCGGTGTCCACCGGGCTCGGAGAAGCGTCTTCGACCTGCACTTGGAAGTACGGGATCCCGAACTCCATCACGCGCCACACTCCCGGCAACTCGGAGCGGGGGCGCGCTTCACCATCGCGCTCGCCTGCCACGTGCGTCGCGATGACGGGCGCTTGCCGTGGCGCCCAAAGCCGCCCTTTCGGTAGACCTTCTCGCACGCGCCCACGCGGGGGCCACCCCGTGCGTGGCTATAGGACGCGATACGTCCGGCCCGGTAAACATGATTTCTCCCGTCTGTCGGCATCGACGACGCTCCGTGCCAGCGACACTCTCAACCCACGGTAGGCCCAGAAGCGGTCCAGCGCAGCGCGGATCCAGCGAAAAATCGACGTGGACTTCTACGGACAACGGGCGATAGCTGCTGAATCACCCAGGGTCAGCACGAACCCTTGCTCCACCCACGACCAACTGGACCGCCTCCGTGTTCAGGCCTGGTTGAAGAACGAAGTTGCAGTGGGCAGCACCAGGCCGCCCCATGCCGGCGCAAGGGTGCGGATGTATTCGACCGTATCGCCACCCTTCACCGCCCAGGTGAAGGCAGCGGCGGCGCCAAGGACAAGGTAGATGAGGATGTAGCCGCGGCCGATCCAGATTCGCGCGCTGTGGGTGACGTCGGTGTCGAGGTTCGCGGCCTAAACCAAGTTCGTGAGTCTCACCGTGGCACTGGGGGCATTGGAGGTCTGGGCCACGCCGAAGGCCGTCGCTACCACGCCACCGATCAAGGCCGTGAGACCCGGCATGAAGTACTTCATCCCGTCTCCGCTCACCCAGCCGGGGCCTTCACCCGATTCGAAGCTGAGCCAGATGCCAATCAGCACCATCGCCGCCCAGGCAACACCGAGCAGCACCGCGATGCCGGCCCGCACTGCGCGGAGGAACGCTTCGTCTCCCGTATCTCCCGCTCCGTTCTGTCTCGACCAATCGCAGCTTGCCCTGCAGATTCCTGCAGCACACAGCGAGACCTCCGAGGGCCCCCGCGCACTCAGGCCGCAAACCTGTAACCAACACCCGGTTCGGTGCGGATCAGGACGTGTTTGCCGGGAGGCTCGATCTTGCGCCGCAGGTTCGCGATGTGGGTGCGCAGGGTCTGCAGGTCGTCTTCGTACTCCACGCCCCACACCTCGACCAGGAGCGAGCGGTGGGTCAGGAGCCGCCCGCGGTTGCGGAGCAGGACCCGCAGCAGCTCGAACTCGGTCGGGGTGAGGTGGACCTCCTCGCCCTCGCGCCTCACGGCGCGCGCGCCGAGGTCGACTTCGAGCCCCTCGGCGAGGAAGGCCGGGGCGGTGTCCTCGGGACGCGCCCGGCGCAGCGCCGCCTCCAACCGGGCGACCAGCTCGCGCGGCCCGAACGGCTTGGTCACGTAATCGTCGGCGCCGGCCATCAGCGCCTCCACCTTGCGGTCCTCCTCCCCCACGGCGGAGAGAACGACGATCGGCATCTCGCTCCACTCGCGCAGCCGGCGGGCGACCTCGACGCCGTCGAGGTCCGGCAGCATCAGGTCGAGGATCGCGCCGGCGGGCCGCTTCACGGCGGCGACGTCCAGGGCCTCCTCCCCGCTCGAAGCCTCGAGCGCCTCGAAGCCCGCGTCCCGGAGGATCACCCGCAGCGCCCGCAGGATCTGGGGCTCGTCGTCGCAGACGAGGATGCGCGGGCGCTCCTCGCTCACGCGTCCCCTCCGAGCGGGAAGGAGACGACGAAGGCGCTCCCCTGTCCCGGCACCGACTCGACGGCGATCTCGCCGCCGTTCGCCTCGACGAAGCCCCTGGCGATCGCCAGCCCGAGGCCGAACCCCTGGCCCGAGCCGCCGCGGCGGAAGAAGGGCTCGAAGATCGCCTCCCGTTCGGGCTCGGGAATGCCCGGGCCCTGGTCCACCACGCGGACGACCAGCCGGTCCCCGACCTGCCGGGAGCGAACCAGGACGGGCCGGCCGCCGCCGTGGCGCACCCCGTTCTCCAGGAGGTTCGCGAAGGCGCGTTCCAGCTGCACGGAGTCGGCCGCCAGGATCGGCAGCTCCGCGTCGACGGCGATCCTCACCTGCTCGGGGCCGGCGCCGATCGCCTCGCGGGCGGCCTCGAGCAGCCCGGCGAGGTCGATCGGCTCGCGCCTGGGCTCCGCGTCGCCCGACTCCAGGCGGGAGACGTCGAGCAGGTTCTCGACCAGCCGCGCCAGGCGCCGCCCTTCCTCGACCACGGCGTTGCTCAGCTCGTGGCGCTCGGCCGCGGTGGTGCTCGGCGAGTCGAGGGCCGTGCCGGAGGCGATGATCGAGGTGAGCGGGGTCCGCAGGTCGTGGGAGACCGAGCGCAGCAGCGCCGTCTTCAGCTCGTCGCTGCGGCGGAGCGCGCCCGCCTCGATCGCCTCGGCCTCCATGCGATCGCGTTCGGCCGCCAGGCGCCGCATCTGCGCCAGCACCCGCTCGGTCTCCTCGCGGCGCCGCTCGGCCTCCGCGGCGCGCGCCCGGGCCGCCTCGGCGAGGGTGCTGCTGGCGACCGCGACGATCGCGAAGATCGCCAGGGCGACCCCGTTGCGGCCGGCGGCGACGTCGAAGCGCCCGGTTGGAGGGATGTGGAACCAGTTGAAGGCGAGGGCGCTGGCGACGGCCGCGAGGAGGCCCAGGCGCCAGCCCCAGAAGGTCGAGATCGCCAGCACGCCCGGGATGTAGACGACGCCTAGAGAGACCGCGGGCGCCACCGTCTTCAGCGGGTAGATCAACCCCGTGGTCGCCGCCACCACCGCGACGGTCGCGAGGAGGCCCCATCCGAAGGCGCGCGGCGCGAGGCGCATCCCGCGCGAGGGCGGTATGACGGCAGCTCTCTCGGTTTCCGCAGCGGCGGCCAGGAACATGGTGCTGGCCTCCAATTTAGGAAGCCCGCGCGGCGCTTGGGATCAGAGTGGGCCTTCCCACGGTGCCCTCGCCGCCTTCGACGATCACCCGGCAGGGTCGCTTCGCGAGCAGGTAGCGGGTCGTCGGCCCCAGCAGCCGCTCCTCGCTGGGCGCGTGCTCGGTGCTGATGTAGATCAGGTCGGAGCCTCGCGCACGCGCCTCTTCGACGATCGCCCGGCCCGGGTTGCGGGTGCGGATCAGCTTCACCCTGACCTTGAGCCCCCGGGCGCGGGCCTGCAGCCGCGCGACCTCGAGCAGGCGGCGCGCTTCGTACTCCTGCACGTCGAACGCGGTGTCCCGCAGCTCGCACGACTGCGGGATCCGCAGCACGTAGAGCGCCTCGACCGCGGCGTCGGGGTCGACCACCGCCGCCGCTCGCGCCATCGCCCTGGCGTCGACGTTGGTCCCGAAGATCGGCACCAGGGCAGATTTGTAGGAGACCTCGAGGAAGTCGAGCGGGCGCTCGTACCGGCGGACCTGCTGCACCTCGCGCGGGTCGAGGCCGAGGTGGCGGCGATAGAGCAGGTAGCCGACCAGGCCGACCGCCAGCCAGGCGGTGCCGAGGACGCGCGCCTCGGGATGCAGGACGACGACCGAGACGAAGGCCGCCCCCGTCCCCACCGCCCCGATAACCGCGGTCAGCGGGATTTCCGCGCCACGCCAGCCGACGTTCCATGGGGCGCGATAGGGCCGGTCGATGTCGGGCGCCCGCCGGCGCAGAGCGACGATCGAGAGGTGGGCGATCGTGAACGAGAGCATCGCCCCGAAGCTGTAGAGGTTGCCGAGGAAGGCGGTGTTGCCGGGGAGGATCAGCACCGCGGCGATCGCCCCGAAGAAGAGGATCGTGAACCAGGGCGTGTGGTAGCGGGGGTGGAGCCGGGCGAAGATCCCCGGCAGCTGTCGGTGCTCGGCCAGCGACCAGGACAGGCGCGAGGCGCCGATCATCCCGGCGTTGGTCGCGATCAGCAGGATCGTCGCCGCCAGGGCGCCGACGTAGTCGTTGGCCACCGTCGCCAGAGAGCCGTGCAGCCCCAGCGCCGAGACGATCCCCAGCACCGGGTCATCGGCATAGGTGGTGCCCAGCGCGGTCGCGTAGTGGCCCGGCGCGGTCTGGTGGACCGGCAGCGCCGAGAGGGCGATCACCGAGATCCCGGCGTAGATCGCGAGCACGGCGATCAGCACCAGGTTGACGGCCTTCGGGACCTGCTCGCCGGGATCGCGCGCCTCCTCGGCCATGTTGGAGACGGTCTCGATCCCGGTGTAGGCGAGCATCGAGATCGAGACGGCGAAGATCAGCTGCGAGAGGCTGGGGGCGACGCCGAGGTGGACCTGGTCGACCAGCAGACCCGGGTGCAGGACCATCGCCGCGCCGAGGACCACCAGGGCCACCTGGGTGCAGAGGTCGAGGACGGCCAGGGCGATGTTGAGGTTGGCCGACTCTCCGAGCCCGCGGACGTTGACCAGCGCCAGCAGGCCGACGACCGCGATGCCACCGATGACGTCGCCGGGGGCATGACCGAGCGCCGGGAAGAAGGCACCGAGGTAGTGCGGGACGAAGAAGGCGCTGATCGCGATCGTCAGGATGTAGTCGAGCGAGAGGCCCCAGCCGGCGACGAAGGAGACGACCTCGTTGAAGGCGTGGCGCGCGAACGAGGAGGACCCGCCGGCCTCCGGGAACATCGCCGCCCCCTCGGCGTAGGTCTTGGCGGTCAGCGCGAAGAGCCCGCCGGCGAAGAGGAAGACGAGCGGGGTCAGCCCGAGCGCGTGGGCGGCGACGAGCCCGAGCGCGTAGTAGATCGAGGAGCCGACGTTGCCGTAGGCGGTCGCGAAGAGGCCCGGCACGCCGACCGATTTGCGCAGGCCGCGGACCTTCAGTTGCGCCATGAGCCCATCGCCTGGATGGTGCGCCGCGGCCCATCAAGAAAGCATCAAGAACCCCGGCGCCGGCATAAAGAAGTTGTGAAGGCTTGGACGGGGCAGCTAGGACTCGAACCTAGAATCGCCGGTTTTGGAGACCGGGCCCAGACTGGAAATGAAGCGCCCTACAGGGCTCTAGCAAGCCGAAAAGCAAAGTTCGTATCTCTCTAGGGAAAACGCTAGGGAAGGAAATCGGCGCGAAAAAAGATGGCTCTCGCGGGTCAAGCTGCTCTGTGCTGATTGACCAGGCAACGGCGGACCAAGGTCTGATTGAAATTGTTTTCGGCTTTGCCAAGCGGCTTGCGGGCAAACACGGGACGCAGCTTCTCGTCGTATCCGGTGATTGCGTGCTCGCTGATCACGGGCTCGATCCAGTAGCCCTCTCCGATCAACTCCAGGTTGACGCGACCCGCCGGGGCGCCCTTGTGCAGGACGAAGTGGTCGAAGATGCTCATCAGCGCGGCGCGCACCGCATCGACGCCCGCCGCGTCGCTCACCCTCCCTGCCAGGGCGGCGCGGATTCGAGCCATCTGCTCGACCAACTCCGATTCCATCCCCGCCAAATCAGGCCCGGCTTCAACCTCGGCGAGCTGGTCGGCAAGCCGCTCGCACTCGCTGTCGGCTGCCTGCAATGCCGGCTCAAGCTCGCCGCGCAGCTCCCGCCATTCGGGCGCCAAAAGCTCGCCCGCCAGGTAGTCGTCCTTGACGCGCTCAAGGCGCTCTCTGGCCGTGACCGCCTGCTGCTGTGCGCTGGCCAGCAGGCCGCTGACCTCGGCGATCTTCTGCTCGACAGCCGCGCCCATCTGGGCACGGGTCTGCTCGACGTCGAAGGCCACCCGCTCGAAGAACTCATAGACGGCGGTGTCGATCGGCTCCCGCTCGACGCTCGTCAGTGGGCAGCTCGCCGGGTCCGTGTAGTGGCCGTTGCAGCGATACGTTTCCCGCAGGCTGCGGTCTTTATTCCGGTTGGTGCGCGGCGACATTCCTCCCCCGCACGCCCCGTGGCGCAGGAAGCCCTGGCGAAAGAGATGCTGGCCGACCGGGCCGCGGCCTCGGCGGTGCGTCTGAGCCCGCGCTTTGCGCAGCCGCAGCGCCTCCTCGTAGCGCTCACGGGAGATGATGGCTTCGTGCTGGCCTTCTATCAGCCGGTCCCCGTCGCGCACGAGCCCAGCGTAGAGGGGGTTCTCAAGGATTGAGGTGATGGTCGCGGTGCTCCATTTGCTGCCGCGGTGGGTGGGGATGCGATCGGCGTTGAGCCCCTTGACGATATGGAGGATCGGCCGGCCGGCCAGGTACTCGGCATTGATGCGATCGACCACGGGCGCTTTGTCGGGATCGGGGATCGTTTCGCGTTCATCGCGCTCGTTGCGCCGCCAGGTGAGCGCGTAGGAGCTGCCCCCCGTTCGCTTGCCTGCGGCGCGGCGGCGCGCCAGGCCCTCGCGCACCGCTCCGCCCTTGCGACGGCTGTCCTCGTAGTTTCGGTCCCCCATCTGCGCGGCCGAGGAAACCGACTCGAAGGTGCGGTCGTCTTCGACCGAGCGCAGTCGGTAGCCCTTGCGCATCGCGTCGAGCAGGATCTCGACGAGATGGCGGTTCTTTTCGCCGTCGCCCCGGGCCAGGCGGTCGGAGTGCCAGACGATCAGCGCCGCTCCGGCCTGCGCGGCGTGCTCCAGTGCCGCCGCCAGTTCGGGGCCGCGATCGTCGTTGTAGGCGGAGACGTTTTCCTCCTGGTAGACGGCGATGACCTCATACCCCTCGCCATCGGCCAGCTCCTGGCACCTGCGGATCTGATCGGGGATCGAGCCGCGTTCATCGGGCGAGGACTTCGCCGCGTAGATGATCGCGGGGGCGCTACTTTTGCCTTGCATCAGGACTAGCCTCCTGTTGCCGCGCCGGGGGCGTCCTATCGCCGCCCGGCATTTTTGCGATTGCCAGAGTTGATTTTACCTCCCGCGGCGGCATGGACGGCCGCGAGGACGGCCGCCGTGTTGGAGGGAGCGCCTCCCCTTCGGAGCTTGGCGAGGTCCCGGCACAGCTGCTCGTACTCGGCCAGCGTCGGAGTGATCTCGATCAGCGGCCCGCCACTTGACGCATGGCAATCGGGAGCCCCCGCCGTCCTCTCGGGCTTCGCGCTCTGCCGGGTCTTTCTCGCTCGGGGCATGGCGTCTTCTGCCTCAAGCTAGGGCGCCGGCCCCGATCCCGG
>DASVWP010000236.1:0-5643 GCA_036393155.1 Solirubrobacterales bacterium | reverse complement strand
GCCGACCAGCAGCACGCCGTATGAGGTGCCGGCGTCGATCTGCGTCAGCACCAGCGTGCCGAGCGTGCCGAGGACCATTCCCGTGCTCATCAGGCGGCGGGCGCCGAAGCGGGCGATCAGGCGCCCGGAGAACGGCGAGATGAAGATCATCGGCACGGTGATCGGGAGGATCAGCAGACCGCTCTCGATCGCCGAGTAGCCGCGCGCGTCCTGCAGGTACTGCGGCTGGAAGAACATCACCGCCCAGTAGGAGCCGACGAGCGCGAAGGCCGCGGCGCTGGCGCCGAAGTAGGGCCCGTTACGGAACAGGGCGAAGTCGACCAGCGGCTCCCGCTGACGCCGCTCGACCCGGGCGAAGAAGGCCAGGAGGACGGCGCCGACGAGACCAACCGCGAGCGCCGGGCCGGCGCCCCAGGCATCGGCCTCGACCAGCGCCAGGACGACGGCGAAGAGGCCGACGCTGAGCAGGAGCAGGCCGCTCCAGTCGATCCGCCGGCCGGCTCCGGGATCGGTCGACTCCGGTGCCGCCGCGGCCATGATCGCCACGCCGAGGACCGCGATCGGCAGGTTGACCCAGAAGATCACCCGCCAGTCGAGTTCGATCAGCGCCCCGCCGGCCAGCGGGCCGACCGCCAGCGCCACCGCCGAGACCGCGGCCCAGATCCCCAGCGCGCTCGCCTGCGCGGTCTTGTCGGGGAAGGCGTTGCAGATGATCGCCAACGAGAGGGTCAGCATCGGCGCCGCGCCGACCCCCTGGATCACCCGTCCGGCGACCAGCATCTCCGGCCCCTGCGCGGCGCCGGAGACCACCGAGCCGGCGGCGAAGATCGCCATCCCGAGCAGGAAGGACCGCTTGCGGCCGAACATGTCCCCCAGCCGCCCGGCCGTGATCACCAGGATCGCGATCGTCAGCAGGTACCCGTTCATCACCCACTGCAGTGCCTCCGCCGAGGCGCTCAGATCGCGATGGATCACCGGCAGCGCCAGCGCCACCACCGTCGAATCCAGCATCAGCAGGAAGAGCCCCGCGCAGGCCCCGGCCAGCGTCCACCACTTCCGATTCGCGTCATCCAGCCGCAGCATCCGCCGCGAAGGTACCGCCAGCCGCGGTCGTCGGCTAGTGCGTGGCGACGAGGTCGCGAGAGGGGTCGATGCCCCAGCGATTGCCGACCTCGGCGAGGTCCGCGTCGAGCGGCCAGCGATCCGGTCGCTCCTCCCCCTCGTGTTCGGGGGTTCCGCCCTTCAGCGGCATGCAGTTGGAGTTGTCGCCGATCGCGCGGATCGCGGCGACGTCCTCGGGGGTGAGCCGGATCTCGGCCGGCAGGGCGGCCAGCTCGGCGCGCTTGTCCTCGATCGAGCGGGCGTCGGGGCCGGCCTCCTGGATCAGGGTCGGAGCGACGCACTCGACCGCGGGATGGGCGAGGTTCCACTGGCAGGCGAGCTGGATCGGGGTCAGCCCGGCCCGCTCGGCGCAGGGCATCACCCGCGCCAATTTCTCGACCCCCTGCTCGATCCAGCCGGCCGGCCGGAAGGCGCGGTGGTCGGTCGGCCCCAACTCCATGCCGGCGCGCATGTCGCCCCAGAAGATGCCGCCGAAGTCGGCGACCCGCGTCAGCACCTTGACGTCGTGGCGCTCGGCGGCGTCGAGGCAGAGCTCGCCGGGCCAGGGCTCGAACGGGTTGAGGATGATCATCGCCCAGTCGATGCGATCGCCGAAGCGCTCCAGGCAGGAGATGAGGTCGAGCGTGAAGCCGTTCGCCGGCCCCGGCGCGACGCCGATCCGCTCCGCCAGGCCGGCCTCGCGCAGCGCCGCCATCCCGTCCCAGACCGCCTCGCTGGCGTAGCCGACGCGGTCGGGGTTGTGGAGCAGCAGCAGGTCGAAGGAGTCGATGCCGATCCGCTCCAGGCTGCGCTCGGCGGCCATGCGCAGGTAGCCCGCGTACTGGTCGGGCCCGCGCAGGCGCGGGTCGGTGAAGCGGGGGAAGCCCTTCGGCCCTTCCCGCTCGCCCTCGTAGAAGTCGTGGCCGACGGCGCCGATCGCCATGTAGCTGTCGCGCGGGACGCCCTCCAGGGCCCGGCCGAGCAGGCTGTCGGCGCCGCCCTGCCCGTAGGCGTCGGCGCTCAGCACGGTGTCGATGCCGTTGCCGGGGCGCAGCAGAGCTGCGAGGCGATCCTCCTCGATCGCCTCGCCGAAGTGCATGAAGCGGCCGCCGCTCCAGGTACCGATCGCGACCCGCCCGGGCTGGCTCACCGCGAGGCTCCCTTAGGAGTCGTGGCCGTCGTCGCCGTGCGCGGGATCCTCGCCACCGTGCTCGCCCTCGTCGCCCTTGCGGGCGCCGACGCCGACCTTCTCCGGCTCCGGTGGCAGTTTCTGCGGCGGCTTCTTCGGCGCGATGATCTCCAGGCTGAGCGGTTTGTCCTCCTCGTCCCCGGCGGGGTCGCGGGAGACCATCACCGTGGAGCCCGGCTCCATCTGGCCCTGGCGCAGGACTTCGTCGGCCAGCGGGTCCTCGATGTAGCGCTGGATCGCCCGGCGCAGCGGGCGGGCGCCCATCGACGGGTCCCAGCCTTTCTCGACCAGCAGGTCCTTGGCCTCGTTGGTCAGCTCCAGCTGCAGCTCGTGCTCGGCGACCTGGACGCGGACCCGGTTGATCATCAGGTCGATGATCTCCTTGACTTCGTCTTTTTCCAGCTTGTGGAAGACGATGACCTCGTCGATCCGGTTGAGGAACTCCGGCCGGAAGACTTTCTTCAGGTCGCTCATGATCCGGTTCTTCATGTCGTCGTAGGACATGCCGGTCTCGTCGGAGACGGTGAACCCGATCGAGGTGTTCTTCGAGATCTCCGAGGCGCCGATGTTCGAGGTCATGATCACGATCGCGTTGCGGAAGTCCACGGTGCGACCCTGGCTGTCGGTCAGGCGGCCGTCCTCGAGGATCTGCAGGAGGATGTTGAAGACGTCCGGGTGGGCCTTCTCGATCTCGTCCAGCAGCAGCACCGAGTAGGGCTTGCGGCGCACGGCCTCGGTCAGCTGACCGCCCTCGTCGTAGCCGATGTAGCCCGGGGGCGAGCCGACCAGGCGGCTGACCGCGTGCTTCTCCATGTACTCGGACATGTCGATCCGGACCATCGCCTCCTCGTCGCCGAACAGGAAGTCGGCGAGCGTGCGGGCGAGCTCGGTCTTGCCGACCCCGGAGGGGCCGAGGAAGATGAACGAGCCGGCCGGGCGCTTGGGGTCCTTGATCCCGGCGCGCGAGCGGCGAATCGCTTTGGAGACCGCGGTGATCGCGACCTCCTGGCCGATCACCCGCTTGTGGAGTTCCTCCTCCATGCGGATCAGCTTCTTGGTCTCGGCCTCGGTCAGTTTGAAGACCGGGATCCCGGTCCACATCGAGACGATGTCGGCGATCTCCTCCTCGCCGACGACCGGGCGCTCGCCGTTCTCGCCCTCCGCCCACTCGTCTTCCAGCTGGCGCTTTTTCGTCGTCAGCTGGCGCTCGGTGTCGCGCAGGTTGGCGGCCTTTTCGAACTCCTGGGCCTCGATCGCGGCCTCCTTCTCGCGCCGCGTCTTCTCGATTTCCTCCTCGAGGTCGCGGTACACGGGCGGCGTGCTCATCGACTTGATGCGCATTCGCGAGCCCGCCTCGTCGATCAGGTCGATCGCCTTGTCGGGCAGGAAGCGGTCGGAGATGTAGCGGTCCGCCAACTCGGCGGCAGCCGCCAGGGCTTCGTCGTTGATCGTCACCCGGTGGTGCTGTTCGTAGCGCTCGCGCAGGCCCTCGAGGATCCGCACGGTGTCCTCCGGGGAGGGCTGGTCGACCTTGATCTGGGCGAAGCGGCGCTCCAGGGCGGAGTCGCGCTCCAGGTACTTGCGGTACTCGTCGAGCGTGGTGGCGCCGATCGTCTGCAGCTCGCCGCGGGCCAGGGCCGGCTTGAGGATCGAGGCCGCGTCGATCGCGCCCTCGGCGGCGCCGGCGCCGACCAGGTTGTGAAGCTCGTCGATGAAGAGAATGATGTCGCCGCGCTGGGTGATCTCTTTCATCACCTTCTTCAGCCGCTCCTCGAACTCGCCGCGGTACTTCGAGCCGGCGACCAGGGCGGCCAGGTCGAGCGTGTAGATCTGCTTGTTCTTCAGCAGCTCCGGCACCTCGCCTTTGTTGATCCGCGCCACCAGGCCCTCGACGACGGCGGTCTTGCCGACCCCGGGCTCACCCAGCAGCACCGGGTTGTTCTTCGTACGGCGGGAGAGGATCTGCATGATCCGCTCGATCTCGGTCTCGCGGCCGATCACCGGGTCGAGCTTGCCCTCCTCGGCGAGCCGAGTCAGGTTGCGGCCGAACTGGTCGAGCAGTTTCGAAGACTTTTTGCCCTCGCCCTGACCGCCGCCGCCACCGCCCTGGCGACGTCCGCCGGGGCCCGAGAGCATCCGGATGACCTCGTTGCGGATCTTGTCGGAGTCGGCGTCGAAGTCGAGCAGGATGCGGGCGGCGACGCCCTCGTTCTCACGAACCAGGCCGAGCAGGATGTGCTCGGTGCCGATGTAGTTGTGGCCGAGCGAGAGCGCCTCGCGCAGGGCGAGCTCGAGCACCTTCTTGGCACGCGGGGTGAACGGGATCTGGCCGGAGGTGACCTCCTCGCCCGATCCGACGATCCGGACGACCTGCGAGCGGACCCGTTCGACGGTGATGTCGAGGGACTCGAGCACCCGCGCCGCGAGGCCCTCCTCCTCGCGCAGCAGGCCAAGCAGGATGTGCTCGGTGCCAATGTAGTTGTGCTTGAGCGTCCGGGCCTCCTCCTGCGCTAGGACGACGACCTGACGAGCTCTCTCGGTGAATCGCTCGAACAAATGAATCCTCTTCTTGGTCGAACCCGGTTGGCCCGAGTTAGTACCGGCAGACGCCCTATCGATATCGGAAGGCGCCCTTGTGTCCCTTAACTCTACCGAGCCCGGCCACCCGGCTTCGGTGGTCGTCCGCCCGCTAAGAGCGGGCTTTCCGCAACTGCTCGGCACATTTGGGTAGGAGCTGCGGCGATTTCCGCGCTGGTCGCCGCCGATCGGCGCGGATAGGATCGCCGCGTGTCTGGTTCAGAGTCCCTTTCCAAGTTCGCCGAAGCCCACGGCCTCGCCTTCGCGGAGACCGCCGACCTGCCCCGGGAGGGGCACACGCTGGGCCACGAAGACGGCAAGATCGAGGGCACCGCGACCGGCAAGCTGCCGGGCGGGATCGACGGCACGCTGCTGCGCTTCACCTACACCTACACGGAGACCGACGCCGACGACCACACGCACACGGTCACCCGCCGCTTCACGCTGGTCGTCACGCGGATCCCGGAGAGCATCGGCTTCCTCCCCAGCTTCGGCTTCACCGGCGTCGGCAGCAACATGGAGCGCGACGACCGGGGCGGTCGACATGCAGAAGGTCGCCCTCCCCGACGTCGAGGGCCTCGGCCACTGCACCGCCTACGCCTACAAGGGGACCAGCCAGAGCTGGCTGACCCAGCTGCTCTCGCCGGCGCTGATCGACTGGCTGGCGCGCAGCGAGGACGACTTCGGGTTCGAACTCGCCAACGGCGTCTTCTGCGCCGGCCGCGACTCCTACGTCGCGGACGAGGCCGGCCTGACGACGCTGTGCGAAGAGGCCG
>DASVWP010000235.1:0-3366 GCA_036393155.1 Solirubrobacterales bacterium | reverse complement strand
ACCAGAACATCGACGACATGAGCGGCTTCGGGAAGGCGATGCGGTTCACCTCGATCACCTTCGTCTGCGGCGGCCTCGCGCTCGCCGCGTTCCCAGGCACCTCCGGGTTCTTCTCCAAGGACGAGATCCTCGCCTACGCGCACGCGCGCGGCGGCATGTACGACATCTTCTGGGTCCTCGGCTACCTCGGCGCGCTGCTGACCGCGATCTACACCTTCCGGCTCATCTTCCGGGTGCTGCCCGGCAAGCCGTGCCCGGAGGCCCAGGAGCTGATCGACACCGGCCACGTCCATCACGCCCACCCCTTCAACCCGGCGACCGGGGAAGAGGAGGACACCGACGTCGGCTTCCCCGGCCCCGAGCACCACATCGCGGAGCGGTCCTCGTCGATGCGGATCGCGATGGGCGTGCTGGCCTTCCTGGCCCTGTTCGCCGGCTTCGTCCAGGTGCCGGGCGTCGACAACACGGTCGCCAACTTCCTCGACCCCGTCTTCCGCGACTCGCCGCTGGCTGCGATCCACCCCTCGACCAGCTGGAGCTGGATCGGGCTGGCGATCGGCGCCGTCGTCTCGCTTGCCGGGATCGCCGTCGCCCGCTGGCTCTACGTGACCAGCCCGGAGGCGCCGCGGGCGCTGGAACGGCGCTTCAAGTGGCTGCACACCTTCCTCTCCAACAAGTGGTACTTCGACGAGGCGATCGACTTCTTCGTGGTCCGCCCGGCGCTCGGCATCGGCCGCTTCGCCAACCGGGTCTTCGAGCGCTTCGTCGTCGACGGCCTGGTCACCGGGACCGAGGAGACGGTGCGCGGCACCGGCGCCGTCGTCCGCGCCCTGCAGAACGGCCTCGTCCGCAGCTACGCCCTGCTCCTGATCGCCGGCTTCGCCGGGTTGGCCCTCTACTTCCTCATCGTCCAGTCATGATCAACGTCCTTCTCTGGGCCCCGCTCGCCTTCGGCGCCGTCGGCCTCTTCCTGCCGCGCCGGGCCACCGGCTGGTGGGCGATGCTGGGCGCCGTCGCCACCCTGGGCGTGGCGATCGGCATGGTCGCGGGCTTCGACAGCGGCAGCTCCGGCCTGCAGGACACCGTCGACATCGCCTGGATCTCCGGCCTCGGCGTCCACTACAGCCTCGGCATCGATGGCCTCAACCTCTTCCTCGTCCTGCTGACCGCCGTGCTGTGGACCGGCGGCATCGCCTTCGCCGCCTTCCGCGAGCAGGAGCGCCCGCAGCTCTTCTTCTTCCTGATGCTCCTGGCCGAGACGGCGACGCTCGGCTCCTTCCTCGCTCAGGACCTGCTGCTGTTCGTCCTCTTCTTCGACTTCATGCTGGTGCCGTTCTACTTCCTCTTCGGCGTCTGGGGGCACGACCGCAGCGCCGAAGGCGGCCTGACGGCGCCGGCGGCGACGCTGAAGATGATCGTCTACACGCTGATCGGCTCGCTGCTGATGCTGGTGGCGGCGATCGCCACGGCGATCCTCTCCGCCCACGGCGGCCACATCACCTTCTCGATCTCCGCCCTGCAGCAGCAGGGCCTCTCGCTCGGCAGCCAGCGCTGGATCTTCTGGTTCTTCGCCGCCGCCTTCCTGGTCAAGATGCCGGCCTTCCTCCTGCACGGCTGGATGCCCGACGCCTACCGCGCGGCGCCGCTGCCCGCCCTGGCGGTCTTCTCCGGTGTGCTGGCCAAGGTCGGCGCCTACGGGTTCCTGCGCATCGTCCTGCCGCTGTTCCCCGCGGCGACGGTCGAATTCCAGGAGGTGATCCTGGTTATCGCCCTGGCCTCGATCCTCTACGGCTCGGTGATGGCCTTCACCCAGACCAACCTGCGGCTGATCGCCGGCTACTCGTCGGTCGCCCAGCTCGGCTTCATCACCGCCGGGATCTTCGCCCTGCGGGCCGACGGCTCCGACGGGGCGATCCTGCAGATGGTCAACCACGGCCTCGTGGTGGCGCCGATCTTCATCATCGTCGCGATCCTCGTCGAGCGCACCGGCACCGAGGACCTGCGGAAGATGGGGGGGATGGCGCTGCGGGCGCCGGTCCTGGCGGCGCTGTTCCTGATCGTCGCCCTGGCCACCCTGGCGATGCCCGGGTCGGCCAACTTCATCGGCGAGTTCTACATCCTCAACGGCCTCTTCCAGTCGAAGATCGTCTTCGCCTTCATCGCGATCGCCGGCGTAGCGCTGTCCGCCTACTACGCGCTGCGCCTCTACCAGGGGACGATGCACAACCGCAAGCCCGACGGCATCCCCTCGCGGGAGATCTCCTGGCGCGACGGCGTGGTCCTGGCGCCGCTGGTCCTCTGCATCATCGCCCTCGCCTTCTACCCGCAGCTGATCCTCCACCGCACCGCCCCGACGGTCGAACACACGGTGGCCCGGGTGACTGGCGGCGAAGCGCCGGAAGCGAAGCTGGCTTCCCGTCAGTCCGAAGCTGAGGAAATCATCAAGTCCGAGCTTGGGAGCGGGCGCTCGGGCTTCGACCAGATCACCGTGACCCTTCCCGGCTCCAAGGAAGCAAACCCGTGACCTTCCACGCTCCCCACATCGACTACTTCGGCATCTCGCCGGTGATCGCACTCACGGTCGGGGTCGTCGTCGTCCTGCTGAGCGCCGTCTTCAAGCCGGTCCGGCGCTGGGCGCCAGGCCTGACCCTGCTGGCGCTGGCGGCAACCGCCGGGCTGCTGATCGCGCAGTGGGACGAATCGAAGGAGCTGATCTCCCACGGGCTGCGGCTCGACGACCTGGCGATCGCGATCTCCCTGATCGCGATCCTCACCGCCGCCTTCGCGGTGCTGCTCTCGATCCGCGAGCGGGCCGTCGAGGAAGCCGGCTCCGGCGAGTACCACGCGCTGCTGCTCGGCTCGATCCTCGGGATGACCCTGCTCGCCCAGGCGATCAACCTGGTGACCTTCTTCGTCGCGATCGAGACCCTCTCGATCCCCCTCTACATCCTCTGCGCCACCAACCTGCGCCGCGAGGGCTCGCTGGAGTCGGGGCTCAAGTACCTGATCGTCGGCTCGCTGGGCTCGGCGACGCTGCTCTACGGGATGGCCTTCCTCTACGGCGGCACCGGCTCGACCGGCTTCGCCGGGATCGCCCTCGGGATCGCCCACAAGGGCCTGGTCGGCGATCCGCTGATCCTGCTGGGGATCGCGATGACCGCGGTCGGCCTGGCCTTCAAGACCTCGATCGCCCCCTTCCACCAGTGGACGCCCGACGTCTACCAGGGCGCGCCGACCCCGATCACCGCGTTCATGGCGGTGGCGACCAAGGCCGCCGCCTTCGCCGTCTTCCTGCGCTTCTTCGACGTCGCGCTCGGCCCCGCGGTCGACGAATGGCAGCCGGCGCTGGCCGTCCTGGCGGCGATC
>DASVWP010000234.1:0-17801 GCA_036393155.1 Solirubrobacterales bacterium | reverse complement strand
GCTGGCGATCGTCGTCGGCGTCCCCGCGGCGGCGATCGAGCTGCCCGAACACCAGGTCCACCTCGCCTACGCCGGCCTGATGTGGCTGCCCTTCATCGTCCTCGCGGCGCTCGGCGCCTGGCTCTACATGGACAGCCTGACCGAGGCGAGGACCGACACCGGCCCCTACGTGAAGGCGCTCGGCCACGGCCAGACCTGGGTGATGTCGCTGCTCTACATCGGCACCTTCGGCTCCTTCATCGGCTACTCGTTCGTGCTGCCGCTGGTGATCAAGAACACTTTCCCCGAGTTCCTCGCCGGCCACCCGTTCATCGCCACCTACCTGGCCGGGCTCGGGTTCATGGGGGCGCTGATCGGCTCGGTGGCGCGGCCGCTCGGCGGCTGGGTGGCGGACCGACTCGGCGGCGCCCGGGTGACCCTCTGGTGCTTCCTCGGCATGGGCGCCTTCACGCTGCTGGCGATCGTCGGCGTCGGTCAGCGCAGCTTCGCGCTCTTCTTCGGCTCCTTCATGGCGATCTTCCTGCTCTCGGGGATGGGCAACGGCTCGACCTACCGGATGATCCCCTCGATCTTCAGCGCGCTCGGCGAGCGGCGGGTGGCCGAGGGGGGCGAGGAGCGCGCCCGCGTGGAGACCGAGTTCAAACGCCGCGCCGCGGCGGTGATCGGGATCGCCGGCGCGGTCGGCGCCTTCGGCGGCTTCCTGATCCAGGTCGTCCTGCGCCAGGCCAGCCTCGGCGTCACCGCCCTGGTCGGCGCCGCCCAGACGCCGGCCGAAAAGCTGGCGATCGCCCAGGCGCACACCGACTGGTCGGTGCCGGCCCTCTGGGTCTTCTTCGCCGCCTACTTCGTCTTCGCCGGCCTGACCTGGTTCTGCTACCTGCGCAAGGAGTTCGCCACCCAGCGCATCCCCAGCCTCGCCGGCGCCTCGGTCTGAGCGCCGAAACCGCAGGAGTGCCCCATATACGGGCACTCCTGCGGTTTCGCGCAACGGGCGGCCCGAAATGCGCTGGAAACACGCTCATCCCGGCGGCGAGCCCCGGCGGCTCGATTTTGGACAACGGGCGAACCTGGGCTCGCCGCGCCGTACCTAGGCTGAGGCCGTGAGGGCGGACGCCGAGTACGTGATGCGGGTGGTCGAGGAGCGCGGGGTGCGCTTCGTGCGGCTCTGGTTCGTCGACGTGGTCGGCTCGCTGAAGAGCCTCGCGGTCCCGGCCTCCGAGCTCGAACCGGCACTGCTGGAGGGGGTCGGGCTCGACGGCTCGGCGATCGAGGCGCGCGCCCGCGGCTCCGAACGCGACGTCTACGCCTGGCCGGACCCGAGCTCCTTCCAGGTCCTGCCCTGGGCGGAGGGACCGCGGGTGGCGCGGATGTGCTGCGACCTGCGGATGCCCGACGGCAGCCCGTTCGCCGGCGACAGCCGCCAGGCGCTCTGCCGGGTCCTCGACCAGGCGGCCGAGCTCGGCCTCACGCTGCAGGTCGGCTGCGAGCTCGAGTTCTTCCTCTTCGACGAGAGCCAGGACCCCGGCCGCCCGCCGGTCCCGCTCGACAACGGCGGCTACTTCGACCTCACGGTGCAGGACGTGGTCTCCGACTTCGGCCGGCGGGCGATCGAGCACCTGGAGGCGGTCGGGATCCCGGTCACCGCCAGCCACCACGAGGTCGCCCCCTCCCAGCACGAGATCCACCTCAAGCACACCGACCCGCTGGCGATGGCCGACGCGATCACCACCTTCCGCATCGTCGTCAAGGAGATCGCCCGCGACCTCGGCCTCTTCGCGACCTTCATGCCGAAGCCGCTGAACGGGCTGAGCGGCAGCGGCATGCACCTCCACCTCTCGCTCTACGAGGGCGAGCGCAACGTCTTCTTCGACGAGGACGGCTCGACGCCGGGTCGCCGCGGCGGCCAGTTCCTCGCCGGCCTGCTCGCCCACGCGACCGAGATGGCGGCGGTCTCCAACCAGTGGGTCAACTCCTACAAGCGCCTGGCCGCCGGGATGGAGGCGCCGACCCACGTCAACTGGTCGCGCGAGGGCTCGGGCGCCCTGGTTCGCGTCCCCACCGGCCGCCCCGGGCAGGCCGACACGGCGCGGATCGAGCTGCGCTCCCCCGACGCCGCCGCCAATCCCTACCTGCTCTTTGCCCTGGTGCTGGCCGCGGGGTTGCGGGGGATCGAGCGCGGCTACCAGCTGGCGCCGGAGGCGGCCGGGGACGAGGGCGCCGCCGCCCTGCCCGGCGACCTCGGCGAGGCGACCGAGCTCTTCGACGGCTCCGAGCTCGCCCGCGACACCCTCGGCGACACGCTCTGCGACTGGTACGTGGCCAACAAACGCAGCGAGTGGGACGCCTACCGCGCGACCGTCACCGACTTCGACCGCGAGCGCTACCTGCGCTGGCTCTGACCGATGGCGGACGCCTGGATCTACAGCCGCGAGCCGACCCGGGGGTCGCAGATGGCCGCCTCGGTGGCCGAGCTGGGGTTCACGCCGCGGCTGATCGAGGCCAACGGCAGCCTGCGCCCCGACGACGCCGACGGCGCGGCGCGGCGGCCGCCCGACCTGGCGGTGGTGATCGGCGACGAGGAGATCTGCGGCCGCCTGCGCGACGACGCCGTCTTCGCCGACGTGCCGATCCTGCTCTCGGTCCGCCCCGAGGACCTCGACGGCGAGGTGCCGATGAGCGAGGAGCTGCTGGTCCCGCCCTTCACCCCGGCCGAGCTGGAGGTGCGGATCGGCCGCGCCCGGCGCCAGCTCGGCGGCGCCGAGGAAGCGCAGACGGTGCGGGTCGGCTCGCTGGTCGTCGACCTCGCCACCTACCAGGTGACGGTCGGCGGCGAGCCGATCGACTTCGCCTTCAAGGAGTACGAGCTGCTGCGCTTCCTCGTCACCCACCCCGGCCGCGTGTTCTCCCGCGAGGCGCTGCTGAACCGGGTCTGGGGCTACGACTACTACGGCGGCGCCCGCACCGTCGACGTCCACGTGCGGCGGCTGCGGGCCAAGCTCGGCGCCGAGCACGCCAACCGGATCAGGACCGTGCGCGGGGTCGGATACCGCTTCGACCGATGAGCCGCCACCAGCACAGAGGGAGGAAGGGGCGATGGGATCGACTGAGACGCAGACCTTCGGCCGCAGCAGCTATGCCGGCTTCCGCTCGACGATCAAGGCGGTGGGGACCGGGCCGCGGGGGAGCCGGGCGCTGTCCTTCGAGGAGGCGCGGGAGGCGATGCGGGCGGTGCTCGAGGGCGAGGTCTCCGACGCCCAGGCCGGCGCCTTCATGGTCGCGATGCGGACCAAGGGCGAGGAGGCCGAGGAGCTGGCCGGGCTCGCCCGGGGGCTGCGCGACGCGGCGCTCTCGCGGGAGCCGGTCGCCCCCGGCCCCGGGGGCGGCGCCGGCGACACGGGCGCCTTGGTCGCCTGCGCCGGCGCCTACGACGGGGTGGCGGGGTCGCCGCAGCTCTCGCTGGCCACCGCCGCCGTCGCGGCGGCCGCCGGGGCGCCCTGCGTCGTGCACTGCGGCGATCGCCTCGGGCCCAAGCACGGCACCACCCCGGCCGACGTGCTGGCGGCGCTCGGCGGGCCGCGGCGGCCGAGCCTCGCGCGCTCGCGGGAGATGCTGCGGCGCAGCGGCGTCGCCCTGGTCCACGCCGGCGAGGCGATCCCAGGCTGGGACCGCCTGGCGCGGATCCGCGACGAGGTCGGCCTGCGCGGCCCGCTGCACTCGGCCGAGAAGCTGGTCGACCACCTCGGCGCCGAGCGCTTCGTCGTCGGCTATGCCCACCAGACCTACGGCCCGCGCCTGCTGGGCGCCCTGCGGTGCCTCGGCGCCGGCCCCTCGCTGGCGGTGCGCGGGATCGAGGGCTCCGACGTGCCCCGCCCCGCCCGGCCGCAGGCCAGCGGCGCCGCGCCGCTGGAGCTGCCCCAGCGCCTCGACCTGCGGCTCGAGCCCGGCGCCACGGCCGAGCGCTCGGCCGAGCTGACCCGGGCGATCCTCGGCGGCGAGGAGCAGGGCGCCGCCGCCATCGCGGTGACGCTAGGGGCGATGCTGCGCCTGCGCGCCGCCGGCGCCTGCGACTCGGTCGAGGCCGGGATGGCGGCGGCGCAGGACGCGATCGCTTCCGGCGCCGCCGCCACCACCCTGCGGCGCCTGCTCGACGCCGCTGCCTGAACCGACGCCCGAGGGTGTGGCTGAGCTTTCAGTCGCATAGCGAATGGAACCTCAGCCACACGGGCGGATTCAGCCCTTCGGCTGACCCTCACCCCGCTCGAGCAGACCGCGCAGGCTGGTGCGCAGGTGGAAGCTCCAGCCGGCTTCGCAGAGCTCGATGCAGTCGAGGGCGGCGAGGCCGTGGTGGACCAACTCCAGGCGGGTGCCGCCAGCGATCTCCGAGAGCGCGAAGCAGATCCGCGTCCCGACCCACTCGTCCGGCGGCTCGAAGCCCTCGACGTGGCAGGCGGTGCAGGTCCACTCGACCGCGCCGGGCCGCTGCAGCCGGTCGATCCGCAGCTCGGTGAAGCCGCCCCGCGGCCAGGTCAGCCGCATCGTCTCGCCGGCGCCGCCCTCGCCACCCTTCACGTCGACGACCCACCAGGACCGGATGCCGGCCGGAGTGGCGAGCGCCTCGTAGACGGCGTCGATCGGGGCGGCGATCAGGAACCAGTCGGTGTAGTCGGTCGCCTTGTCGACGGTTGCTGCCTGGGTGTTCATCGATTCCTCCTTAAGAGATATAATGGTTACGTTATATCTGTGGTCGCAGTTCATCGCGCAACTCCGCGAGCGGCCCTCGGCCGCTCAGCCGCTTCCGTACAGGCGCTCGTAGAGCGCGAGCAGTTCGGGGTAGGGGGGCTCGTCGTGGCGGTTTGCTCGGGGACGCTCGTCGACCGCGCGCCCGCCGTCGAGCCGCTCGGCGAGGGCGTCGAGGCAGACGTGCCAGCCGGCGCTGTAGTCGACCGCCAGGTCGCGCTCGTCGAAGCTCTGAACCAGGGTCAGCAGGCAGCCGTCGTCGTGCGGCGCCAGCTCCCAGCGCAGGTGCTTGGGCACCGGTTCGCCCCCGGTCGGCCAGGTGTAGGCGAGCAGGCGCGGCGGCTCGCAGGCGGTCACCTCCCCGGTGGCCATCCCCGCGACGTAGCCGCCGTCGAGGTACTCGACCCGCCCCCCGGCCTCGAGCTCGAAGCGGGCCGGCGTCGGGTGCCAGGAGAACTGCTCGGCGGGGTCGGTCAGGGCCCGCCATACCCGCTCGGGCGGGTGCTTCAGCACGCGTTCGAAGCGCAGCACCGGCCGACCGTCGACTTCCCGCAGGGTTCCGTTCGCTCCCGGCACGCTCACTCCATCTCGTCGAGGTGGCGTTCGAGGGCATCGAGGCTGCCGCGCCACAGGCGCTGGTAGGGCGCCAGCCAGCCGATCAGCTCGGCCAGCCCCTCGGGTCGCAGCTCGTACAGGCGCCGCTGCCCTTCGGGGGTCGACTCGACGACCCGCGCTTCGCGCAGGATCCGCAGGTGCCGGGAGGCGTTGGGCTGGCTCAGCCCGGTCTCCTCGACGATCTCCCCGACTGAGCGCGGTCCGGAGACCAGGCTGTCGAGGATGCTGCGGCGAGCCGGCTCGGCGACGATCTCGAAGGCGTTGGTGCTCACGGCGACTATTCAAGCACAGGCTTATATAACTGTCAACACATACTCATTGCACGACCGCTGTCGCAACTACGGCCGGCCGGCCGGCGGTCGATGGAGCGGCATGCGGCTCCAGGAACTACGACTGCAGCAGGCCGGCGACCCCGGCGCCGAGGCTCAGCGCCCGGACGCGCGCGAGACGGCCTCCACCCCGCGCGAGACCGCGCGGTCCCAGATGCCGCCGGCGAAGTCCGAGAGGGCGTCGACCCGGCGCCGCACCGGCTCCCACCAGAGGGCGATCGCGACGATCGTCCCCAGGGCCGCGCCGGCGAGCACGTCGCTCGGGTAGTGCACGCCGACGGCGACGCGGCCGACCGAGAGCAGGACCGCGGCGACCAGGGCGACGAGCCCCCAGCCGCGCTTGCGCAGCAGGATCGCCACCGCGATCGCGAACGCGGCGGTGGCATGGTCGCTGGGGAAGCCCGGATCGCTGCTATGGGAGACGAAGAGGTGGACGCTGCCGGGATCGGCGACGAAGGGCCGCGCCCGGTCGACCAGGTGGGAGATCACCGAGCCGATCGCCAGCGCCACGCCGGCGCTCAGCGCCGCCGCCGTCATCGCCCGCCGCAGGTCGCGCCAGCGCTCGCCCTGGGCGGCGAGGAAGACGACGACCAGGGTCGCCGCGAACAGCGCCTCGGAGACGTTGACGTAGAAGACCCACGGGTCCTCGACCCCGTCGTGGCGGTAGAGGAAGTTGTTGAGGGAGTGCAGGATCGACCAGTCCACGGCCCCCAACGCTTTCACAATTCTTTTACGAGACCTTAAGAGCGGGCCGTCGGGGCGCCGGCGTGCGCCGCGCCCGCGGGCCGCGCGAGGACCCGGCGGCGCCGTTCCCACCGGCGCCACGCGAGCATCGTCGCGCCGGCGTAGATCCAGCCGAGCGCGACGTCGAAGAAGTAGTGCTCGCCGGTGGCCAGCAGCGTCAGCCCCATGGCCAGCGGGTAGGCGAGCAGCAGCGGCCGCCAGCGACGGCGCACCCGCGGCCAGAGGAAGAGGGCGACGAGCAGCGTGAAGGCGGAGTGCAGCGAGGGCACCGCGGCGACGAGGTTGACGCTGGCCTGGCCTTCGTCGAAAAGGCCCGCGGTACCGCCGCCGATCACCTCCCAGCCGTTGGCGGTGGTGCGCTGGACGCCGTGCAGGAGCCCGTGTTCGGCGGCCATCCAGGGCGGCGCCGCCGGGAACAGGACGTAGGTCGCGAGCCCCGCCACCGCCAGGGTGACCAGTCGCTTGGCGAAGCGCAGGAAGGCCGGCCGGTCACGGACCCAGAGCCAGCCGGCGAGCGCGAAGGGGGTGATGAAGTAGGAGGTGTAGACGAGCGTGAAGGCGACGTTCCACCAGGTCAGGGCACCGGGGTCGTAGAGGTGGCGTTGCAGCCATTCGGTCGGCGTCTGGCCGAAGAAGAGGAAGCGGTCGAACTCGATCATCGGGTGGAAGTGGGTCCCGATCCCGACCGAATCGGCGGCGCCGCGGGTGTAGTCGTAGGCGCAGAGCACCGCCGCGATCGGCAGCCAGTCGAAGAGCAGCAGCCGGATCTGCCGCGGGCTGCGTCCCAGCGAGGCGACGGCGAGGGCGCCGCAGACCCAGAGCATCACCAGCTCGCGCTGAACCGGGACCCCATACTCGAGGCTCCAGGCGACCAGCACCCCGAGGTAGGCGAGGAGCGCACAGCGGCGGACCAGCGCCCAGCGCGGGAGGCCGAGGTCCGCGGCCCGCTCGGCGGTCGCGGCCGGCGCCAGCTCGCTCGTGCTCATCGACCTAATCTACGTCGGCGCCCGATGGCAGGCCAGCGCTCGCCAGCTCGGCTTCCTCGCGGACGCCAAGCTCCTCTACCGCGAGGGCGAGGCCGCGCTCGCCGGCCGGCGAGAGCACCCAGGCGAGCGCCGCCGCGAGGAGGCAGACGCCGGCGCCGATCCACAGCGCGAGCACGTACCCCTGGGCGGCCGGGAAGGCGGCCCCCGGCGCCTCGTGGGCCGCCAGCACCGAGGCGACCAGGGCGCTGCCGACCGAGAACCCGATCGAGCGGATCACCTGGTAGAAGCCCATCGCGCTGCCGGCCTCCTGCCGCGGGACCGAGCGCACGATCAGCGCCGGGATCGCCGCGAAGGCGAAGCCGAAGCCGACGCCGAGCAGGCCCATCGTCGCGAAGGCCTGCCAGAGCGCGCCGTGGACGAGGGCGAAGAAGGCGCCCGCGGCGGCGATCGCCAGCGCCCCGGCGACCAGCACCGCACGGGTCCCGAGCGCCGCCGCCACACGCGTCATCACCCGGCTGGCGGCGAGGCTGAGGATCGAGAAGGGGACCAGGCACAGGCCGGCGGTCAGGGTCGAGGCGCCGAAGCCGAAGCCCTCGGCGGGCGGCGTCTGGACGAACTCGGTGACGACGGTGAGGAACATGTAGAGCGCGAGGCCGGCGAGGACCGCGGCGAGGTCGGCGCCGAGGACCGCCCGGTGGCGCAGCTGGCCGAGGTCGACCAGGGGTGTCGCGACGCGCCGCTGGTGGAGGACCCAGCCGGTGAGGATCGCGGCGGCGAGCGCGAAGCAGGCCAGGACCCCCGGCGAGCCCCACCCCCACTGCTCGCCCTGGCCGACCCCGATCAGCAGGGCGACCACGCCGGCGCTGCCGATCGCCGCCCCCGGCAGGTCGAGCGGCACCGGGCCCGAGCCCCGGCCGGAGGGGATCGCGAGGAAGGCCGCGAGCAGCGCGGCGGCGCTGATCACGGCGCCGAAGAGGAAGGCGACGTGGACGTCGAAGCTGCTGGCGATCAGGCCGCTGATCGGGTAGCCGGCGCCGAGGCCCGCCGCGGCGCTGACCGAGAGCAGCCCGATCGCCGCCGGCGCCCGCTCGGGGGGCAGGTGGGCGCGGGCGGCGGCCATCAGGATCGGGGCCAGGCCGAGGCCGACGCCCTGCATCGCCCGGCCGGCGATCAGCAGCGGCAGCGTGTCGGCGGCGCCGGCGAGGAGGCTGCCGGCGAAGACCACCGCGAGCGCCCCGAGCACCGCCTCGCGGCGGCGCGGCCCGTCGCCGAGCCGGCCGAGGATCGGCGCCGCCACCGCGCCGGCCAGCAGGGCGCTGGTCAGCGACCACTGGGCGCTGCTGAGCGAGATCGAGAGCGCTTCGGCGACCGCGGGCAGGAGCGGCGCGCCGAGGCTGCTGATCACCGAGACGACCAGCGTGATGCCGACGAGGACCGGAAGGAGCGGCATCCGCCGGGCCTACCCGCCCAGCAACCGGGAGAAGACCGCGGCCAGGGTCGCCGTCTCCTCCGCGTCGAGCCGGGCCGCGAAGCTCTCCTGGACGAAGGCGAACAGGGCGCCCTGGGCCTCGCGGGTGAGGCGCAGCCCGGCCTCGGTGAGGGTGACGTTGGTCGCCCGGGCGTCGGCCGGGCAGGGCCGGCGCTCCAGCAGCTCGCGCTCCTGCAGGGCGTCGACGATCCGCGAGACGCGGCTGATGCTGAGCCCCATCGCGGCCGCCAGCTCGACCTGGCGCAGGGTCCGCTCCGGCGCCCCGACCAGGCGGCCCATCACCCCGAGCGCGCTGACGCTGAGCCCGGCCTGCTCGAGGCGCGCCTCGGCGCCGCGGCGCAGCCGGCCGTGCAGCTCCAGCAGGCCCTCCCAGGCCAGCGCCTGCTCTTCGGACCACTTGCGCTCGGCACGCTCGCCGAGCATGTAGCCGGCGCGGGCGGTGAGCGCCGCCCGCTCGGGCCCGGCCGTCGCCGCCACCTCAGGCCCCCGCCCGCAGCTCGAGCCGGTTGCCGCTGGGGTCGGCGGCGAAGAAGCCGTCCTCGCTGTCGCGCACCGCGAGGCCGGCGGCGCCGAGCCGGCCGCGGATCGCCTCCAGCCGGGCCCGGTCCCGCGCCACCAGGGTGAAGTGCCGCAGCCCGGCGGTGCCCGGAGGCGGCGGGAGCGCTCCCTGTCCCTGCCAGACGTTGAGCGCCAGCCGGTGCGGGAAGCGGCCGCCGGCACTGAGGTCGGCCATCCCGAGCAGCAGGAACATGTGCTCCTCGAAGCCGACGAGGTCGCGGTAGAAGCGCCAGGCCGCCTCGAGGTCGGCGACGTGCAGGTGGACGTGGCCGACCCTGGTCGCCGCCGGCAGCGGCGCGTCGAGCGCGCGGTCGCCGAGCTGGGCCAGCACCTCCTCGACGTCGAGCGGCTCGACCGGCCGCCGCGGCCGGCCCTCGCGGTCGAAGATCGCCACGTTGCCGCCCCGCGCCTCGGTCGCCGAGACGCGCTCGACCGTCTCCAGGGTCAGCTCCAGGCCGATTCCGTCGGGGTCGTCGAGGTAGGTCGCCTTGGAGAAGATGTGGTCGGTCGGCGCCTGCGGGTAGCGGGCCGCCATCAGCCGCGCCAGCACGCGCGCGAACTCGCCCTCGTCGGGCAGGTGCAGGGCGAGGTGGTACAGGCCGGTGTGGCCGCGCAGCGGCCCCCGCTCGGCGCCCGCGTGGAGGACGACCAGCTCGCGCCCGCCGGCGCCCAGGCGGGCCTCGGCGCCCGCGCGGTCGAGCTCCGCCAGGCCGAGCAGGTCGCGCCAGAAGGCGAGCGAGCGCCCGACGTCGGTGACCTCCAGGTGGACGGGGCCGTGGGTCAGGAACTCCTCGTCGGGACGGGCGATCCGCTCCTCCCAGGCGATCTCACTGCTTGCTGCCTGCGCGCTCATCGCGACCTCCAAAACGTCAAATACTTGCTAGCGCAACTATACCAACGCGGGCGCGCCGACCCAGGAGACCAAGCACGTCCACATGGAGTCGCGGATCGAGCGCAAGGAATGGTGGTACCCCTACCGCGAGTACGGCGCGCGGTAGGCGCGTGGCGCATTTGTTCGGCGATGCCGAACAAATGCGCCTACGCCCGCTGCGGTTCCGCTACGGACCGGTGAACGTGCCGGCGTAGCAGGGACCGCCACCGCAGGTGTCGGTCTGCGGGATCGCTCCTTCGAAGAAGTCGGAGACCAGCTGCTGCTCCGCCGCCGCCGCGCGCGGCGCCCCGTGGGGGTCTTCGCCGAGGCGGTTGGGCAGGTTTTCGTACGGGGGCGGTTCGACCCCGATCTGGGTGCCGGGGGTCGGGCCCGGCCGGATCGGGCCGATGTCCCAGTAGTAGACCGCCGAGCCGATGAACGGGTAGCCGCCGATCGACGGCACGTTCCAGAGGTATTCGGTGTTCGGCCAGCGGCCGTTGTAGAGCGCCGGCGCGTGGGCCGAGGCGCCGATCGTCCGCGCCTCGACGTCGGCCTGGTAGTCGGTGACCTGGTGGTCGCCGAGGGCCACGTCGAGCAGGACCTGGTGCGCCGGGGTGTCCGGCAGCGGGTTGGTGGTCATCCGGTGCGCGTAGCCGTTGGGCTCGGCCCGGTCCCAGAGCATCTGGATCAGGTCGAGGGCCAGCGGCCGCTCGGTTTCGTCCGGGTAGGCGGGATACATGATTTTCGCGAATTCGTCGAAGTCGACCGAGCGCGGCAGCAGCACCGAGTAGGTCATCGCCGGCACCCCGAGCGAGGCGCGGGTGAAGTCGGGGGCGATCGCGGTCAGGGCGCCGCCCTCGATCCCTCCCTGGCTGTTGCCGTTGTAGTAGAGGTGGCTCGTGTCGAGCACCGTTTCGGTCGCCCCGGTCCCGTCCTGGGTGAACGCTTCGCTGCTCGCGAAGCCAGCCGGGTTGATCATCGCCCGGCCCAGGTAGAGCTCGTCGAGCATCCCCTGCTGGAGCCGGTCGGTGAGCTGGGGGAAGCCGGAGAGGTTGTTGAGGATCCCCAGCGTCCGTCCCTGGTCTTCGGAGGACATCCCGATCTCGTTGGTGGCGCAGAAGACCATGTCGTGACCCTGTGCCAGCGCCCGCTGCGGGCTGGAGGCCACCTCCGAGGCGCTGCCGAAGAGGCCGTGCCCGTAGAGCGAGGGACGTGCCGTCTTCGCCGCCCCGGTGGTTGCCGAGTCGGGGATGATGCAGTCGAAGTTGGCTTCCCAGGTGCCGTTCTGCTGCGGCGCTTCGCCGGGCCCGAGGTGGAACGTGCCACCCGGTTCGCAGCTCGGGAAGAGGTAGCAGGGAACGGTCACGGTGCCTTTGACCCGCCGCGCGATTTCGCCCGGGTTGGGATCTTTTTCGACCGAGGTGACTTTGAATTCCGGCGATTTGCCCTGGACGACGCCGTCGGCCAGGTTGGTGTCGCCGAGCTGGGCGAAGGCGTCGTTGCGCATCGCCAGCATCCGCCGGTAGTTGTTGGCGTCGCTGGCCACGGTGAAGTCCCAGGCCAGGTAGAGGTTTTCGCGCCGGATGCCTGCGGTCTTCAGGGTCCGGAAGATGCTCTTGAAGTGCTTGCGGCGAGCGTTGATCCGGCTCTGCTTGGTGCGGATTTCATCGCGGTAGTAGCGGAACGCTTCCGGCGCTTCGATCTTCTTGCCGGCCGCGTTCTTGACGTTGCGCAGGGCGACGATGTAGCGGGTCGCCGGTTCGAAGTCGACCGCCGGGTGGATCTCCAGCACCCGCTTGGACGGGTCGCTGGCGGTCGAGTCGATCTCAACCCAGATCGGCCACCGTTTGCCGGTGGTCGCGTCGATGACGACGACCGGGGCGTTCTTTTCCGTGTACTGGCCGATGTGGTTGATCGGCGTCGCGCCCATCGCCGCGACGTCGGCCGTCGTTTCGATCCCGGGGACCTTGACGAGAATCGTCTCGCCCGGGCTGAAGCCGTCGGAGGCGTTGTAGGGGCCGGCTTCGATGTGGGTGCCGTAGGTGTTGACCGGCATCCCTTCGGTCTGGAAGTCGATCCGCCGGCCGGTTTCCGTGCTCGGGTCTTCGACCGTGTAGTAGTCGTCGGGGAAGGGCAGCATGCACAGCGCGTTGCCGGGTTCGGCGATGAAGTCGCATTTTTCGGCGTTCTTCATTTCGATCGACTGCGGCTGGCACTTGCCGGTCCGCCTCATTTCGACTTTGCCGCCGGCCTTGCCGGCGCGCACCTCGATCGTCCGCTGGGTGCAGCTCTTGACCCCCCTGCGGCCCGCCCTGTTCAGCGGCAGCCGGACGGTCACGTGGCCGGCCCCGCGCAGGCGCACCACCCTCGCCTTGGCGAACGGCCTGGTGCCGTCGTCGAAGGTCGTCGAGACGACCCTCAGCTTCAGCTTGCGCGGCTTCGCCGAGCTCACCTTGACCAGCAGCCCCTTGCGGGCGATCGCCGACTGGCTCTTGCGCAGGATCCGCACGTGCAGGCCGGACCCGTGCTTGTGGTGCGGCTTCGCCGCCGCGGTGCCGCCAAGCATGGCAAGCAGCGCCAATGCCAGCGCGAGCGCCGCGAGTCTCGAGCTACCCCTCATCCCCACTCCTTTCGAAGTTCGTCAGGGCGCGCTCCCTGGCCGACGCACGTCCCCCTGCCGGCCTGCCGAGTCCCTATATATGAGGAGCCTACCCACCGCGGTTGCGGAGCAACCCGGGTGGCTACAGCCGATTACTCGATCTCCCATACGGTATTGCCGTGCCCGCGCCCCAGCGCCGCGACATCCCGTTCCTGCTCGCGGCGCCGGGCCTCTACGCCGTCGCCGACGTCTTCAACCTGCCCATCGCCCTGGGGGTGGCCGCGCTCGCGGCCCTCTGCACGGGCGTCGCCCTCGCGTTCCATTCCGACGGTCCCGGCGCCGTGGTCGCCGGGCTGATGCGTGTGGCCGGCACCGTTCTGTTCGCCCTGCTGGTCCTGGTCACCTTCGACATCGCGCTGAACCTGGTGGTGCGGGCGCTGCACCACATTCACCCGCTGCACGACTTCCGGCTGCCGATTCTGCTCGGCCTCGGACTGGCGGTGGTGGTGTTCGCGGCCGCCGCCATCTGGTACCTGCGTCGCACCGGCTCAGCCACCTTCCCGGCCTGGGAAGCCGGGCTTGCCCTGGCGGCTCTGGTCATCCTGGCGGCGCCGCTGGCGGTCGGGATGCTCAAAGCCCGAACGGTCTCGGTGCCTGGCTCCGCCCCGGTTCCATCGCAGCTCGACCTGCTGATCGTCACCGACGGGCGGCACCATCCAGCGCCGGCGGAAATCCAGCCCACTCCGGCGCTCGCCGAATTCCAGCTCACCTACTCGGTCGGGGTCGCGGAAGGCGACGGCGTTCGCTGGACCCTGGTGGAAGGGAACGACGAACGGGAAGCGCTGACCGCGGTCGCGGAAGGGGCCGAGCGGCCGAGCGCCTCCGCCAGGCCGGCATCGGGGGGTCAGGGGGAAGCAGTGCTGGCCCTGCTGGTGGACGGCACCGATCCCGTGGTCGAGAACCCCGCCGAACTGCCCGACCGGGAAGGACCTTCCGACGAGGTGGGTCGCTGGACCCGCGTCGCGGCGGCCGCCGCGCCGAGCCCGCGGACCCCCGTCTTCGCCCTCCTGCAGACCACCGACCCAGCCCGGCTTGCCCGCTGGAAAGGCTGGGAATCCGAAGGGGCCGTATCGGTGCAGGCCCTGGGCAGCCAGACGGTCACCGACGCCGCCTTCCGGCTCGCCGTCGCCGCGCCGGGCTCGCAGAGCGACTTCGCGCTGGCGATGAGGTACCGGCCGGTGCTGCTCTTCGACCGCGCCGAGCCGGTGCCCTGGCCGCTCTCGATACCGACCCTGTTCCGGGAAGGACGGGTGCGCCTCTGCCATGACGAAGGGGTGCACACCACCTGCCCCTCCCAGCCGACGCTGCTTCCCAGCGAACTGGAAAACGGCAGCACGAGCCTGCGACTCGACCTGCGCGGGCCCGAAGAACTGCGGCCGCTCGCCCGGGCCGAACTGCGGCGGGAGGAAGCCGAAGCGGAAGCGGAAAGGGCGGCCGTCGGGCGACGGGCCGAACAGACGGTGCCCGAAGGCACGCCGCCGCCCGGCAGCATCGAAGCCCAGGCCGAAGCGACGCCGCCGGTCGGAGCCGGCAGCGCGATCTACGTCCACCCCACCGAAGTCGCGCAGGGACAGCGGCGGCTGCTCTACCTCGATTACTGGTGGTACCTGCCCGAAAACCCGGTCGAGCTGGGCGGCGGGGCACTCTGCGGCGCCGGGCTGGTGATCGAGGGGCTCACCTGCGACAACCACCAGTCCGACTGGGAGGGGATGACGGTGGAGCTGAACGTCAGCGGCGCCGAACCGCGACCGCTCGCCGTCCAGTACGCCCAGCACGACGGCGTCCTCCGCTATCGCTGGCCGCTGCTGACCGCGCGCTGGAAACGCCCGGACGTGCGGCGGCTGCTCGCCCGCGAGGGCCTGACCGAAGACGCCGCCGGCCGGCCGCTCGCCTTCAGCGCCGAGGGGACCCACGCGACCTACCCCTCGCCCTGCGCCAACTGCCACCAGGTGCGCCGCCCCACGCTGCGCGAGGAACCCCACCGCGGCGATCTGCCCTGGGTCGGGGACTACACGGGCGCCTGCGGGCGCGCCAGCTGCCTGCAGCTGCTGCCGACCCGGGCCCGGGGCACCAAGCCCGCCTCCTGGAACGCCTACGAAAACCCCTGGGGGGAACTGGACTGCTTCTTCGTCTACTACTGCGATTCCGGGACGCCGCCGCGCTCGCCGGGCCAGCAGGGCCGCTACAAGGACCCGGCCGCCTACACCGAAACCGTCGCCGGCGGGCTCTGACCCCGGCCTATCCCGCCCGCTCGTCGTACTCGACGGGCAGGGCGAGGAGCGAGCGCGAGAGCAGGGTCGGCCGCCACCGCAGCTCGGCGCCCGCGGCGAGCCGCAGCCCGCGCAGGCGCTCCAGCAGCCGCGGGATCGCGACCCTCGCCTCCAGCCGCGCCAGCGGCGCTCCCAGGCAGTAGTGCGGCCCGAGCCCGAAGCCGATCTGCTGGTTGGGCTGGCGCCCCAGGTCGAGCTCCTCGGGGCGCGGGAAGCGCTCGGGGTCGCGGTTGGCGCTGGCGAGGAGGAGGAAGACGCGGTCCCCGGCGGCGATCCGCCGCCCGCGCAGCTCGAAGGGCTCGGCGGCGACCCGGACGCTGAGCCTGGTCGGGCCGTCGAAGCGCATCAGCTCCTCGACCGCCGCCGGCGCCAGCTGCGGATCGGCGAGCAGCAGCTCCGCCTGGCCCGGGTTGCGCAGCAGCGAGAGCGTGCCGCTGCTCAGCAGGTTGGTCGTCGTCTCGTGGCCGCCGAAGAGCAGCAGCGTGCACATCGCCAGCAGCTCGCTGCGCGAGAGCGCGTCGCCGTCCTCGGTCCGCACGCGCACCAGGTGGTCGAGCAGCGTCTCGCCTCCCGCCCCGGCGCTCGCCTCGATCAGCCCCTCGAAGTACTCGACCAGCTCGGTCATCCCGGACTCGGCGCGGTCGTGGCGGTCGGGGTCGTCGACGGCGCCGAAGACCAGGGCCGAGATGTCGGCCGACCAGGCCTTGAAGCGGTCGCGGTCGGCGACCGGGACGCCGAGCATCTCGGCGATCACCGTCGCCGGCAGCGGGTAGGCGAAGGCGGCGACGAGGTCGACCGGGCCGCCCGCGGGCAGCTCGTCGATCAGCTCGTCGGCGAGCGCCGCCACCTTGCCCTCCATCCGGGCGACGACGCGCGGGGTGAAGGCGCGGTTGACGAGGCGGCGCAGGCGCCGGTGGCTCTCGCCGTCGCGGAAGGTCATCCAGTCGGCCAGCACCGAGACCATCGCCACCAGGCCCGGCGAGGCCCCCCGCTCCCGCAGGCGCCGCAGCATCGGCGTCATCCGGTCGGAGCTGAGGCGCGGGTCGGTGTGGGCGGCGGCGCAGTCCTCGTGGCGGGAGATCAGCCAGGCGCGGTGGCGCTCGCTCCAGTGCACCGGGTCGGCCTCGCGCAGGGCGGCGAAGGCCGGGAACGGGTCGGCGACCGCCTCCGGGCGCAGCAGGTCGTCGAGCTCGGCCGGCTCAGCCACCGAGCACCGCCACCACCGCCGCGTTGCCGTCGATGCCGGAGGCCCCACCGCCCATCGTCTCGACCACCCCGACCCGGGCCCCCTCGACCTGGCGCGGCCCGGCCTCGCCGCGCAGCTGCCAGGCCACCTCGGCGACCTGCGCCATCCCGGTCGCGCCCAGCGGGTGCCCGCGCGAGAGCAGCCCACCCGAGGGGTTGACCGGCTGGGCGCCGCCGAGCGCCGTGCGCCCGCTCTGCACCAGCTCCCCGCCGCCGCCCTCCGCGGCCAGCCCGAGCGCCTCGGTGGTGACGATCTCGCCGATCGTGAAGGCGTCGTGGACCTCGAAGAGATCGGCGTCGCCGGGGCCGATGCCGGCCGCCTCGAAGGCCTCGGCGGCGACGTCGCGGACCAGCTCGAACCCCCAGGCGCGGTCGGTCCGCTGGTCCCAGAGCCGGCCGGAGCCGGTGGCGCAGGAGCGCACCGCCACCTCGCGCGGCCCCCCGGCCGGCGGCCCGAGGACGGCGGCGGCGGCGGCGTCGGAGATCGGGCAGCACTGCAGCAGCGTCAGCGGGTCGGCGATCGGCCGCGAGGCCAGCACCTCCTCGACGCTCAGCTCTCCCCCGTACTGGGCGCGCGGGTTGCCGAGCGCGTGGCGGTGGTTCTTCACCGAGACCAGCGCCAGCTGCTCCTCGCTCACCCAGCCGGCCGCCAGGTAGCGGCTCGCCGACATCGCGTAGAGGCTCGGCAGGGCCATCCCGCTCGCCCCCTCGGCGTCGCGGGCCTCGGGCACGATCGCGCCCTCGAAGCGGGAGGTCATGTGCTCGACGCCGAGCGCCAGCACGCGCTCGAAGCGGCCCGCCGCGACCGCCTCGCAGGCCAGGTGGAAGGCGGTGGTGCCGCTGGCGCAGGCGGCCTCGACGGTGAAGATCGGGATCCCGGCGATGCCGAGCCGGTGCAGCGTGCGCGGCGCGATGCCCGGCTCGCCGAAGCAGCTGCCGACGTAGGCGGCCTCGATCGCCCGGGCCGGCGAGCCGGCGTCGGCCAGCGCCTCCCCCACCGCCTCGGCGACCAGGTCGGCGGCGCTGCGCCCGGGCTGCTTGGCGAAGCGGGAGCTGCCGACGCCGTGGATCGCCGCGCTCACGCCGGCGCCACCGTCAGGTCGCCGGCCGGGCCGAGCGGCCCCAGCCGCACCGCCGAGCCGACCGCCAGCGGCTCCTCGCCGGGCGCGTGCGCGAGCACCCGCGGCCCGTCCTCGAGGTCGACGTAGGCGAGCCCGTAGGGGGGCTCGCGGCCGGGCACGGGGATGCGGACGACCGTCGCCGCCCAGACCGTCCCCAGCGGCCCGCAGAGCGCCGGC
>DASVWP010000233.1:0-10916 GCA_036393155.1 Solirubrobacterales bacterium | reverse complement strand
AGATCGCGGCGACGGGCGGCACCCGCGGAGCGGGGATGGCGGTGCTCGCCAAGGCGCTCGCGGTCTGCGCGGGAACGATCGGGGGCGCCGCGGCCTGTGTGGCCACCGGCGTGGTCCCCGCTCCGCTGGACCTTGGGGCCGACAAGACGCCGGCGCGGACGGTCGAGCGGACCGTCGAACCGGCGCCCCCAACGTCGGCAGCCGAAACCCCCGCGGTGGTCTATGAACCCGCACCGGCCACCAGCGAACCGCAGCCCACTCCGCAGCATCACCAATCGCCCGAAGCCAGCGCCCCGGCACCGGAACCCACGCCGGAACCCGTGCCGGCCTCCAGCGGAGCGGTCGAATACGCGCCGCCACCCGAAGCCGCGGCGCCACCCCCGGCCTCGACCGCCGGTGGCTCGGAAGGCGGCAGCGCCGCCGGGGAGTTCGGGCCATGAGGCGCGCGCTGGCAATCCTGACGACCGTTGGGGCGGCGCTCGCCTGTCTGCTGGGTGCGGCCGATGCGGCGGCAAGCGATCCGCTTTCGCTCTCGGACCTGCGGGTCGAGGGGGGTGCGAGCTCCTGGCATCCGACGCCGGAATTCCGCGTTTCCTGGACCCGATCGACGACCGAACCGGCGCCACCGGTGGTTGCGGTCCACGTCGTGATCCGCAACGCGTCCGGGCAGGTGGTGGTGCCGGAGACGCGGATGCCCTACGTAGGGGAAGGGATCGAACACCTCCACGTGCCCGCCGTTTCCGGTGCCTACGAAGCTGAGATCTGGGCCGAGGACGCGACCCATCGGGAAGGTCCCCACTCGACCGTTCCGCTGCTGTTCGACGGCGCCGATCCAGGCGCCGCCCTGGCCCGTCCGACCGCCGCCTGGTTTGGCGCCGGGATACCGCCGAGGGTGCGCGTCGAGGGCACGGTCGGCGTGCTCCCGATCTCCGGGATCCGCGGCTATGCCGTCTCGGTCGACAGCGTGGGCACGAGCTCGCCGTGCGCCGGGCCCGACCGATGCACCGACGCCGAGGTTGACCTGCAGGGAGCTGGCACGCTGACCGTCGGGACGCTCCCCGAGGGGGTGAGCACGGTGCGGGTCGCCGCCGTCTCGGGCGCCGGCCTCCCCTCCCCGACCCCCACCGCGATCGAGATGCGGGTCGACCTGACCCCGCCGTCGGTCCGCCTCGAGGGGCTACCGGACGGTTGGGCCCCGGGGCCGGTCCGGGTCACCGCCCGCGCCCGGGACCAGCTTTCGGGCATGGCGGCGGCGGGGTCGACGGGGCCGCTCACCGCGCTCGCGGTCGACGGCGGCGCCGCCACGCTCGCGCCCGGCGATACCGCCACCACCACGGTCAGCGGCGAGGGAGTGCACACGCTCACCTACTACGCCCGCGACGCGGCCGGCAACACCGGGGCCGATCCGGCCCGCGAGCCGGCGACCGCGAGCGTGCGGGTCGACGAAAGTCCGCCCAGCGTTGCCTTCACGCGCTCCCAGGACCCCGCCGAACCCGAGCGAATCGAAGCCCGGGTGAGCGACCCGCTCTCCGGCCCCAGCAGCAGTCGCGGCTCGATTGCCGTCCGGCGCGTCGGCACCGCCGCGTCCTTCCAGGCGCTGCCGACGAGCGTCTCGGGCGATCGGCTGGTCGCCGTCTGGGACTCCGACGCGTTCCCGCCCGGCAGCTACGAATTCCGCGCCACCGCCTACGACGAGGTCGGCAACTCGGCCCGCGGCGACCGGCGCCTCGATGGCGCCCGGATGATCCTGGCGAACCCGCTGAAGCGGCAGACCCTTCTCCAGCTGGGCTTCGGCGGTCGGAGGTTGGTCTTCCAGCGCTGCGCACGCTCGGATTCAGGCCGGCACTGCCACCGGCAGGTGATCTCCGGGTTCGCCGGCCGCCCGACCACGAGGTCGATCGGCTACGGGCATGGAGAGAGCGTCAGCGGACAGCTCACCGATGCCACCGGTCAGCCGCTGGCGGCAATGCCGATCGAGCTGATCGAGACCTTCGACTCCGGCTCGACCGTCGCGCAGCGGACGATGACGGTGCAGACCGGGACCGACGGGCGCTTCATCGCCCGACTTGCCCCCGGGCCCGGCCGGCGGGTAGAAGCGGTCTTCCCCGGCTCTCGGGTGCAGTCCCGAGCCGGCGCCGGCTCGCTCCGCCTCGAGGTGCTCGGGTCCGTGCGGCTTCGCGCCTCCCGGGCGACGGCGAAGGTCGGTGGCAAGCCGGTCCTCTTCAGCGGCCAGGTCGGCGCCCTCGACGCACGGTTGCCCGCCAGCGGCCGCCCGGTCGAACTTCAGTTCCGCGTCCCAGGCCGGCCCTGGAGCGAGTTCCGCACCGTCCAGACCGACGCCCGGGGCCGCTTTCGCTACGCCTACTCGTTCACCGACGACGACAGCCGCGGCGTCCGCTTCCAGTTCCGCGCCGTTGCCCCCGCCAGCGAAGGCTGGCCCTACGAAACCGCCGCCTCCCGGCCCGTCTTCGTCACCGGCCGCTAGACGACCGAGAGCGCCCAGAACCAAGCGGGGCGACAACGAAAAGGCCCCCGCATGCTGGTTGCATGTGGGGGCCTTGAGTGGCGCATCCGCGCCGGTTATGGGCGCTCTCAGCGAAGAGCCGCCAGTTGATCGGCGACGGTGCCAACCAGGCTCTGGGCCCGGCTGGTCTGGGTGCCGACCGTGTGGCGGACCCGACGCTCGACCTCGTTGCGGTTGCGCTTCAGGGTCGACTCGACCGAGCGCTGGCGCTTGCGCGCTTCGCGCTCGACGCGGTTGCGGGTCTTGCGGGCTTCGCTGGTCGCGCGACGCCGAGCGGTGGCGCCGCGGCGCTCGGTCCGTTTGAGCGATTTCCGCAGCTGGGTGCGGTAGGACTTGATCTGTTTTTCGGCGCTGCTGCGGCCGGTCCAGGGCTCGACCAGGTCGGTGACGCGGTCGCTGACCGTGAGCACAACGCCGACCGGGATGTCGACGGCCACCTGGGCGACGCTCTGCACCTGGCTCTTCTCGGCGGCCGCGGCCTTCGTCGCCGCCCGTTTGCCGGCGCTTGCGGTGGCGCCGGCCGACGCTTTCGCTTCGGTGGTCGCACGCTTGGCCTGCGCTTTGTCTTTGCTGCTGTTGTTCTGCGATGCCATGAGGTGAAACTCCCCTTTGGTCTCGTGGGCTGCCTCGGCGATCCGAGTCTAACGAACGTATGTTCTTTACGAACACACGTTCTTAAACCCCCTGGAAAGGCCGGTTACAGCTCAGGCGCTCTGGACGCTCTGGGCGGCGCGCACGGTGGCCAGGCCGTCGGCGCCGCAGGCGGCGACGATCGGGTACCGCGCATCCAGCCCAAGCGAGGCTTCCTCCAGCGCCCCGCCGCCGAAAGCGACCTCCCCACCCGCCTCGCGGACGATCAGCTGCGCCGCGGCGGCATCGACCGAGCGGCAGTCGCGAAGGCTGAGCATGGCGTCGAAGCGCCCGGCGGCGACGTAGGCGGCGGTGATCGCGATCGAGCCGACCACCCGCAGGCGGTAGGCCCTGTCCGCCAGCGCCGCCAGCACCGGCAGCGAGCGGGTCGGCTCCGCCGACTCCAGACCCACGATCTCCAGACGCTCCGCCGGCGCCGCCACCTCGATCGGCTTCCCGGCCAGCTGCGCCCCCTGGCCGCGGCGAGCCGCAAACTCCTCGTCGGCGCCGAAGTCGTGGACGAAGCCGAACTCCACGTCGGCCATCGAGCTGCCGGAGGCGACGGCGACGCTGAGGCTGTGCGAGGGGATCGTGCGGCGAGCGTTGAGGGAGCCGTCGATCGGGTCGATGACGACCCGAGCCTCGCCGCCAACCCCGAACCTGACCTCGCCGCGCTCCTCGGAGACGGCGACGAAGTCCGCCCCCTGCGCGGCGAGCTGTTCGAGCTCGGCGAAGACGATGTCCTCGCACTGGCGGTCGACCACCAGGGTGCGATCGCCGCCCTCGCCCACGCCCTCATAGACGGTCCGTTCCTCGCTGCTCGCGGTCTCGGCGAAGAGCAGGCGCTGAGCCGCCACCGCGCGGCGGCAGATTCCCAGCCAATCTGCGGAGAGAACGTCCATCGGCCGGATGCTATGGGGCGCTAGCGTTGGGCAGATGCCCGACCACCCCGGGAGCGCCCCCGCGCAGGCGGAGAGAAGAGAAGGAGTCGCCGTGCACGGCGACGGCCCGATGCTGGTCCTCGGGGCCGCCGGGACCGGCAAGACCGAGCTGATCGCGCGCCGCCTGGCCGAGCTGGCCGCACGCGGCACCGGCCCCGAGCGCGTCCTGGTGATCGGCTCGACGCGGGCGACGGCACGGCGGCTGCGCGAGCGCGCGGAGGCGATGCTCGAGGGCCCGTTCGAGGAGCTGTGGATCGGCAGCTGGGACGTGATCGGCGAGCGGCTCCTGCGCGAGTACTCCGACGCCGCCGGCCTCGAACCGTTCTTCGACGTGCTCGGCCCGGCCGAGCGCCTGGCGATGCTGCTCGACCGGCTCGACCGGCTGCCCCTGCGCCGGCACGAGATCCGCGGCAACCCGGCCGGGCTGCTGGCCCGGCTGCTGGCGCGAATCGACGGCCTGAAGGCCGAATCTGTCGGCCCGACCACGCTGGAGGGACGGGCCCGGGCGCGCGAGGAGGCGGCCGGCGAGGAGGCCGAGCGCGAGGCGGCGCGCCGCGACCTCGAGTTCGCCGAGCTGTTCGCGACCCACGACCGGATCCTCGCCGAGGCCGGCAGCCTCGACCGCGGCGACGTCTTCCTCGCCCTCGACTGCCTGCTGGTCGAGCGGCCCGACGTGCGGCGGGAGATCGCCGAGCGCTTCCGCCACCTGATGGTCGACGAGCTGGAGGAGACGAGCAGGGCGCAACGGGGCCTGCTGGAGACGCTCGCGGCCGACAACGGGAACCACCTCTACGCCCTGGAGGAGGGCGCCCCGGAGCTCGAGGCCTGGTTCGAGCAGCTGCACCCCGGGGCCCGCGTGGTGCCGCTGGAGGAGCGCTTCCGGGTGCCCGCCCAGCGCTTCTGGCGCTGCGGCAACGAGCGCGCCCAGGCCCAGGCGGTGGCGCGCGAGGTCGAGCACCTGATCGCCGGCGGCACCGCGGCCGAGCAGATCTGCGTCGTCGTCGCCGACCCCGGCCGCGAGGGCGGCGCCGTGGCGGCGGCGATGGAGGAGCGCGGCATCCCCTTCCACCTCTCCGGCTCGGCGGCGCTCTTCCAGCGACCCGAGGTGCGCGACGCGGTCGCCTGGCTGCGCGTGCTCGCCGACCCCGACGACTCCGCCGCCTCGGCGCGGGCGCTGACCCGGCCGCCGGTCGAGCTGCGCTCCGGCGACCTGGCGCGGCTGACGACGATCGCCCGCCGGCGCAAGCTCGACATGGTCGCCGCCTGCGAGGCCGCCCTCGACAGCCCCCAGTTCCAGCCCGAGGCGCGGGAGCGGATCCAGTCCTTCCTGAAGATCTACGGCGCCGCCTCGGCGGTGATGGAGGAGCGTCGCGCCGACGTCTTCGTGCGGCGCCTGATCGAGGCCGTGGGCCTGCGCCGCCAGCGCCTCTTCGCCGCCCAGCCGGAGGTCGCCGAGCGGCTGCTCGGGCTCTCCCGCCTGGCCGAGCTGGCGACCGCGTGGGCGCGGCGCGAGCCCCACGGCTCGACCCGCGGCTTCGTCGCCTACCTCAGCGCGGTGGCCGAGGCCGGGGTCGACCCGGCCGGCGAGGAGGAGCCGCGCTCGGTCGGCGCCGTGCAGGCGATGGCGCCCGACGCGGTCAAGGGAATCGGCTTCGACCACGTCTTCCTGCTCGGCCTGGAGGCCGAGGCCGAGTGGTCGCGGATCGGCTGGCCGGCGCGCAGCGGGCTCGTCTTCTCCCGCCTGGCGCGCGGCGAGGACGGTGAGGCTCGGCCCTCGCGCTTCTACGAGGAGGCGCTGGCGGCCGCCGGGGCCGAGGAGGAGCTGCACGAGGAGGAGCTGTTCGGTCCGGCCGAGGGGCTGCACGCGACCTACCGGACGCTGCGCGAGCAGGTGCTGGAGGCCTCCTGGCGGGCGGGGCGCGAGCTCTCGGAGCCGCGCCTGGACACGGCGCTCGACGTCAACCGGGCGATCGCCCGCTACCTGGAGCTGCTGAAGCTGGCGGCGCTGGCCCAGCGGCCGGGCGACGAGCCGACGGCGGAGGCGATCGCCGCCGTCAACGGACTGCTGCGCCAGGTGGCGACCCCCGAGCAGCAGGCCGAGCTCGACGCCTCCTCGCTCGACGCCTACCTGCTCGGCTCCGAGCACGAGCGCGGGCGCCGGCTGGAGCTGATCGCGGCCCTGGAGGAGCCCTCGCTGGAGGCCTTCCTGCCGCGTCGCGGCGACGGCCGGCTCAGCCTCTCGGCCTCCGACCTGACCCTGTACCTGACCTGCCCGCTGAAGTACAAGTTCGCCCGCGTCTTCGGGATCCCCCAGGAGCCGACGATCAACCAGCGCTTCGGGATCCTGATCCACAACGTGCTCGAACGGTTCCACAGGGAGCCGCCGGAGAGCGACGAGGACGGGCTGCCGCAGCTCAACCGCCTCTTCGAGGCCGGCTGGCGGCGCACCGGCTTCGGCTCCAGCGACGACGAGCTGCAGTTCCGCGACCGCGCCCGCGAGGCGCTGCGCCTGTACTGGGAGCGCGAGCAGGTCGCCGAGGGCGAACCCGTCTGGCTGGAGCGGAAGTTCGACTTCAAGGTCGGCGAGCACCACGTGCGCGGCCGGGTCGACCGGGTCGATCGCCTGCCCGACGGCGACTACGAGCTGATCGACTACAAGACCGGCGAACGCAAGAGCGAGGCGGAGCTGGAGAGCGACCTGCAGCTGGCGCTCTACCGCCTGGCCGCCCGCGAGGCCTGGGACGTCGAGGCGGCCAGCGGCAGCTACTACTACGTCCTCGACGCCGACAAGGTCGTCGCCCCGACCAAGCCCGACGACGCCGAGCGGGTCGAGCGCACCGTCCTGCAGGTTGGGGAGGGCATCCTCAGCCAGGACTTCGAGCCCCGCCCCTCCCCCGCCGTCTGCAGCTGGTGCGACTACCGCCTGATCTGTCCCGCGGCGGAGTCCTAGCGGCCGTCGCCTTTTTGGCGGAGGAATTTCTGGAACTCGCGGGCGATCGTGTCGGCTGAGGGCAGCTCCTCGCCGTCCTCACCGAGCATGTCGACCTGTTCGGCCTCGATCCGGGCGACCAGCTCTTCGATCTCCGGGTTGGCGGCGACGGCGCGGCCGATCTGCTCCTCGTAATCGCTCGTTTCCTCCTCCAGCTCAGAGGCCTCGACGGCGATCCCGGTCATCCCCTCCAGCCGGCGCAGCAGGGCGAGCGCCGCCTTCGGGTTGGGGACCGCGGCCACGTAGTGCGGCACCGCCGCCCACAGGGATGCGGAGTCGATCCCGGCCTGGCGGCAGAGGTCGTGGACGACGCCGACGATCCCGGTCGGCCCCTCGTAGCTGGAGCGCTCCAGTTCGAGCTCCTCGACCAGGTCCTCGCTGGTGGCGAGGCCGGTGATCGGGACCGGCAGGGTGTGGGAGACCTCGGCGATCAGCGCGCCGAGGGTGATCACCAGCTCGACGCCGAGCGCGTCGGCGGCGGTGGTCACCGTCTCCGAGAAGGTGCGCCAGCGCAGGTTCGGCTCGGTGCCGTCGAGCAGCACGAGGTCGCGGTCGGCGGCCGGCACCCGGACCGCGATCAGGTTGTTCTCCGGCCACTCGATCCGCCGCGTCTGCCCTTCGTCCATCGTGATCGTCGGCCGGGTCGACTGGAAGTCGAAATAGTCCTCGGGGTCGATGTGGGCGATCAGCTCGGAGTCGAGCGAGTTGGCGACCGTTGCCAGGGCCGTGGAGGCCGCGGCGGCGGCATCGTTCCAGCCCCGAAACGAGCAGACCAAAATCGGTGCGCGGAGGTGCGGCAGGTCGCCTTCCCAGGTGAGCGAATCCACGCGTTGAGCGTAGACCATGAGGTCCCTCGGACCGGCCTGGAATGCCGATCCTTAACGTCGCGACGGGCCGGCCGCGCGGGCGCGGCGGACCAGCTGCACCGCCATGAACAGGGCGAGAGCGGCAAAGGCCAGCTGCAGCACCCGTTCGGAGACGTGGTTCGCCGCCCCGACGCCGATCAGCACCCCGACCGGCGAGAGGGCGCCGATCACCAGCGCCTCGCGGATCCGCACGTTGCCGTAGCCGCGCTGGCGGTAGGCGCCGACCAGGGCGACGATGACGATCATCAGCAGCGAGGTCGCCTCGGCCTCGACCTGCCCGAGGCCGAGGCAGACGGTCATCGCCGGTACGAAGAGGACGCCGCCGCCGACGCCGGCAAGGCCCCCCGCGAGACCTCCGGCGAGGGCGATCAGGGCCGCGAGCAGCTCGTTCATTTGAGGATCAGCTCGATCGCGATCGCCACCAGGAGCGCCGCGAAGAAGTAGGAGACGGCGCGCTGGGGGATCCGCTGCTGGATCGCCGTGCCGAGGAGGACGCCACCGACCGCCGGGATCGCGAGCAGCAGGCCGGTGCCGAGGTGCACGTTGCCGTAGATCCCGCCCTGGGCGATCGCCCCGAGCAGGCCGATGAGGACGATCGCGGCGAGGCTGGTCCCGGTCGCCAGCCGCTCGCCGTAGGCGAACCAGAAGATCAGTAGCGGCACGATCACGGTGCCGCCGCCGACTCCGAAGAGGCCGCTGAAGGCGCCGGCGAGGGTGCCGATCGCGGCCAGCTTCAGCGTCTTGTTCTCACCCTGGACACCGGCCGGGGACGACATGCGGCGATACTAGATGCCGTGCCTCGCGAAACTGAGACGGGGGTGGGCGCATGGTCCACCCTGCTCGAGCCGCTGCGCAAGGCCCCGGAGCGGGCAGCGATCCTCACCGACGTCGACGGGACGCTGGCCCCGATCGCCGAGCGCGCCGAGCAGGCCGCGGTCCCGGCGGCGGCGCGCGAGGCGCTGGCCAGGCTGAGCGAGCGCTTCGGGCTGGTCGGCTGCGTCTCGGGCCGCCAGGCGCTGGAGGCGCGCCGGCTGGTCGGTCTCGACGGCATCGCCTACGCCGGCAACCACGGCCTCGAGCTGCTGCTGCCGGGCGAACGGGAGCCCCGCCCGGACCCCTCGCTGGCCGGCCGCGAGAGCGAGGCGACCGACTTCCTCGACGACCTCGTCAGCGGGCGCCTGGAAGCCGCCGGGCTGCGCCGTGAGGACAAGGGCCCGATCCAGGCGCTGCACTGGCGCGGCGCCGCGGACGAGGCCGCGGCCGAGCGGCGAGCGCACGAAATCGCGATCGAGGCCGGCAAGGCGGGCCTGGAGCCGCGCTGGGGCCGCAAGGTCCTGGAGCTGCGGCCGCTCGGCGGGGGCGGCAAGGACCAGGCCGTCGCGGCCCTGCTGGCGATCGACGGGGTCGACCGCGCGGTCTACGCCGGCGACGACCGCACCGACCTCGATGCCTTCCGGCGGCTGCGCGCCCTGCGCGAGTCCGAGGAGCTCGCGGCGGCGATCTGCGTCGGCATCGTCTCCTCCGAGGGGCCGGCCGAGCTGGGGGAAGAGTCCGATCTCACGGTCGAGGGCCCGCCGGGGTGGCTGCGGATCCTCGAGTGGCTGGCGGAGTAGCGGCTTGCCCTACACCGACCTGCTGCGCGTAACCGTCTTCCTCACCGGGGCCGAGGCGACCGCGCTCGGTGCGATCGGCGCCCTGGCGGCGGGGCGCGACAACGACACGACGACGATCCTCGTCGCCGCCGGCTGGTGGCTGGCCTCGCTGGCGATCGGGCTCTACCTGGGGCGGCCCTCGCGCGCCGCCGAGGACGTCCGTGATCCGCTCGCCCGCGCCCGCACCGCCACCTCCCTGCCGGCGGATACGCCCGCCCGGATCGCCCTCGGCCGCCTCTGGCCGATCGGGCTGACGGCCGTCCTCGCCGGCGGGCTGGGGATCCTCTACCCCGGCGTGGCGGTTATCGGAGCCGGCTACGCGCTGATCGTCTCGCTCGCCTGGCACACCCGCGAGGCCGCCGTGCTCGGCGTCGAGCAGCGCGACGGGGTCAAGTTCTACGTCGTCCCCAACTCAGCGCTGCGCCCGATCGAGCTGGTCCGCTCGCCCGGGCTGCGCAGCGACCACCTGAGCAGGGTCTGAACGAGCGCCGGCTCAGAGCAGCTTCCTGAACTCGCTCCAGCGCCGCGTGTTGGCGACGTCGGCGGCGCCGAGCCAGGCACGGCGGGCGGTGGCGACGGCGTAGGCCATGTTGTCGAGCGTGTCGACGCCGTGGGCGTCGGTGTTGAGGACGATCGTCACCCCGGCTTCGGCGGCGAGACGGGCGTGGCGGTCGGAGAGGTCGCGGCGGTTGGGGTTGCCGTTGATCTCCAGCATGGTGCCGGTGCGGGCCGCCGCCTCGGCGACCGCCTCGATGTCGATGCCGTAGGGCTCGCGGCGGCCGATCAGCCGCCCGGTCAGGTGGCCGATGCAGTTGACCTGCGGGTTCTCGATCGCCGCCAGCACGCGGGCGGTCATCTCCCTTTCGGATATCGCGAAGGAGGTGTGGACGCTGGCCACCACCCAGTCCAGCGCCGCGACGAGGTCGTCGGGATAGTCGAGCGAGCCGTCGAGGCCGATGTTGATCTCCGAGCCGGCGAGCAGGCGGAAGCCGCGCTGGCCCTTGTTCCACTGGCGGACCTCCTCGACCCGCTGCCAGAGCCGTTCGGCGGTGACATCGTCGCCGAAGCCATGGGTCGCCGAGTGGTCGGTGATCGCCAGGTACTCATAGCCCCGCTCGCGCGCCGCCTCGGCCATCTCCTCCAGCGTGTTGCGGCCGTCCGACAGCGTGGTGTGGGCGTGCAGGTCGCCGCGGACGTCGCCCAGCTCGACGAGCTCGGGGAGCTTGCCCTCCCGCGCCGCCTTCAGCTCGCCGCGCCCCTCGCGCAGCTCGGGCTCGATGTAGGCATAGCCGAGCCGTTCGTAGACCTCCTCCT
>DASVWP010000232.1:0-3721 GCA_036393155.1 Solirubrobacterales bacterium | reverse complement strand
GGTTGCCGCCCTGCGGCGCGAACCGGGCCGACTCGACCGCCTCGTAGATCACCGCGTCGGGCACGTCGTCCGGCAGGTAGAACCGGTTGGCCCCGATCGTCCTCATCGCCTCCAGCGCGTCCATCTCGCTCCCTCCTTCGGCGGCCGCTCGCCGCTCGCGAATTTGTCCCCACCCCAGTGTGGTCAAAGTCGCAGGCGCTGAGAGGAGGGCGGCGAGGGCGGGTTGTGGAATCGACGAGTGGCGGCGCTACAGCGAGGCGGCGATCCGCCGCACGGCCTCCTCGACCAGCTCCCCGGAGGTGGCGAAGTTGAGGCGGGCAAAGCCGGCGCCGGCGCTGCCGTAGGCGGGCCCGGGGCTGAGCGCGAGTCGGCCGCGGCGCAGGAAGCGCGCCGCCGGGTCCTCCTCGCCGAGCCCCAGCTCGCGGCAGTCCAGCCAGGCGAGGTAGGTGCCCTGCGGCGGCGTCCAGCGGATCTCCGGCACCCGCGCCGTCAGGGCGGCGCCGAGGCGCTCGCGGTTCCCGGCCAGCTGGAGGAGCACCGCGTCGAGCCACTCCCCGCCGTCGCGGAAGGCGGCCTCGGCGGCCAGCACCCCGAGCAGCCCTGCGTGTTCGGCGAGCCGCGGCAACCTCGCGGCCGCCGCCCGCGCCCGCTCCGAGGCGGTGACGAGCTGTGCCGCCTTCAGCCCGGCGAGGTTGAAGGCCTTGGAGGCCGAGAAGAGGGAGAAGCCGAACTCGCGCGCGGCCTCGGAGACCTCGAGCCACGGCGTGTGGGCGGCGCCGGGCAGGACGAGCGGCGCGTGGATCTCATCGGCGATCGCCCAGGCCTCGTGTTCGGCGCAGAGCTCGGCGATCGCCTCCAGCCGGGCGCGGGGGATCACCCGCCCGGTGGGGTTCTGGGGGTTGACGAGGATCAGCGCCCGGGCGCCGCCCCGCAGCGCAGCCCGCAGGTCGTCGAGCTCGAATTCGCCCGTCGCGTCGAGCGGCAGCTCGGCGATCCGCAGCCCCGCCTGCGGCAGCTCGGAGAAGAAGGGCGGGTAGGCCGGGACGGGGAGGGCGACCGTGCCGCCCGCCGGGACCAGGGCCCGGCAGAGCTCGACGAAGCCGACCACCACGTCGGGGAGCGGCCTCACCTGCGCCGGGTCGACCGTCCAGCCCAGGCGCCGCCGCGCGAAGAGGGCAAGCGCCTCCGCCATCGAGGCCGCGCCGGCCGCCGAGGCGTAGCCGAGGTCATCGCGCTCGAGCGCCGCCCGCACCGCTCCGGCCACCGGCGCGGCCAGCGGGAAGTCCATTTCGGCGACGGTCATCGCCAGCACGCCGGCCTCCTGGCCGGCCCACTTCTCGCTGCGCCGCCGCTCGAGCTGCGCCAGCGGCGGCACGGTGAGGTCGATCGCCTCGCTCATCCGGGCAGTATCGCGACGGCCGCCGCCAGGCGGGCGTCGGACCTCGCTGATCCTTCTCAGGCCAGCGAGACCACGTGGGCGGTGCGCGGGTCGACGGCGCCCTCGATCACCTCGAGGTAGGCCTGCCGGGCACCCTCCAGCCCCCGCACCGGGATCGTCTCGAGCCAGCCGCCGATCCAGTCGCAGAACGGGTGCCAGGCCTCGGCGACCCGCCGCTCGAGCGCCTCGCGCCCCCAGTCGGCGGAGCGCTTGACCACCCGGTCGGGGGCGAAGAAGAGGGTCGGCGACGGCCCCGGCAGCTCGCCCGCGGCGGCCCCGAGCTCCTCCCAGTGGGTGAGGCCCACGGCCATGCTGTGCAGCAGCGACGAGCCGTAGCGCTCGTGGACCGCGCGGCGCACCGCGCCGTCGCCGGAGACGTCCACGTAGGTCGCCGGTCCCGCCTCCAGCGAGCCGATCTCGCCGTAGACGACGGTGCGGTCGTAGATCCCCAGCCCGCTGACGAACTCGGCGTTGGCGGGCGAGGTCAGGCCGACCAGCTCGACTCCCGGGCGGCGGGAGAGCAGGAAGGCGGCGGCGATCGCCGTCTTGCTGGAGGCGCTGGAGACGAAGACCGGGCCGCGCTCGGCGAGCCCCTCGTCGGCCAGCTGGTCGTCGATCAGGAACGAGGTGAAGAAGAGCGGCCGCAGCAGCAGCTGCAGGTCCTCGGTCCGCGCCGAGTAGAAGGGGTCGCTGGCGCTCGCCAGGTAGCGGTGGTAGGCGGAGGGGAGGGCGGCGCGGTGCGGCGCGCCGTCGAGGAAGCCGCGCTCGTCGGCATCGGCCGGCGCCACCAGGAGATGGGAGGACGGCGGCAGGTAGCCGTAGACCCGGGTGCCCGGCTCGACCCCCGGCGCATTGCTCGCCTGCACCTCGGCGAAGCCCCAGACCGGCACCCGGCCCCAGCCCTCCTCGGCGGTCGGGAAGAAGCTCCAGTAGCTCATCGCCTCGCCCATCACCGCGTAGGTGACGTTGTTGGCGGTCATCCCGAAGCGGTCGACCCGCAGCAGCGCCTCGCCCTCCCCCGGCGCCGGCGGCGATGACTCGGCGATCCGGGTCTGGCGCAGGTCGGCGCGGTTGACGAGCAGGTCGGCCATCCACGCGGATGCTCTCACGGGCTGTCAAGCTCCGCGGCGATGGACCTCCTGAAGTCCGAGACGCTGCTGCGGGGCGGCCACGTCGAGGTGCTGCGCAAGACCTACCGCCGCGCCGACGGCAGGACGATCGCCCGCGACGTGGTCCACCATCCCGGCTCGGTCGCGGTCATCGCCCACGACGAGGAGTTCGTGTACCTGGTCGCCCAGCCGCGCGAGGCGGTCGAGGAGGACCGGCTGCTGGAGCTGCCCGCCGGCACCCTCGACGTCGAGGGGGAGAGCGAGCTGGAGTGCGCGCAGCGCGAGCTGGCCGAGGAGGCGGAGCTGCGCGCCGAGCGCTGGAGCCTCCTACAGGTCCTCTACCCGAGCCCGGGCTTCCTCGACGAGCGGGTGACGATCTTCGAGGCGACCGGCCTCTCGCCGGCCTCCGGCGAGCGCGACGACGACGAGCAGATCGAGGTCGTCCGCCTGCCGCTCGCCGAGGTGCCCGCGATGCTCCCCGACCTCCGCAGCGCCCTCACCCTGATTGGGCTGCTTACTCTGCTGGTTCGTACCCGAAGGAACAGCCGTAGCGAGTTTTAGGGGGCACACAGCCCCGAAAACTCGAACAGACAGCTTATTTTTTCGAATACTCTGACTTTCCCTTACTACTGTGGGTCGCCGGCAAGCGGGATGAGGGGTGTGATGAGTATGAAGCGGCGGCGGCGACAGCGGCGGAGGCTGAAATCACGGAGGATGCGGCTGAGGCCCTGGATCGGCGCCCTGACCGCTCTCGCGGCATCACTCACCGTGGCTGTCCCGAGTGCGGCCGCCGAAGGCGGGCAGACGATCGTGACGGCGCCAACGGTTTCGTTCGGTATCCACGAGACCGGCGACACGTCGAAAGGGGGAAAGGGACGTTTCTCCTACGGGTGTGAATGGTGGGGCTCTGCCACCCTCAACTCTTTCTGGCAACTGCCGGTAACGGTCGGCGACCAAGTGACCATCGACTGGGGGGCGGTAATCAACGGCAGCACCTGCTTGTCGGTATACCCGATCGGCACCAATGACTACGGCCTTCAGAACGCCCGGCCAGAAGAGGGCACCGAACAAGGCTCTAACGGCAAGCAGGAAATGAAGTTCACCGCTCCGGCCAGCGGCAACTTGATCCTCGACTTCGCCGCCGAAGAATTCCACTCCGGCTGTACGGACTGCG
>DASVWP010000231.1:0-8521 GCA_036393155.1 Solirubrobacterales bacterium | reverse complement strand
ACCCTCGCCGCTGCAGCCCTACCGCGAGCTGCGCCGGCTCTGGGGCAAGAGCGCGGCCGATCCGCAGCCGAGCACCCTCGTCTACCGCTTGGCCCCCTGCCTGGTCGCCGCCGCGACCGCGCTGGCGCTGCTCCTGGTCCCGATCGCCGGCGAGGCGCCGGATTGGTCGCTCGGCAACGACGCAATCGTCCTCGTCGGTCTGCTGGCGCTCGCCCGCTTCGCGCTCGCGACCTCCAGCTGGGACACCGGCTCGGGCTTCGCGCTGATGGGGTCGAGTCGCGACCTCACGCTCGCCGCCTTTGCCGAGGCGCTGCTGCTGTTGGCGATCGTCCTCGCCGCGGCGCCGCTCGGCAGCACCGACCTGGTCGCGATGAGCGCGGCCGCGGGCGGCTCGGCACCGTGGGGGGAAGCCATCCACTGGTGCGGGGCGGCCGCTTTCGGCCTGGTGATCCTGGTCGAGACCGGGCGCCAGCCGATCGACAACCCCGACACCCACCTCGAGCTGACGATGATCCACGAGGGCCCGCTGCTCGAGTACGCGGGGCGCGACCTGGCGCTGCTGGAGTGGAGCGCGGCGGCCCGCCACTGGATCTTCCTCATCCTCGGCGCCGAGCTCTTCCTGCCGCACTGGGGCGGCATCGGGGCGCAGCTCGCCTGGCTCGCGGGCGGGGTCACGGTGCTCTGCGCGGCGCTGGCCATGACCGAGACGGCGCAGGCGAAGATGCGAATCCTGCGGGCGCCCGGCCTCTTGCTCGGCGGCTGCCTGCTGGCGCTGGCCGGTCTCGCCAGCTGGCTGGTGGGGGTTGTCGGTTGAGCTCCGCGCCGATCGCGACGCTGGTCGGGCTCGGCTTCGGGGTGGTGCTGGTGCGCCGCCGCAGCCTCGCCACCCTCCTGGTCGCCGCCCAGTCGCTGCTGCTCGGGATCGGGGCGCTCTCGCTCGCCGGCGGCGACGGCGGCGGGCTGGCGCTCGCCGGCGGGATCCTCGTGGTCCGCGCCCTCGCCCTGCCCGGTCTGCTCGCCCTGGCCAGGCGCCGAACTCCCGAGCCGGCCCTGGTCGCGCCCTCGACCACGGTGCTGGTGCGGCTGCTGATCGCCAGCGCGGTGGCGCTGGCCGCGATCGCCGCCGTGCCGCCGCTCGGGGTCGCCGACCGCGCGGCCGAACACGGCGCCGTGGCGCTGCTCTGCCTCGGGATCGCCACGGTGGTGACGCGGCGGCCGGCGCTTCTGCAGGCGATCGGCATCCTCGTCGCCGAGAACGGCGTCTACCTGCTGGCGGTCTCGGTGCCCGGCGGGCTGCCGGCGGTGGTCGAGCTCGGTGTGCTGTTCGACCTGGCGCTCGTCCTCACGGTCGCCGCCGCCTTCACGCAGAAGATCCACGAGCGGGTGGGCAGCGGCGACACCGACCTGCTGCGAGGCCTGCGTGATTGACACGGCCCTGGTGGTCGCGATGCTGGCGGTGCCGCTCGGCGCCGGCGGCCTCGGCCTGCTGGCGCCGAGCGGGCGGGTCGCCGACCGCCTGAACCTGGCGGCGGCGGGCCTCACCGCCGCCCTGGCCCTGGCCCTGGCGGCGATCGCCCTCCTCGCCGCGCCGGGCGAGGCGCCCTCGGGCAGCTGGTACGTGCTCGACCCCGCCGCCGGCGTCTTCCTGGCGCTGATCGGCCTCGTCGGCTTCTCAAGCGCCGCCCTCTCCCCGGCCTACCTGCGCCACGCCGGGCGCAGCTGGTTCGGCGAGCGGCGCTCCCACGTCACCTACTACGCCGCCTTCAACCTCTTCTGGGCGGCGCTGCTGGCGCTGCCGCTGGCCCGTAACCTGGCCCTCGCCTGGCTGCTCGTCGAGGCGACGACCGCCGCCTCGGCTTTGCTCGTCGCCTTCAGCGGCAAGCGCAGCGCCCTGGAGGCCGGCTGGAAGTACGTGGTCCTGACCACGCTTGGGCTGGCGGTCGCTCTGCTCGGGATCCTCGTCCTCTTCGTCGCCGCTGGAGGCGGTGGACTCTCGACGCTCGACTGGAGCGCGCTGACGCAGGGCGCCGGCGGCCTGCCGGCGGACACCGCGCTGGCTGCCTTCGTCCTGATCATGGTCGGCCTCGCCGCCAAGATCGGCTGGGCGCCGGTCCACAACTGGCTGCCCGACGCCCACAGCGAGGCGCCGCCGCCGGTCAGCGCCCTGCTCTCGGCGGCGCTCCTGCCGACCGTGCTGCTGATCGCCTGGCGGACCAAGCTGGCGCTGGCGCCCGCCGTCGGGCAGACGGCGATCCGCGAGCTCTTCCTCGGCTTCGGACTGCTCTCGCTGGCGATCGCGGTGCCGTTCCTCTGGCGCCCGCTACCCTGGAAGCGGCTGCTCGCCTACTCGAGCCTCGAGCACATGGGGATCCTCGCCCTTGGGATCGGCTTCGGGACGCCGCTGGCGATCGCCGGCGTCCTCGTCCACCTCGCCGGCCACGGCGTCGCCAAGGCGCTCGGCTTCTACGCGGCGGTGCCGCTCCTGCGCCAGGAGCCGGAGGCGGTCAGCGCTCCCGCCCGTGGCATCGCCAGGGCCAGCGCCCCGACGGCCGGGGCGATGAGCCTCAGCCTGATCTCGCTCGCCGGACTGCCGCCCTCCCCGCTCTTCGTCTCGGAGCTGATGATCCTGCTGGGTGGGATGGACGCCGGTCTGCTCGCGGTCTCCGCGGTCGCGGCCGTGCTGTTGGCGCTCGGCTTCCTCGGCCTCGCCCACGCCCTGATCGAGGGACTGTTGGGCGAGGCGGGAGCGGCGGCGAGGCGACCCCGGCCGCGCTCGGCGCGGGCCGTGGCGCTGCTCGCCGGCGTCGCCGCGGCGGTTCTCCTCGCCCTGACCGTCACCGCCTACTGGCTGCCCGGCTCCGACGTCGTCCAAGCTCTGCTTGGAGGCGCGGCATGAGTCGCCCCCGAGCGGCGACGCCGCCGCGCCAGACGGTGGATGCGATCGCGGTCGAGCCGTTGGCCTGGCGCGAGGCGTGCGCGAGCCAGATCGAGGGCGGGTGGCGCTTTTGCGGCGCCTACGCCGCGGGCGTCTGGAAGGCGCGGCGATGGACCGCGCTCTTCGCCCGCGGCGCGGGAGCGATTGCCCTCACCACCGACGCCGGCGGCGCCTCCGTGCCGACGATCGTCGACCTCGCCCCTGCCGCGAGCTGGGACGAGCGCGAGGCCCACGACCTCTACGGGCTGCGCTTCGACGGGCACGAGCCGCTGCGTCCGCTCGTCCGCCACGCACCCGAGACGGCGAGCTGGACGGTGCCGGTGGGGGGAGAGGGCACCTATCAGGTCGCCGTCGGCCCGATCCACGCCGGGGTGATCGAGTCCGGCCACTTCCGCTTCCACGTCGTCGGCGAGCGGATCCTCCACGTCGACCCGCGCCTCTTCTATAAGCACCGCGGCCTCGAGGTCGCGGCCGAGGGGTGTGAGGCGCCGGCGGCGCTCCCCTACGCGCAGCGGGCCTGCGGCGCCTGCGCGGTGACCAACGCGGTCGCCTACGCGCAGGCCTGCGAGGGCGCTCTCGGCCTGGTCGCGCCCCGCGCCCTGCGCCGCGCCCGCACCGTCCTGCTCGAGCTGGAGCGCCTCTACAACCACCTGAACGACATCGCCGCGGTCTGCGCCGGCGTCGGCTTCGCGCCCGGCAACATGGCCTTCGCGGCGCTGAAGGAGCGGGCGCAGCGTCTGAACGCCGAGCTCGCCGGGCACCGGTTCCTCTTCGGCGCCGTCGCGGTGGGGGAGAGCGGGATCGCGATCGCGGCCGACCGCGCCGAGCGCGCCCGGGGCGCCCTCCGCGAGCTCGGCCAGGACGCGGCGCGCGCCTGGCGGGAGATCGCCTTCTCGGCTTCGGTCCAGGCCCGCCTCGGCGGCGTCGGTGCGCTGGGCCGGGAGGACGCGGCCGAACTCGGTGCCGTCGGTCCCGCCGCGCGCGCCTGCGGGCTCGCCCTCGACACCCGCGCCGAGAGCCCAGGCCTCTGGTATGGCGCGGCTTTTGCCCCGGCGGCGCCCCCGGCGCCACGCGGCGACGCCGCCGCACGCCTGGAGATGCGCGCCGCCGAGCTGCCGGTCACCTTCGAGCTGCTCGACGAGCTCCTCGCGGAGCCGATCGAGGCTGCCGTGGCGGCTCCCGCCGGCCCGGCCGATCCGATCGGCATCTCCCGGGTCGAGAGCCCGCGCGGGGAGACGGTCTGCGCGGTCGAGCTGGTGGGCGGAGCGGTCCGCCGCCTGCACCTGCGCACCGGGTCCTATGCCAACTGGCCGGCGCTCGCTCACGCCACCGCAGGCAACCTGCTGCCCGACTTCCCGCTGATCAACAAGAGCTTTGAGCTCTGCTACGCCTGCGCGGACCGCTGATGTTCGTCCTCCTGCGACACCTGCAGCGCGTGCGCCGCCAAGCCGCGCTTTCGCGGCACAGCGGCTCTCGCTCGCTGGCGATCCGCCACGTCGACGCCGGCTCCTGCAACGCCTGCGAGCACGAGCTGACCGCGACCGCGGCGCCGCAGTATGACCTGCAGCGCTTCGGCCTGGACATCGTCGCCTCGCCACGCCACGCGGACGTCCTCCTCGTCACCGGGCCGGTGACGAGGAGGATGGAGGCGGCGCTGCTGCGGGCCTACGAGGCGATGCCCGAGCCGCGCCGCGTCGCGGCCCTGGGCAACTGCGCGCTCGGCTGCGGCGTCCTCGCGGACGCGGGGGAGCTGGCGGCCCCGCTGCACGAGATGCTGCCGGTGGACATCCGCATTCCCGGCTGCCCACCGAGCCCGCAGGAGATCGCCGAGGCGATTCTGGCAGCCGTCGACGCTCCCTGAGCCCGCCCTCCCGGGGCCGATTTTGCGTCTGGGGGGCTGAGATGAAGCCCTGTGGCGGGCTCAGCCGCCCGGCGCGAACTGGGAGTCGGACTGGAACCAGACCGTCTGGCCGGAGATCTTGCGCGGGATCGTCAGCCGCTTGGTGTAGAAGCGGCCGCAGAGCGCGGGGGTCTTGGGGATCTTGAACTTGACCTTGAAGCTCTTCGCCGCCCGGACCTTGGCCATCTCCGGCGCGGCCAGGCTCACCGGCAGGCGGAAGACACCCGCTTTCTTGAACTTGGCCGCGGCGGAGCCGAGGACGAGCCCGCCCTTGCCTCCCTTGAGCGAGTAGCCGACGGTGACTTCGGCGGGCTTGTAGGTGGTGTAGTGGATGACCAGGCGCGCCTTGCTCTTCTTGGTGAAGACGAAGACGCGGGCGCGCGCGACCCGCAGCACGCATTTGCGCGGCAGGTCGACGGTCCAGCGGTAGCTGGCGGGCGCGCTGGTGATTCCGCCAAGGACCTCGCGGACCCGGAAGAGGTGGTCGCCCGGCCCCACCGGGCCGAAGTTTTCACCGCTTTTGCACGGCTTCCATTTGCCGTTGTCGAGCGAGCATTCGAAGCTGCCGCCGGCGGTGCCGGTGAAGTCGAAGACGGCGGCGCTCTGCGCGGTCTCGTGCGGCGGGCCTTTGGTGATCCGCACCACTGGCTGTGGCGGAGCGGGCGGCGGCGGGTTGCGGGGCAGCCCTTCGCCCGCCCGGGTGAGGAACATCGAGGCCGAGACGCGGTAGGACGCGCCGGGGGCCAGCACCGGGGCGTCGCTTTCCTTGTCGCCCCAGTAATAGAGGACGGCGTTGTCATTGTATTCGCCGCCCAGCACGGAGACGACGCTGCCGCTGCTGGTGTATTCGAAGTCGGTGCTGTCGGACTTTGCCCAGGAGGCGTTCGTCAGCAGCGTCGGCGGCACCGGTGCGGCTCCGGGCGGGCCGGTGACGGTGCCGAGCACGTCGAAAGTCGGCGGGGACGGCGAGACGTCGTTGTCCTCGATCGTGTAGTACTCGAAGCTCGGGGAGGGGAATTCCTGTTCGCTCAGCAGCACCGGGCCGGTCGGGTTGTCCTGCCGGAAGGTCGGGCCGTCGTCCAGGTTGACCTGGTAGTCCCAGAGGTAGCGGACGCCGATCGTCTTGCTCACCACGGCGCTGTTGGTGATGACCGTGGTCACCTCGACGTGGGAGTCTTCGTAGCCGGAGCCGTCGACCTGCACGGTCTGGACGACGGTGAAGGCGTCGCCGTTTTCGTTGATCGTGTAGGTGGTCCGAAAGCCGGTGGCGCCGAGCGGCACCGTGACCGAGCCGGGGACGCTGGGGAGTTTGTAGTCGTTTCCGGTGCCGCCGCCGGTGTAGGAGCGCAGGGTGTCGAACGAGGTCCCCGGGGTGCCGCCGCCGAAGAGCACGTTCAGCCCTTCGCCGAGCGGGTGCGAGGGCCCGGTGGTGACCGTGTACTGGCCGGTTTCGTTGTTGACGTCGACGTTGTAGAAGCCGTTGCCGGCGATCGCGACTTCGGCCCTGGCACGGGCTGCGCCCAGCGCCGCAACGGCGAGCACCGCCAGGAGGAGAGCCGGCAGCAGGTGCAGGGGCCGGCGGGCAGCGGCGCGCTGGATCCAACTCGACATGGCCGCATGCTATCCGGCGCCCGCGAAGGCGTGGCGCACGCTCGGGAGGCCCCAGGCCCGCGAAGCGGGCCGACGGATCGCAAATTTGACCCAATGGGGATGTAGAAAAGAGATAGACCGGGGCAGTGCTGTGATACGAATGTCCCCGCCTTGGCTGGTCGCTCCAATCCCATCCTCGAGGCGCACCGCTTCTTGCGGCGGGGGCCGATCTCCGAGGAGCGCTGGAGCCAGCTCGTCGCCAAGGACCGCGACTGGGAGCGCTCCTACCGCGGCCGCTGGGCGCACGACAAGGTGGTGCGCTCCACCCACGGGGTCAACTGCACGGGCTCGTGCTCCTGGAACGTCTACGTCAAGGACGGCCTGATCACCTGGGAGTCCCAGGCGGTCGACTACCCCTCGCCCGGCGCGGAGATGCCCGACTACGAGCCGCGCGGCTGCCCTCGCGGCGCCTCCTTCTCCTGGTACACCTACTCGCCGCTGCGGGTCAAGTACCCCTACGTGCGCGGCAGCCTGCTGGCGATGTACCGGGAGGCGCGCGAGCGCCTCGGCGACCCGGTGGAGGCCTGGGCGGAGATCGTCGCCGACCCCGAGCGCTCCCGCACCTACAAGCGCCAGCGCGGCAAGGGCGGCTTCGTGCGCTCCAGCTGGGAGGAGGTCAGCGAGCTGATCGCCGCCGCCCACGTGCACACGATCAAGGCCCACGGGCCCGACCGCGTCGTCGGCTTCTCGCCGATCCCGGCGATGTCGATGGCCTCCTATGCCGCCGGCAGCCGCTTCCTCTCGCTGATCGGCGGCGTCGTCCTCTCCTTCTACGACTGGTACGCGGACCTGCCGCCCTCCTCGCCGCAGTCCTTCGGCGACCAGACCGACGTGCCGGAGTCCGGAGACTGGTGGAACGCCGGCTACCTGATCGTCTGGGGCACGAACCTGCCGACCACCCGCACCCCTGACGCGCACTTCATGACCGAGGCGCGCTACCGCGGCCAGAAGGTCGTCGTCGTCTCACCCGACTACGCCGAGCACACCAAGTTCGCCGACGATTGGCTCGCCGCCCAGCCCGGCTCGGACGGGGCGATGGCGATGGCGATGGGGCACGTGATCCTGAAGGAGTTCTACGTCGAGCGCGAGGTGCCCTACTTCCGCGACTACGCCCGGCGCTTCACCGACCTGCCGCTGCTCGTCACCCTGCGCGAGCGCGACGGCGCCTACGTTCCCGACCGCCTGCTGCGCGCCTCCGACCTGCCGGGAGCCGGCGGGGAGACCGAGAACGCCGAGTGGAAGCCGGTGCTGCTCGACGAGGCAAGCGGCGAGCCGGTCGTCCCCAAGGGCTCGGTCGGGCACCGCTACGGAGAGCCGGGGAAGTGGAACCTGAAGCTGGACGGAGTCGAGCCGCTGCTGAGCCTCCTCGGCCGCGCCGAGGAGCGCCTCGAGGTGGACCTGCCGCGCTTCGACGTCGGGGAGGGAGAAGGGGGCGCCGCGGTGCGCCGCGGGGTCCCCGCGCGGCGCGTCGGCGGCCAGCTGGTCACCACCGTGCTCGACCTGGTGCTCGCCCACTACGGCGTCGCCCGCGAGGGGCTGCCCGGGGAATGGCCCACCGGGTACGAGGACGCGAGCCAGCCCGCGACCCCGGCCTGGCAGGAGCCGATCAGCGGTGTCGATCGGCACCTCGTCGCGAAGGTCGCGCGCGAGTTCGCCCGCAACGCCGAGCTGACACAAGGCCGCTCGATGATCGCGATGGGCGCGGGCACCAACCACTGGTTCCACTCGGACCAGACCTACCGCACGTTCCTGTCGCTGGTGATGCTGTGCGGCTGCGAGGGCGTCGGCGGCGGGGGGTGGGCGCACTACGTCGGCCAGGAGAAGGTCAGACCGCTGTCGGGCTGGCAGACGGTGGCGTTCGCGCTCGACTGGACGCGGCCGCCGCGCCAGCAGTCGGGGACGCCGTTCTTCTACCTCGCGACCGACCAGTGGCGCTATGAGCGCCACCGCCCCCAAGACCTCGCCTCACCGCTCGGACGCGGGCTGCTAGACGGTCGCCACATCGCCGATGTGAACGCTCTCGGCGCGCGCCTGGG
>DASVWP010000230.1:0-3962 GCA_036393155.1 Solirubrobacterales bacterium | reverse complement strand
CCGGCGACACGGTCGGCGATCCCTTCAAGGACACCGCGGGCCCGGCGATCAACCCGATGATCAAGGTGGCGAACATCGTCGCGATCCTGATCATCCCGATCGTTCACTTTTAGGGGTTTGGTTGGGAGGGGCGTGGAGCCCCTCCCAAAACTCGCTCGCTGTGCTCGCTTTTGAGTGTTTTGGGAGGGGCCTCACGCCCCTCCCTCGCCGAGCGCGTTGGGGACGAGCAGGATGATGGAAGGCGCTCGTTCGGCTGGCTGGCGGGGCGCAGGTGGCCGCGGACTTGGCCGAAGTGGCGATCGTGCCGGGAGCCCTGGCGCAGCCGAACGGCAAGATGAGCGCGATGCTGGCCGACCGGGTGCGTCAGGCGGCGGGCGCCGTACCTGGCCGACGCCGCCGGGATCCACGCCACCGGCCTCACGGCCGACCTGCACCAGTGGGGTATCAGGGCACCAAGAGCGAAGTGCGCGAGATCTTCTCGCGGGTCAAAGGCGATCGCCGACACGACTCTCGACACGCCGGCGATGGGCGGCAGGAAGATTCCCATCGCAACCTCCGACGGGCGCGAAAGCTGGGGCCGCCGCCCCCTCCGGGCACGCCGCCCGCCGGCTCGCCCGGCCGCTGCCCGTTCCGTTCGCTGTTTGTCGCGCATAGGGCTACAAACAGCGAACGGAACCCCGAGCCCTGCAAAGAGCCCCGCCGCGCGTCCACGGCGACAAGGTACCGTGCCGGTCCGTGAGCGATGGATGGATCAACGTCGCCGACGCCGAGCGCCTCGCCGCGGAGGCGCTGGAGCCGGGGCCCCTCGGCTATTTCCGCGGCGGCGCCGGCGACGAGCTGACGCTGCGCGAGAACGTCGAGGCATGGAGGCGCTGGCGCCTGCGGCCACGGGTCCTGGTCGACAACACCACGGTCGGCACCGAGGTGGAGCTGCTCGGCGGGCCGCTCTCGATGCCGATCCTCGTCGCCCCGGTCGCCTATCAGCGGCTCGCTCACGCCGAAGGCGAGATCGGGATGGCGAGCGCCGCGGCCCAAGCGGGAACCGCGATGTGCCTCTCGACGCTTGCGACCGAGCGCCCCAGCGACGTCGCCGCCGCCGCGCCGGGCGCCCGTCGCTGGTTCCAGCTCTACCCGTTCCGCGACGCGGCGGTGACCCGGGCCCTGACCGACGAGGCGATCGCCGCCGGCTTCGAGGCGATCGTCCTCACCGCCGACGCGCCTCCCGGCGGCAACCGGGAGCGCGACCTGCGCACCGGCTTTCGCCTGCCCGAGACACTCGGCGTCCCCAGCCTGGTCGCGGCGATGGGAGAGCGGAAGTTCACGATCGAGGAAACCTTCGACCTGATGACCCGCGCCCTCGCCTGGCCGGATCTCGAGCAGCTGGCCTCGGAGCTGCCGGTGCCGGTGATCCTCAAGGGGATCCTCACCGCCGAGGACGCGGAGCTGGCGGTGGAGCACGGGGCGGCGGCGATCGTCGTCTCCAACCACGGCGGTCGCCAGCTCGACCGCTCACCGGCCACCGGCGACGTCCTGGCGGAGATCGTCGCGGCGGTCGGCGGGCGCGTCCCGGTGCTGGTCGACGGGGGAATTCGGCGGGGGATCGACGTGGCGATCGCGCTGGCGCTGGGCGCCGCCGCGGTGCTGGTCGGCCGGCCGACGCTCTGGGGCCTCGCCGCCGGGGGCAGCTCGGGGGCGCTGCGGGTGCTGGAGATCCTGCGGGCCGAATTCGAGCTGGCGCTGGCGCTCTGCGGCTGCACCTCGCCCGCCGAGCTGACCCCTGCCCACGTGCGACGGGCACCGGCCTCCCCCGTATATTCGGGGAAATGACCTGTCTCGCAGCTTCGTAGATGGCTCAGCGGATTCCCAGAGACGAGTCGCTGAGTCGTGTGCACGGTGTCGGCGCGCTGTTCTCGGCCGCCTACGGCAACGTCGGCTCCTCGATCTATTACGCGCTCGGCGTCACCGCGGCCTTCGCGCTCGGGCTGACGCCCGTCGCCTTCGTCATCTCGGGCCTGATCTTCGCCTTCACCGCCGCCACCTACGCCGAGGCGACCGTGATGTACCCGGAGGCCGGCGGCTCCTCCAGCTTCGCCCGCCATGCCTTCAACGAGCTGGTCAGCTTCATCGCCGCCTGGGGTCAGATGCTGAACTACACGATCACGGTCGCGATCTCGGCCTTCTTCGTGCCGCACTACCTGGCCGTCTTCTGGCCCTGGCTCGGCCACAGCCCGGGCGACGTGGTCGGCGGCGCGGTGCTGATCGTGGCCCTGGCGCTGATCAACGTCCGCGGCACCGAGGAGTCGGCCAAACTCAACCTCGTGCTCGCGGTCGCCGACCTGGCGACCCAGGTGGTGCTGGTGGGGATCGGCCTGGTGCTGGTCTTCAGCCCTCAGATCCTGGTCGACAACATCCACCTCGGGGTCGCCCCGACCTGGAGCGACTTCGCGCTCGGGATCGCGGTCGGGATGATCGCCTACACCGGGATCGAGACGATCTCCAACATGGCCGAGGAGGCGCGCGAGGCCTCGCGGACGATCCCCCGCAGCGTCGCCCTGGTCGTCGCCGCGGTGCTCGGCCTGTACCTGCTGATCCCCGTGGTCGCCCTCTCGGCGATGCCGGTGGTCAGGGACGCCGCCGGGCACTACGCGACCGCCCTGGGATCGAAGTTCGCCGACGACCCGATCCTCGGCATCGTCGAGAACCTCGGGCTCTCCTCCGGCCCGACCGAAATCCTCCGCTACTACGTTGGCGTGCTGGCTGCGGTGATCCTGCTGATCGCCACCAACGCCGGCCTGATCGGCGTCTCCCGCCTCACCTACTCGATGGGCCAGCACCGCCAGCTGCCGGAGGGCCTGCGCCAGGTGCACCCGCGCTACCGCACCCCCTACATCGCGATCATGATCTTCGCCGCGATCGCGATCCTCACCCTGCTGCCCGGGCAGACGAACTTCCTGGCGACGATGTACTCGTTCGGCGCCATGCTCTCGTTCACGATCGCCCACGTCGCGGTGATCCAGCTGCGGCGCGGCAAAGCCCACGTCGAGCGGCCCTGGAAACCGAAGCTGAACGTCCACGCCTTCGGCTTCGACATCCCGCTGACCGCGGTGTTAGGTGGGCTGGGGACCTTTGCCGCCTGGATCGTGGTGATGGCGCTGAACCCCCGCACGCTCGTCGCCGGAACCGCCTGGATGCTGCTGGGGATCACCGTCTACGTCCTCTACCGCCGCAACCAGCGCCTGCCGCTGACCGAGACCGTGAAGGTCGTGCTGCCGGAGCCGCTGGGCGTCGAGGAGGTCGAGTACAACAGCGTCCTGGTCGGCTTCGAGGACGACGAATCGTTCTCCGCCGAGATGGTCGCGACGGCGGTCAAACTGGCCTCCAAGCGCCGCCGCGGGATTCACGTCCACTCGATGCTCACCGTGCCGACGAACCTGCCGCTGAACGCCGAGATGCCGGAGGAGGAGGCCGAGGCGCAGCGCAAGATCGAGCAGGCGAAGCTGATCGGCGGCCAGCGGGTCACCGGGCACGTCGCCCGGGTGCGGCCCGGCCAGGCCGGCTACTCGGTCGCCGAGGAGGCGAAGCTGATCAAGGCGGCGGCGATCGTCGTCGGCCTGCGCTACCGCGGCAACGTGCCGCTGTACGACAAGACCCTGCAGACGATCCTCGGCGAGCGCCCCTGCCGGGTGATCGTCGGCTCCGAACCACCGAGCCAGCCGCAGGGTCCGCCGACCCGGGCGCTGGCCGAGGTGACCTGATGTACAAGGCGACGGTGCGAGGGTTCTCGCTCGTCTTCATCGGCTTGGGGCTGGCGGTGCTGGTGGTCACCCTGGCCAACGGCGGCGGCCCGGCCTCGGTCGGCGTGCTGATGGGCGTGATCTTCGTCGCCGTCGGCGTCGGCCGGCTCTGGGTCAACTCGAGGCTGGAGCGATGAAACGCAGCCTCGGCCTGCCCGGCCTCCTCGC
>DASVWP010000229.1:0-6068 GCA_036393155.1 Solirubrobacterales bacterium | reverse complement strand
ATGGCAGTCGGGGTCTTCACGCGGATCCAGACCGAGCGAGGGCTGGAACCCTGATCGACGCCGAGAATGATGAGCCCAAGCTCGTCCAGGGCCTTGAGTGACGTAGTCCATAAGGCGACGGTCGATGTCGCCGTTCCAGCCGAATTCACCGGGACGGACCTCGACAGCGAATTCGTCCGCACCGGAACGCATCTTCTCGACGACCTTCTCGAGTAGGACCCGCTTGGAGTCTTCCATTCTTTCGGCGCCGCTAAGCCATTTGAATAAACCCATGACCACCTCGTATATCAGCATGTCGGCCCGCAGGGGGTGCGCAATGCCCGGCCCGCTTAGGGTCATGGCAGTCACACCCTCCGGCCCCCGACATCGTCGATCAGCTGACGAAGCTCGTGGACCTCTGCGACCGGGGCGTCCTCACCGAGGGCCGCAGATTGGGGCATCCAAAGATCAGCCGGCGGCGGCGTCCAGGTCCTCGATGTCCGCGAGGTCTCGAGTCCGCCCCGCGGCTTGCTTCATCGCCCTCAGGTCCTCGCGAGAGCAGATCCATACCGTCGATCCAAGGATCTCTGCCTTGGTGGCCCGCGAGCGGAGATCCTCGAAGGCCGGAACGCCGTCGAGGCCCTGGACCACGTCCAGTCTTCCCAGGTCGGTCTCGATGGCGACCTGCTCGCCGCCGGCGAGTGCCGCCGCGATCGAGACCGACGTACCGAGCAAGGCCTCGCCCTGGTGGACGCGACCCCCGGCACCAACCGCGACCTCGGCGACCCGCTTGACATTCTCGGGGTCTGTGGCGATGACCACATCCACATCCTTGGTGCCGCGCACGATCCCCCATGCGTTGAGTGCGAGTCCGCCGACGACCACGAACTCCGCCTCAGCCCCGGCGAGGCGCCGCAGCAGCTCGTCGAAGGCCGGCTCGGTCACTTCTTGAGCGCAGCGCCGGTGAACCCCAGGAGCTTGTGACTGAGCGCGATGCCCTCGGCCAGGTTCACGCTGAGCGGGCGCTGCGCGTCTTCGCGCAGGCGCTTGACCCGCAGGGCCTCGGCATTCGCCGCAGCTGACGGGCCAGCGTCGTACCCACTCCGCTCCACGGGAAGGATGCTAGCGCCGGACAGGCGGTTGGACCCGTTCAGGCGAAATGGCCGAATCGAACCTGACTCATTCATCTATCTAGGTGGGCACCGCCCGGTCGCAGGGACCGAGACATCGCCATGAAAATCGAGGTCATGCGGGCGTTTCGTCGAGGTCTCGCCCTCACTCCGCCAAGCGGAAGTCGCGCGCCCGGTCCCGCAGGGCGTCGATGTCGGCGGCGCGGGTGACCGAGAGCGGCACGGTGGATCCGATCGCGGCGAGCAGCAGCTCGGTGCTCGGCGGCTGGGAGGTTCGCAGCGCGGCGTAGAGCGAGGAGATCACGCACTGCTCGATCTCGGCGCCGGTGAAGCCGTCGCTGGCGGCGACGAGGCCGGGGAGGTCGAAGTGGCCCGGGTCCTGGTTGTGGGCGCGGAGCTGGATCTGCCAGATTTCGCCACGGGCGCGTTCTCCGGGCAGGTCGACGAAGAAGATCTCGTCGAAGCGGCCCTTGCGCTGCAGCTCGGGCGGCAGTTTGGCGAGGTCGTTGGCGGTGGCGATGACGAAGACCTCGCGCTTCTTCTCCTGCAGCCAGGTGAGAAAGGAGCCGAAGATGCGCTGCGAGAGGCCGGCGTCGCCGTCGCCGCTGTTGGGCGCGAACCCCTTCTCGATCTCGTCGATCCAGAGGACGTCGGGGGACAGCGCTTCGGCGAGCGAGGTGGCCCGGCGGAAGTTCCGCTCCGACTCGCCCATCAGGCTCCCGTAGAGGCGGCCGGCGTCGAGCCGGAGCAGTGGCAGGCCCCATTGGTGGGCGATCACCTTCGCCGCCTCGGACTTGCCGCAGCCCTGCACGCCGACGATCAACACCCCCTTCGGCGGCGCGAGGTTGAACGCCTCGGCCTGCTCGGAGAAGCCCATGCGGGCGTCCGCGAGCCACGCCTTGAGGCCGTCGAAGCCGCCCAGCTCGCGGTGGCCGTCTTCGGGCGGGAAGTACTCGAGGACTCCGCCCTCGTTGATCGCCTTCGCCTTCATCCCGACGATCCCGGGAATGTCCTCAGGGCCGAGCCGGCCGTTGTCGAGCGCCGCGTAGGCGATCGCCTGCCGCGCCTGGGCCAGGGTCATCCCGCTCAGCGCCTGGATCAGCGCCGGCTTGTCGAGCTGCGAGGTGTCGATCTGGGTGTTGTCGCGCCAGGCGACCGAGCTGAGCACCCAGTCGATCGTCTCTCCGTATTCGTCTTCGCTCGGGGTTGGCAGCACGTAGTAGGTGGCGTCCGGGACGGCGTCCGGCGGCAGCTGGAGGCCGGCGCCGGTGAGCACCAGCGTCGTCGTCGCGTGCGCGTCGACCATCCGCTCGGTCAGCTCGCGGAGCTGGCGGGCGACGCTGCCGGTGCCGAGGTGGGGGGTGAAGTCCTTGAACCAGTAGATCGCGTTCTGGCTCGATTCCTCGAGCTCGGCGAGCGCCCGGCTGGGGTCGGTGGTCCCGTACATCGGCCCCTCCTCGCCATGGCCGCGCAGCCCGGAGGTGATCGACCATTCCAGCAGTCGCACCCCCAGATCGGCCGCCGTTCGCGTCAGCAGCCGCTCGACCCGGTCCTCCTCCACGGTGTCGATCGCGATCACCGGGTGGTAGGAGCGGACGAGCGTCTTGAATTCCTCGTAGCCCCCGCTCATTTGCCCCGTCTCGACAGATTGCATCAAGGTCCTCAGACCGGCCGCACCCTATTCGATGCGGTCGATTCGAATACCGTCCAGCGGAGACGATGGCGAGCGCGAGCTTCGACCCGGAGGGCTACAAGGAGACGACCCGCGCGCAGTGGCAGCGGGCGGCCGAGCCGTGGTATCGCTGGGGAGGGGTCCTCGAGCGCTGGCTGGACGAGGCGAGCGAGCTGATGCTCGACCTGGCCGAGGTCGGTCCCGGCGACAGGGTGCTCGACGTGGCCGCTGGGGCCGGGGGGCAGAGCCTGCGGGCGGCGCGGCGGGTCGGCGCGGCGGGCACGGTGCTTGCCACCGACCTCTCTTCCGAGATCCTCCGCTACGCGGAGCGGGCCGCCGGCGAGGCCGGCCTCACCAACCTCACGACCATGGAGGCGGACGCCGAGGCGCTGGATGTCGAGCCCGCCAGCTTCGACGCCGCGGTCAGCCGCCTCGGCCTGATCTACATGCCCGACCGGGCCGCCGCGCTCGGCGCGATCCACCGGGCGCTGAAGCCGGGCGGCCGCGTGGCCAGCGTCAACTACACGACCGCCGAGCGCAACGAGTTCTTCTCGATCCCGGTCGGGATCATCCGCGAGCGGGTCGGGCTGCCGGCCCCGGCGCCCGGCCAGCCGGGGCCGTTCTCGCTCGGCGCCGAGGGCGCGGTCGAGGCGGCCTACGAGGGCGCCGGCTTCACGGATACCGCCGTGCGCCGGGTCGCCGCGCCCCTGCGACTCGACTCCGCGGCCGAGTACGTCAGCTTCGCCCGCGAGTCGTTCGGCGCCCTGCACCAGATGCTCGCCGGCCTCCAGGAGGCCGAGCAGGAGGAGGTCTGGGCCGAGATCGAGGCGGCGATGCGCCGGTTCGAGGGCCCGGACGGCTTCGCCGGCCCCTGCGAGCTGGTCGTCGCGGCGGCCCGCAGTTGACGGGGCCGCTCAGCCGATCCGCTCGGCCAGCTCGACGATGACGCCCGCCGGCCCGCGGGCGTAGCAGAGCCGGTAGCTGCCGCCATAGCTCTCCACCTCGCCGACGAGCTCGCCGCCGTGGGCTCGCACGCCGCTCAGCGCGGCGTCGAGGTCGCCGACTTCGAAGGAGAGGTGGCGGATGCCGGGCGCGTTGGACGGAGCGTCGTCGCTGCGGCCCGGGCTCGGCGGCGAGTTGAACCGAACCAGCTCGATCCGCCCCCTGCCGTCCGGGGTCTGCATCATCGCCGCGTCCGCGCGCACGTCCTCGAGCCCGACGATCCGATCCACCGCGCCGTCCTCGGCGGACCACTCGCTGAGCAGCTCCAGCCCGAGCTCGGCGAAGAACCCGATCGCGGCCGGCAGGTCGTCGACCACGATGCCGACGTGGTCCATGCGCTGGATGGTCATCGACTCGATCTTGCCGCATGGGGAAGGGGACGTGCGCCGAGTGCCCGTCGAGCGGCCGCCCCGGGTCGTCCTTGTGGGTACTCCAAGGAGGCACGAAAGTCCCGCGCCGGGCCCCGGGCGCCGAACTACGCTGCGCCGCATGGGTCTCTGGGACGTCGAGCGGCGCGACGACGGCATCGTCGTCGCCGCCTACACCAACCCGCCGATGAACTACCTGGTCGGCGAGGGGGTCGAAGAGCTGGCGGCGCTGGTGCCCGGCTGGCGTGACCCCGCGGTCCGCGCCGTCATCCTCACCGGCGGTCCCGCGGACCAGTACCTCACCCACTACAGCGTCGAGGAGCTGGCGGCGCTGGCCGGCGACCGCGACACGATGCGCGGGCTGGGAACCGACGTCAACGACGGCTACCACGCGCTGGTCCAGGACGTCAGCGACCTCGAGAAGCCGGTGATCGCGGCGATGAGCGGCGACACGATGGGCGGCGGCCTGGAGCTCTCGCTCGGCTGCGACATCCGGATCGCCAAGCGCGGCGACTTCTCGATCGGCTTCCCCGAGGTGGCGCTGGGGATCATCCCGGGCGGTGGCGGGACGCAGCGGCTGCCGCGGATCATCGGCCCCGGCCCGGCGCTGGACTTCATCCTGCGCAGCCGCATCGTCTCGCCCGAGCAGGCGCTGGCGCTCGGCCTGGTCAGCGAGCTTGCCGACGATCCCCGCGCCCGCGCCCTGGAGATCGCCGGCAACCTGGCGCGCCAGTCGCCGGCCGCCCTGGCGGCGGTCAAGCGCAGCGTCCTGCGCGGCTCCTCGCTGCCGCTCGGCGAGGGCCTCCGGATCGAGGCCGACGCCTTCCTGGCGACGATGCTGACCGACGAGGCGGTGGCGGCGATGGAGGACTACGTCGCCACGCCCTTCGCCGAGCGCCGCGCCTGGGCGCGCTCGCGGGCGACGTCGGTCCCCGGCGACCCGAGCTGAAACGGAGGGTCGCGGTCGATGTGGAAGGTCGAGGAGTCCGGCAGCGGGGTGGTCATAGCGCGGTTCGACCGGCCGCCGATGAACTACTACACCGACGAGGACATCGGCCAGCTCGAGGACCTGGTCGCCGAGTGGACGGCGCGGCAGGTCCCGGCCGTCGTCCTGGCCGGCGGGCGGCCCGGCAAGTTCATCACCCACTTCGAAGTCGACGGGATCCTGCTCAAGCAGGTCGAGCCGGAGGGGCCGATCGAGTCGCCGCGGCGCAGCCGCCGCATCCACGTCCTCACGCAGGACATGAACAAGGCGCCGATGCCGATCGTCGCGGCGCTGAACGGCGACGCGATGGGCGTCGGCTTCGAGTTCGCGCTCTCCGCCGACATCCGGGTCGGCGAGCGCGCCGACCACCGCTACGGGCTGATCGAGACGCGCCTGGGGATCGTGCCCGGGGGGACCGGCCTGACCCGGATGGCGCGGCTGATCGGCCCCGGCAGGGCGATGCTGCTCGGCGCCGGCGCCAGGGCGCTGAGCCCGCAGGAGGCCTTCGACGCCGGCCTGCTCGAGCTGCTGGAGGACGACGCTCTGGCGGCGGCGACGGAGGTCGCCGAGCGGATGGCGACGCTGCCGCGGGCGGCGGTGGCGATGGCGAAGAAGATCGTCTACCAGAGCCAGGGGGTGCCGCTCTCGGTCGCCCTCGACTTCGAGCTCGACAGCGCCTACCGCGCGAAGCAGTCCCCGGAAGCCGCGCCGGCGCTGCGCGACTACCTGTCCCAGCCGCTGGAGCGTCGCCGGGAGTGGTTCGAACGGTGAGCGAGCGGCTGCGGGACCGGGTCGCGATCGTCACCGGCGCCGGCCGGGGGATCGGCCGCGCGATCGCCCTCGGGCTCGCCGCCGAGGGCGCGACCGTCGCGGTCATCTCGCGCAGCCGGCAGGAGCTCGACGCGGTCGTCGAGGAGGCCAAGGAGGCCGGC
>DASVWP010000228.1:0-3539 GCA_036393155.1 Solirubrobacterales bacterium | reverse complement strand
CGTCTCCAGACCATCTCGCTGCGCTCGATGTGGAGTGTCTGGAGAGGGAGCGCCCGCCCCTCTCGGCGGCTCGGCCGCCTATCGCTGGATCGTTTGAGTTGGCTTCTTTACTCGTGGGGGCGGGCCATGCGGCGGTGGTCGAGCGCCTCCTCCAGCACCGCGGGCTCGACGCCCTGCTCGAGCGCGACCTCGCGCAGCGAGCGGCCCGACTCGGCGGCCGCCTTGACGATGTCGGCGGCGCGGTCGTAGCCGATGTGGGGGTTGAGCGCGGTCGCCGTGGCGAGCGTCGCCTCGGCGTGGCGCTCGGTCATCTCCTCGTTGGCCTCCAGGCCGCTGACGCACTTCTCGTCCAGCAGGCGCGAGGCGGAGGCCAGGAGCTTGATCGAGTCGAGCAGGTTGCGGGCGATCAGCGGCACCCGCACGTTGAGCTCGAACTGGCCCTGGCTGCCGGCGACGGTGATCGCGGCGTCGTTGCCGATCACCTGGGCGGCGACCTGGATCACGACCTCCGGGATCACCGGGTTGACCTTGCCCGGCATGATCGAGGAGCCCTTCTGCAGCTCCGGCAGGCGCAGCTCGGCGAGGCCGGCGCGCGGGCCGGACCCCATCAGCGCCAGGTCGTTGGCGATCTTGTTCAGCGAGACCGCGTAGACCTTGAGCGCGCCCGAAAGCTCGACCAGGGCGTCGCGGTTGCCCTGCGCCTCGAACGGGTCCAGCGGCTCGGAGATCGCCAGGCCGGTGTCGGCGGCGAGCTTCTCACGCACCTTGGCGGCGAACTCGGGGTGGGTGTTGAGGCCGGTCCCGGTGGCGGTGCCGCCGAGCGGGATCTGGCCGACCCGGCGCAGCGTCCCCTCGACCCGCTGCACGCCGAGCCGCACCTGCGCCGCGTAGCCGCCGAACTCCTGCCCCAGGGTGACCGGCACCGCGTCCATCAGGTGCGTGCGGCCGGCCTTGACGACGTCGGCGAACTGCTTCGCCTTCGCCTCCAGCGCAGACTCCAGCCCGCCCATCGCCGGCAACAGGTCGCGGGTCACCTCGTCCAGGGCCGCCAGGTGGACGGCGGAGGGGAAGACGTCGTTGGAGGACTGCCCCATGTTGACGTGGTCGTTGGGATGCGCCGCGTCGCCGGCGAGGTTGGCGATCACCTCGTTGGCGTTCATGTTCGAGGAGGTGCCCGAGCCGGTCTGGAAGACGTCGACCGGGAACTGGTCGTCGTGCTTGCCTTCGGCGACTTCGCGGCCGGCGGCGGCGATGTCGCCGGCGAGGTCGGAGTCGAGCTTGCCGAGGGCGCCGTTGGCCTCGGCGGCGGCGGACTTGATCCGGCCCAGCCAGCGCACGACCGGCACCGGCACGCGCTGCCCGGAAACGGGGAAGTTGTCTACGGCTTTGGTGGTCTCGCCACCCCAGAGCTGCTCAGGCATGTGTCTCCTCAATAGCGGCCGCTGCAAACCGGCGCATCTCGGCGTCCTCGGTCAGGCGCCTCGCTCGCGCACGCAACAGGTGCGCTCGCTTCGTCGCCCTCCCTGCGTCCGCCGACCTGCTTGGTTTTCACGGCCTTTCGAAGTTCATCCAGCACTATGGCCAGCAGCGTATCCAGTCCGATATGCGCGCAAGAAGGCCAGCGAGAGCGGTTGGCGGCCGGGACTGAAGCGGGCGGCGACGACGAGCCGGCGGACCAGCTCGCTGTGGATCCCTTCGGTGGCGGACGCGCCGCGCTCGACGGCCCCGAGCAGGTAGCCGAGCCCGACCGCCGCCCTGCCGCCTTCTTCCGCCCGTCCCTGCGCGTTCAGCCGCGTCGCCGTCTCGACCATCGCTTCGCCGACCGTCGCCAGCTCGCCGGGCTGCTGGTTTTCGGTCAGGCAGCCGGAGATCGGCGTCTCGCCGCCGAGCCGCACCGCGCCCGGCGCCGCCTGCAGCGCCTTCAGGTAGGCGTTCGGGCCTTCCAGGCAGGCGACCGGCGTCGAGCCGTCGGCCCGGTTGCCGCCGCAGCCGGCGGCGGTCAGGGAGGCGAGGGCGACGAGGGTTCCAAGGACGATCGCGAGCCGAGTCCGCATCGGCCCCGCATCCTATGGAGGCTCAACCTCGTGTCGAGTTTGGCTCCCTCAAGGCGACAAATTCGACGCGGCCCGCGGCTTAGCTGCTGTGGAGGGCGAGGCCGCCGGTCGGACCGGTCCGCTCGGGCTCGCGGTAGCCGACGCCGCCGGTCGGGGCGCGGGAGATCCCGCCGGCGGGCCCGGTCGGCGCTTTGGGCGCCGGCGGCGGAGCCTTCGGCTTCGTCGTGGCCTTCTTGCCGGCCGCCGGTTCGCCGGCTTCGGCCGGCGCCACCGGGAAGACTTCGACCCATTCGGCGAGCTGGAACATCGGCGCCGGCGCGTGGTTCCAGGAGAGGTGCAGGTGGTTGCCGCAGCCGTGGCCGGCGTCGCCGTTGTAGCCGACCCAGCGGAACGGGGGGACCGGATGTTCCTGGGTCGGCTCGGCCCAGAGGGCGAGGCGGGTGATCGGCGCCCAGCTGGCGTCGCAGGTGGTGCCGCCGCCCACGGGAACGATGTCGACCGCGAGGCCGTTGTAGTGGTCGGAGCCCCTGACGTGGCACATGTCGCAGCCGACGTGTTCGCCGTCGGGCAGCGGGCCCGAGTAGCCGTCGGTGATGTAGATCGGGTAGCGGGCGGCGATCCAGCGCAGGTCGGGGATGATCCTGCGGTCGACCATGTCGCCTGCTTCGTGCGGGATCGAGGCCGGGATCGGGACGATCTTCCCCGGCGCGTAGACGATCTTGGTCGTCGCGGGGGGAGGTTCGGCGCGAGCGGTCGCGGCCAGGGCAAGCAGTGCGAGGCAGGCGAGCGCGGCAGCCACGGCGATTCGCACGGGGCCAAGCGCGCTCTGAGTGCGGGTCTCCTGCCTCACCCTTTTGGTATCGACGTGACCCCCGCGACGCCTTGAACGCTCCCTCGCGCGAGGCTCGCGAATTCCTTCAATGCAACGAAACTTGCAATGGATAGGGTTCGGGGCGATGACGACGGTCAGGGACGCCACCTTCGAGCTCTTCCGGGCGCAGGGGATGACGACGATGTTCGGCAACCCCGGCTCGACCGAGCTGCCGATGCTCGCCGACTTCCCGAGCGACTTCCGCTACGTGCTGGGGCTGCAGGAGGCGGTCGTGGTGGGGATGGCCGACGGCTTCGCCCAGGCCTCCGGCCGGACCACCTGCGTCAACCTCCACACCGCGCCCGGCGTCGGCAACGCGATGGGGGCGATCTTCAACGCTCAGGCCAACCACTCGCCGCTGCTGGTCACCGCCGGCCAGCAGGCGCGGGCGCAGATCACTCTGCAGGCCAACCTGACCAACCGCGACGCGACCCGGATGCCGCACCCGCTGGTCAAGTGGTCCTATGAGCCGCCGCGGGCCGAGGACGTGCCGCTGGCCCTGGCCCACGGCGCCCACCTCGCCTCGCTGCCGCCCCGCGGGCCGGTCTTCGTCTCCCTGCCGATGGACGACTGGGAGGTCGAGGTCGACGAGGGCGACGCCCGGGCGGCGATCG
>DASVWP010000227.1:0-2080 GCA_036393155.1 Solirubrobacterales bacterium | reverse complement strand
CGGGGGATCGAGCTGATGCTGGAGCACGTGGCGGAGACGCTGGAGCGGCCGCCGAAGCCCGAGCTCGGCGACTACAGCTCCAACGCCGCGATGCTGCTGGCCGGGCCGCTCGGCGAACCACCCCGCGCCGTGGCCGAGCGGCTGGCCGCGGAGCTGCAGCGGGAGCTCGGCGCCGGCGGCGCCCTGGAGCGGATCGAGGTGGCCGGCCCCGGCTTCGTCAACCTCTTCCTCGCCGACGCCTGGTACCGGGGCGCCCTGGCCGCGCTCCTCGGGGCCGGCAACGCCCTCGGGCCGGCGCCGACCGCCTCCCCGGAGCGCGCCCTGGTCGAGGGCCCGTCGGCCAACCCGACCGGCCCCCTGCACGTCGGCGGCGGCCGGCTCGCCGCCTATGGCGACTCGGTCGCGCGGCTGCTGGAAGCGGTCGGGCACGAGGTGACGCGCGAGTACTACGTCAACGACGCGGGGGCCCAGATCAGCCGCTTCGCCGACTCGATCGCGGCCCGGATGGACGGCGAGGAGGTCCCCGAGGGCGGCTACGCCGGCGAGTACGTGGTCGAGCTCGCCGAGCGGATCGCCGGTGAGGGGATCGCGTCGTTCGACCGCGAGGCGGTCGGCTCGCGGGGGATCGAGCTGATGCTGGAGCACGTGGCGGAGACGCTGGAGCGCTTCGGCATCCACATCGACGTCTGGACCTCCGAGCGCGAGCTCTACCGGCGCGGCGAGGTCGAGTCGGCGCTCGCCCAGCTTGAGGCCGAGGGCCACACCTACCGCAGCGAAGACGCGCTCTGGCTGCGGACGACCACCTTCGACGACGACAAGGACCGGGTGCTGATCAAATCCGACGGCGAGCCGACCTACCTGACCGCCGACGTCGCCTACCACTGGGACAAGCTGCAGCGCGGCTTCGAGCGGCTGATCGACGTCCTCGGCGCCGACCACCACGGCTACGTGGCGCGGATCCGGGCGGCGATCGCCGCCCTCGGCGGCGATCCCGAGCGCTTCGAGGCGCTGATCATGAACCTCGTCCACGTGGTCGAGGGCGGCGAGCGGGCGCAGATGTCGAAGCGCAGCGGCGAATTCGTCACCCTCGACGACCTGCTCGAGGACATCGGCGTCGACGCGACCCGCTGGTTCATGCTCTGGCGCAGCCACGAGACGACCGTCGACCTCGACCTCGACCTGGCCCGCAGCCAGTCGAACGAGAACCCCGTCTACTACGTCCAGTACGCCCACGCCCGGATCGCCAGCATCCTCCGCAAAGCCGGCACGGCCGCCGAGGGGGCGGCGGCGGGACCGGGGGAGCCGGGGGCGCCGCCGCCGCTCGACCCGAGCGAGAAGGCGCTGGTCAAGCGGCTGCTGGAGTTCCCCGAGGAGGTGCGCCAGGCGGCAGCGCGGCGCGCCCCGCACCGGATCTGCGCCTACTCGACCGCGGTTGCCGCCGACTTCCACGCCTTCTACCGCGACTGCCAGGTGGTCGGGGCCGAGGGGGAGGGGGTGGAGCGCTCGCGGCTGGCGCTCTGCCTGGCGACGAAGCGGACGATCGCCGGCGCGCTGGACCTGCTGGGGATCTCCGCCCCCGAGCGAATGTGATGCTGGGCCGCCGCGGCAAGCTGCCGGTGCTGGCCGAGATCGCCGGCCCGGCGGCCGTGGAGGGACCGGCCTGGTCGCTGCGGCGCAGCGACTTCGAGCAGGTCTCCGAGCTGCTGGAGCGCCTGGGGGACCAGCGCGTCGTCCTGGTCACCGGGGCCGGCGACGCGGTCGGCCCGGCGGCGATCGCCCTGGCCGGCGTCGCCACCGCCTCGGGCCGGCGGGTGGCGCTGCTCGACGGCGACCTCGGGCGCCCGCGCCTGGCCGCCGAGCTGGGGCTCGCGGCGACGCCGGGGATCCACGAGTATCTGCGCTGGGAGGCGGAGGCCGGGGACCTGCTGCAGCCGCTGGCGCTCGGCGGAGCGGCCGCCGCCGGGGCCGCCGAGCCGCTGGTCTTCCTCGCCGCCGGGCGCCCGGCGGCCGACCCGGCGACCCTGCTGGGCCTGCCCAGCTTCGACCACATGACCGAGAAGCTGCGCGACGCCTACCAGCT
>DASVWP010000226.1:0-3607 GCA_036393155.1 Solirubrobacterales bacterium | reverse complement strand
GGCGCCGCGTCCCTGGATGCGGATCGTCCCCGCCCCGAAGTAGCCGCGGCCGGCGCCGCGGCGGGTCAGCGGACCGCCGCGGCCGCCGCCCCGAGGTCGGCCAGCGAGCGCTCGATCCCGGCCTGCATCGCCTCCAGGTCTGGCACCGTGGGGCGGTCGGCGTTGAGCCCGAAGACGACGTCGCCGTCGTAGCTGACGACGGCGACGCCGACGGCGTGGCCCGAGAAGATCGGCACCAGGGGGATCACGCGGAGCATCGGCGCGCCGAGCGCGTAGAGCGTGGTCTGCGGCCCCGGCACGTTGGTGATCGTGACGTTGAAGAGCCGCGGCTTGAAAGCGAGGCGGGCGACGATGCCGTGGATCGCCGGCGGCGCGATGCCGGCCAGGTCGACCAGGGTCTCGGCTCCGGCCGACTGCCCGGCCCGCTTCAGCGCGCTCGATGCGGCGACCGTCTTGCGGTAACGCAGCAGCGGGTCGGGCTCGGCCAGCGGCAGCTCGACGAACAGCGAGGAGACGCGGTTGCCGAGCGTCAGCGATTCCTCCGGCGCGCGCCGGTTGACCGGCACCATCGCCCGCACCCGGTCGATCCCGTCGAGCTCGCCGCGATGCTCCAGCAGCTCCCGCAGCCCGCCCGCGACGGCGGCCAGGACGACGTCGTTGACGTGGCCGCCGAGCGCGTTCTTGATCTCCTTCAGCCGGTCGAGCGGGACGTCGACCGCGCCGAGGCGCCGGCTCGCCCCGATCGGCTCGTTGAGGCTGGTGTGGGGGGCGCCCAGCATCTCGTCGCGGACCAGCAGTTCGGCCACCGCCCGCGAGCGGGAGAGCACCGCGCCCAGTCTTCGCGGGTGGGTCACCGTTCCCAGGCCCGTGCCCAGCGCCGCCTGCAGGCGGGCCAGGGGGCCGTCCCCCCGCGGCTCCTCCGCGGCGGGTGCGGCCAGCGCCGCCAGGCCGGCCGAGCCGGCCGGCGGGTCGGGCTCGGCGTCGAGGAGGGCGACCGCGACCGAGGCGCCGCTGACCCCGTCGACGAGGCAGTGGTGGGCCTTGGTGACCAGCGCCCAGCGCCCGGCCTCGAGCCCGTCGAGCAGCGTGATCTCCCACAGCGGCCGGGTCCGGTCGAGGCGGTGGGAGTAGAAGTCGCCCAGCCACTCCATCAGCTCCGCCTCGCCGCCCGGCGCCGGCAGGCTGGCCCGGCGCATGTGGTTGGCGACGTCGAAGTCGGGGTCGGGTTCCCAGCTCGGCCAGGAGAGCGCGCCGACCCGCGGCGAGGAGAGTCGCAGGCGGAAGCGGGGGAGGAGGTCGAGCCGCTCCTCGGTCTGCGCCCTCAGCGCGTCCAGCGAGGGGGCGCCGCCGTCGGGCAGAGGATCGAAGACCATCGCCCAGCCGATGTGCATGTGGGCGGAGTCGTCGGCCTCCTCCAGCTCGAGGAAGGCGGTGTCGAGCGGGGATAGCTGAGCCGGCATGGGACGAACCTAGGCCGGCCCGGGTCCCCTGGCATCCGTAGCATTCCGCTCATGGGCGAGTTCCGCTACGAGGGCCACCGGGTCTCCTACGACGTCCACGGCGAGGGCGAGCGGCTCATCGTCCTGGTCCACGGCCTGCTGATGAACCGCCGCATGTTCGACCGCCTCGCCCCCGAGCTCGCCGGGCGCGGCAACCGGGTGGTCTGCGTCGACATGCTCGGCCACGGCCGCTCCGACCGGCCCGAGGACCTGCGGCTCTACTCGATGCCCCTGTTCGCCCGCCAGGTGGCGGCGCTGCTCGACCACCTCGGCGAGGAGCAGGCGGTGGTCGGCGGGACCTCGCTCGGCGCCAACATCGCCCTCGAGCTGGCGGTGCGCGAGCCGGAGCGGGCGGGCGGCCTGTTCATCGAGATGCCGGTGCTCGACAACGCCCTGCCGGCGGTGGCGGCGATCTTCGCCCCGCTGCTGCTCGGCCTGCGGGTCGGCCGGCCCCTCTTCGAGGGGCTCTCGCTGCTCACCTCGGCGGTTCCGCGCAGCAGCTACCTGCTCGACATCGGCCTCGACTGGGTGCGCCAGCGGCCCGGTCCCTCGCGGGCGGTCCTGGAGGGCCTGCTGCTGGGGGAGACGGCGCCGCACCGCGAGCAGCGGAAGCGGATCGAGCAGCCGACGCTGATCGTCGGCCACCCGCGCGATCCCCTGCACCCGTTCAGCGACTCCGGGATGCTGGCCGAAGAGCTGCCCAACGCCCAGCTGGTCGAAGCCAACTCAATCCTCGAGTGGCGGCTCACCCCCGAGCGCCTGAACGCCGAGCTGACCGCCTTCCTGGAGGACGTCTGGGCCTTGGCTGGCCCGCCAGCCACCGTCTAGGATTGGCGCTGTGGCGGAACTGATCTTCTACGCGATCCCCGCGTTCGTGCTGCTGCTGGCGGTCGAGCTGTGGTCCTTCCGCCTCGCCGCCGACGAGGACCTGGTCGGCTACGAGCTGCGCGACACCCGCACCAGCCTGACCATGGGGCTGGGGAACGTCCTCATCAACCTGATCTGGAAGCTGGTCGTGGTCGTCGTCTACGCCGGCCTCTACGAGCTGACGCCGCTGCGGATGCCGGCCGACCAGTGGTGGACCTACGTCCTGCTGTTCTTCGCCGACGACTTCTCCTACTACTGGTTCCACCGCATCCACCACGAGGTGCGGGTCTTCTGGGCCAGCCACGTCGTCCACCACTCCTCCGAGCACTACAACCTCTCGACCGCGCTGCGGCAGACCTGGACGCCGATGACCGCGCTGCCGTTCTGGGCCGGGATGGCGCTGGTCGGCTTCCAGCCCTGGATGATCCTCACCCAGCAGGCGGTCAGCCTGATCTACCAGTTCTGGATCCACACCGAGCGGATCAAGCGGCTGCCGGCGCCGATCGAGTTCGTCTTCAACACGCCCTCGCACCACCGCGTGCACCACGGCTCCAACGAGCTCTACCTCGACCGCAACTACGGCGGCCTCCTGATTATCTGGGACCGCCTCTTCGGGACCTTCCAGGGCGAGACCGAGCGGGTCCGCTACGGCCTGACCAAGAACGTCCGCAGCTTCCGCCCGGCCAGGGTCGCCTTCCACGAGTTCGCGGCGATCGCCGCCGACGTACGTGCCACCGACAACTGGCGCCACCGCCTCGGTTACCTGTTCCGCGGTCCGGGCTGGAGCCCGGACGGCCGCGGCGGCGGCACCCGCGGCTGAGCGCCCCTTCCTCCAGACGCTGTGGATCAGCGTGAGTTTTGGGCGCTATAGCGCCCAAAAGTCGCACCTCTGATCTCACGTTGCCGCCGCCGGAGCCGTTCTACTTGGGTGAGCCCGATGAGCACCGCCTGGACCGTCTACGAGAGCCCGCTGGGGCCGCTGACCGTGACCGCGGGGCCGGGCGGGCTGACCGGGATCCACTTCCCGGGCCGCGCGCCGCGGCTCGCCGAGACGGCGCGCCGCCCGCTGCCGCGGGTCACCGATCAGCTCGACGAGTACTTCGGCGGCGAGCGGCGGGCCTTCGAGCTGGAGCTCGACCTCGGCGGCTCGCCGCTGGAGCGGGCCGTCTGGGCCCGGTTGCGGGAGATCCCCTACGGCGCCACCGTCAGCTACGGCGAGCTGGCCGCGGACCTCGACCCCG